>JBGQFF010000021.1:0-29087 GCA_041496745.1 Gammaproteobacteria bacterium
GAGCGAGAGCTCGGAGGTCGGCACGGCGAGGCCCAGCCGGCCCTGCAGCGAGAATGAGCGGCCGATGGGCAGCAGACCGCTGCCGGAGACCGTCCAGGCGTTCGATTGCGAGCTTCCGGCAAAGCCGAAATTGACGCTCCAGTGGCGCGTGAAGCGGTAACCGCCGAACTGCTGGTAACCGGGCTCGCTGGCCTCACGCGGCTCCGTGGGGCGCGGCTTGGGCGGGATCAGGCCCGTGCCGAGGTACCACCCGGGTTCGGATTGGACCTGGACCTGGGCCAAGGCGCCTGGAAGCCCGCCGGGCAAAAACCAAGCGGCAACTGCGATCAGGGTCAGCTTGGCGGTTCTCACGCATGAAATCCTATGCCTGCGCTTAATGATCTTCAAGGGCAAACGGCCCCGCTCTGGCAAAATCCCGCAATGTCAGTCGATACCGACCGCCTGATGGCCGTCGCCCCGGCCACGCCGCAGGAGGAGCAGTTCGAGCGCTCCCTGCGGCCCGTGCGGCTCGCCGACTATGTCGGCCAGGACAAGGTGCGCAGCCAGCTGGAGATCTTCATCCAGGCGGCGCGCGGCCGCGGCGAAGCGCTGGACCACGTGCTGCTGTTCGGCCCGCCCGGCCTGGGCAAGACGACGCTCGCGCACATCATCGCGCGCGAGATGGGCGTCAACCTGCGCCAGACCTCGGGCCCGGTGCTCGAGCGCCCGGGCGACATCGCGGCGCTGCTCACCAACCTCGAGCCGCGGGACGTGCTGTTCATCGACGAGATCCACCGCCTGTCGCCGGTGGTGGAGGAGATCCTCTACCCGGCGCTCGAGGACTACCAGATCGACATCATGATCGGCGAGGGGCCGGCGGCGCGCTCGATCAAGCTCGACCTGCCGCCGTTCACGCTGGTGGGCGCCACCACGCGCGCCGGGATGTTGACCAATCCGCTGCGCGACCGCTTCGGCATCGTGGCGCGGCTCGAGTTCTACAGCGCGCTCGAGCTCGCCTCGATCGTGCGCCGCTCGGCCGGCCTGCTGGAGGTCGAGCTGGCGGAGGAAGGCGGCGCCGAGATCGCGCGCCGCGCGCGCGGCACGCCGCGCATCGCCAACCGCCTGCTGCGCCGCGTGCGCGACTACGCGCAGGTGAAGGCCGAGGGCGCGGTGACGCGGGCGGTGGCCGACGACGCCCTGCGCATGCTCGACGTGGACGTGCTCGGCCTGGACGTGATGGACAGGAAGCTGCTGCTCGCGGTGATCGAGAAGTTCGGCGGCGGACCGGTGGGCGTGGAGAACCTGGCGCACGCCATCGGCGAGGAGACCGACACCATCGAAGACGTGCTCGAGCCCTTCCTCATCCAGCAGGGCTACCTGCAGCGCACGCCGCGCGGCCGCGTCGCCACGCTCGCCGCCTACCGCCACTTCGGCATCGTCGCGCCGTCGGGCGCGCACGACTTGCTCGGGCCCGGTGGGCGCGGCTAGTCGGGTTCCGGTCTACAATCGGCTGGTGCAGCGAGACCCCGCACTGATCCTGGCGTCGCTCGCCCGACGGCTCGCCGCCTGACCCGATGAACGTCACAGCCGATCTCGAGATCTGGACCCTGATCGTCGGCGCGAGCCTGGTGGTCAAGGCGGTGCTGCTGCTGTTGCTCGCGGTGTCGTTCCTGTCCTGGATGTTCATCTTCAGCAAGTGGTTCGCCATCCGCCGCGCGCGCGCGCAGACCGAGCTCTTCGAGCGCGAGTTCTGGGGCGGAGGGGACCTGAACCTGCTCTACCAGGGCGCAGTCAACAACCGCCACACCATCGGCAGCCTGGAGCGCATCTTCGAGTCGGGTTTCCGCGAGTTCACCAAGCTGCGCAACCAGCGCAGCACCACCGACCCGAGTGTGATGGTGGACGGCGCGCGGCGCGCGATGCGCGCCACCTACCAGCGCGAGATGGACCACCTCGAGCGCCACCTCGCCTTCCTCGCCTCCACCGGCTCGGTCAGCCCCTATGTCGGGCTGTTCGGCACGGTCTGGGGCATCATGCACGCCTTCAGGAGCCTGGCGAACGTGCAGCAGGCGACGCTCGCGCAGGTGGCCCCCGGCATCGCCGAGGCGCTGGTGGCGACCGCCATCGGCCTGTTCGCCGCGATACCCGCGGTGGTGGCCTACAACCGCTATTCGCACCAGATCGACCGCCTGGCGATCCGCTTCGAAAGCTTCATGGAGGAGTTCTCCAACATCCTGCAACGGCAGGCGCCGAGGTAGCCATGCCGGCGCTGCACCGCAGGCGCGCCCCGATGCACGAGATCAACATCGTGCCCTACGTGGACGTGATGCTGGTGCTGCTCGTCATCTTCATGGTCACGGCGCCGCTGGTCACCCCCGGTGTGGTCGACCTGCCGTCCGTGTCCAAGGCGTCCAACGCGCCGGTGGCGCCGCTCGAAGTGGTGATCCGCGAGAGCGGCGCGCTGCTGCTGCGCAGCCGCGACGCCAAGGGTGCGCTGACCGAGGAGCGGCGCATCGCGCGGGGCGAGCTGGCGCGCGCGATCCGCGACCGGCAGGCCAAGAACCCGCAGCAGCCGGTGCTGATCGCCGCCGACAAGGACGTGCGCTACGAGGCGGTGCTGCAGGTGATGGACGAGCTGCAGAAGCAGCAGGTGCGCCGCGTCGGCCTGCTGGTGAAGCCGGCGCAATGAGCGCGGCACTCGCTGGGCCGTTCCTCGAATGGCGGGGCGAGGAAAGCCTCGCCCCGGCGATCATGCTCGCCGTCGCGGTGCATGTCCTGCTCGCCGTCGTGCTGACCTTCGGTGTGCGTTGGCAGAGCCGCGCGCCGGAGGTAGTCTCGGTCGAGCTGTGGCAGCCGCCGCCCCCGCCAGCTCCGGTGATCGAACCGCAGCCGCCCAAGCCCGCGCCGGTACCCGAAGCGAAGCCCGAGCCGCGCATCGAGAAGCCGGACATCGCGATCAAGGAACCGCCGAAACCCAAGCCAAAGCCGGAGGCGAAGCCCAGGCCGGTCGCCAAGCCCGTGCCGCCCAAGCCGGACGACAGGCTTGCGCAGCAGCGCCTGCGCGAGGAGTTGGCGCGCGAGCAGCAGGTGCTCGCGGCGGAGCGCGAGCGCGAGGTGATCAAGGACCAGCTGACGCGCGATGCCTCGTACAGCGCCGCCGCCGCGCGCGACAGGGCGATGGCCATCTGGGTCGACAAGGTGCGCGCCAAGATCCGCGGCAACATCGCCCTGCCGCCCGGCATCAAGGGAAATCCGGAAGCGCTGTTCCTCGTGACGCAGCTGCCCACCGGCGAAGTGCTGGACGCGAAGCTGGTGATCTCGAGCGGGTATACGGCGTACGACGACGCAGTGCATCGCGCGATCCTCAAGTCTTCGCCGTTGCCTAAGCCCGACAGTCCGTCGGACTTCGCGCGCGAGCTGAAGCTGACGTTCCGGCCGGTGGACTGAAATATAATCACCCGCATGAGAAAACTCCTTGCGGCGGCAATGCTGTCGCTCGCCGCGTGGCCGGTCCTGGCCCAGCTCTCGATCGAAATCACCGGCGCGGGCGCGCAGCGCATCCCCGTCGCCATTGCGCCGTTCGCCGGCGAGGGCGCGCTGCCGCCGGGGATCACCTCGATCGTGCGCGCCGACCTCGAGAGGAGCGGGCTGTTCCGCGCGCTCGAGGTGCCGCCGCTGGTGCCGCAGCCGACCGAGGCCTCGAACGTCAACTACGCGGAGTGGAAATCGCGGCTCGCCGACGCGCTGGTGCTCGGCTCGGTCGCCGTGCGCACCGATGGCCGCTTCGAGGTGCGCTTCCGCCTGTACGACGTGGTGAAGCAGTCGGCGATCGGCGGCGTGGCCTACACCATGTCGCGCGACCAGCTGCGCGCCACCGCCCACCGCATCGCCGACTACGTCTACGAGAAGCTCACCGGCGAGAAGGGCGTGTTCTCCACCAAGATCGCCTACGTGGTGAAGCGCGGCACGCGCTACGAGCTGCAGGTGGCGGACGCCGACGGCGCGAATGAGCAGGCGATGCTGGTGTCCAACGAGCCGATCATCTCGCCCGCCTGGTCGCCCAACGGCAAGCGCATCGCCTACGTTTCCTTCCAGAACAAGAAGCCGATCGTGTACGTGCAGGACGTCGAGGTGCCCAAGCAGAACGTGGTGGCCAACTTCAAGGGCTCCAACTCGGCGCCGGCCTGGGCGCCCGACGGATCGAAGCTCGCGGTAGCGCTGTCGCGCGACGGCAACTCGCAGATCTACCTGATCAACCCCGACGGCAGCAACCCGCGCCGCCTCAGCAACTCGGGCGGCATCGACACCGAGCCGAACTTCTCCTCCGACGGGCAGTGGCTCTACTTCACCTCGGATCGCGGCGGCAGCCCGCAGATCTACCGCATGCCGGCGGCGGGCGGCGAAGCGCAGCGGGTCACCTTCGAGGGGAGCTATAATGTCACCCCGCGCGTCAGTCCCGACGGCAAGAGCCTCGCCTACATCATGCGCAATGGCGGCAAGTTCCAGGCCGCGCTGCTCGATCTGAATACCCGGCAGGTCCAGGTCCTCACTGACAGCGAGTTCGACGAGTCGCCGAGCTTCGCCCCCAACGGACGCCAGATCCTGCTGGCGACGGTGATCGGCGGGCGCGGCGTGCTTTCCGCGGTGTCCTCCGACGGCCGCGTCAAGCAGCGCCTCACGCTTTCCGCGGGCGACGTGCGCGAGCCCGCCTGGGGTCCCCTGATTCAATGAGAAGGAGTTCAGCCATGCGAATCCTCTGGGCAGTCCTGATCGCTTCCCTGCTCGCCGCGTGCGCGAGCACGCAGACGCCGGAGCAGCAGCCGCCGGCGTCGGTGGAAGACCGCGGCGCCGGCAAGCCCGGCGCCACCGCCCGGCCGGTGGAGAGCAAGCCGATCGGCGGCGTCGACCTCACCGGCCGGCCGGGAACGGGCGCGAGCGCGCTGAAGGACCCGAACAACATCCTCTCCAAGCGCTCGGTGTACTACGACTTCGACAAGTACGACGTGAAGGACGAGTACAAGCCGCTGATCGAGGCGCACGCGAAGTACCTGCGCGAGAACGGCGCCACCAGGATGCTGATCCAGGGCAACACCGACGAGCGCGGCAGCCGCGAGTACAACATCGCGCTTGGCCAGCGCCGCTCGGAGAGCGTGAAACGCATGCTGCTGCTGCTGGGCGGGCGCGAAGACCAGATCGAGGCGGTGAGCCTGGGCGAGGAGAAGCCGCGCGCCGCCGGCGCCAGCGAAGAGGCCTGGGCGCAGAACCGGCGCAGCGACATGCTCTACCCGGGCGAGTACTGATGCGCTGGCTGCTGGTTGCGGCGCTGCTGGGCTGGGTAGGAGCGTCTTCCGCCCAGCTGTTCGGCGACTCGGAGACGAAGCGCCGCGTCGACGACCTGCGCCAAGAGCTCCAAGCAACTCAGCAACGTATCGACGCGCGCCTCGCCGCCATCGAGTCCTCGGCGGTGGAGCGGCGCGCGATCCTCGACCTCGCCGGCCAGATCGAGGCGCTGCGCGCGGAGTTCGCGCGCAGCCGCGGCCAGATCGAGGTGATGCTCAACCAGCTGGAGAACATGGAGAAGCGGCAGAAGGACCTGTACGTGGACATCGACACGCGGCTGCGCCGGCTCGAGCAGGTGAAGGAGCAGGCCGCCGCCGCGCCGCCGGAGAAGCCGCCCGCGGACGCCTCGCCGAGCGCCGCCGAGAACAAGGTGTACGAAGCGGCCCTCAACCAGTTCAAGCTGGGCAACTACTCGGCGGCGATCTCCACGCTGCAGGGGCTGCTGGTCACTTATCCGGACAGCAAGCTGGCGCCCAATGCGCAGTACTGGATCGGCATGGGCTACTCCGGGCAGCGCGACTACAAGAACGCCATCGCCGCGCACCAGAAGGTGATCGCCACCTGGCCCACCGACGCCAAGGCGGCGGACGCGATGCTGTCGATCGCCAGCTCGCAGGAGGCGATGGGCGACCGGGCCGCGGCGCAGAAGACGCTGCAGGGCGTGCTGGCGAAGTACCCGGGCAGCCAGGCCGCGGCGAACGCGAAGCTGCGGCTCGCCCAGGCGGCCAAGCGCTGAACGCGGTCGTCCTCCTTTCCGGCGGTCTGGATTCCGCCACCGCGCTCGCCTGGGCGCGGCGCGAGGGCTATGCCTGCCATTGCCTGTCGGTGGACTACGGCCAGCGGCATGGAGCGGAGCTGGAGGCGGCGAAGCGCGTCGCGCGACGGCTCGGGGCGGTCGAACACCGCATCGTGAAGATCGACTTGGCGCAGTTCGGCGGGTCGGCGCTGACCGACCGGTCTATCGCAATTCCCGACCAGGGCGTGAAGGCCGGGATTCCCGTGACCTACGTTCCGGCGCGCAACACGATCCTCCTTTCGCTGGCGCTCGGCTGGGCGGAGGTATTGCAGGCGCAACACATCTTCGTCGGGGCGAACGCAGTGGACTATTCTGGGTACCCGGACTGCCGTCCTGAGTACTTGCGGGCCTACGAAGCGATGGCCAATCTGGCGACGAAGGCGGCGGTGGAGGGCAAGCGGATCCACATCAGCGCGCCGCTGATCGATCTGCCGAAGGCCAGGATCATCAAGCTGGCGCTGGAACTGGGAGTGGACCCGGCCGAGACGGTGACCTGCTACCAGCCCGATGCCGAGGGGCGGGCCTGCGGCAGGTGCGACGCCTGCCGCATCCGCAAGGCGGGCTTCGTCGACGCGGGCATCGAGGACACGACGCGCTACATCGAGTGACAGCACTGGCGCATCGCCCGCGAGGGCTGATAAAATCGCGCCCTTTCCGCGTAATACAACATCGGGTCGTTAGCTCAGCTGGTAGAGCAGCGGACTTTTAATCCGTTGGTCGGCGGTTCGAATCCGCCACGGCCTACCAAGAACTCCAAGGGCTCAGCAGAGATGCTGGGCCCTTTTGTTTTCTGACCGTAGGCAAAGCGTGACGAATGGAGGGCTAGCGGTTGGCGCTGCGCCCGCGCATCGACGCGGGCTGCCCCGGCAACGCAAGCGATTTCCCGGTGTTGACGAGCTGGTCGCCCTCGACCTTCAGGATCGAGATGTCGCGATCCATGTAGTTACCGACGTAGAGGTACTGCCCGTCGCTGCTGAACACTGCGCCCTCGGGCAGCCCGCGCACCTGGACTTCATTGGTGCGCGTGACCTTCTTGCCGTCGATCTTCAGCGCCACCACCGACGAATTGCGGTTGTAGAACCATGCATTCCTTGGCGCGTCCGCACCCTTCAGCAGCACGGCGACCGCGAGCTTTCCCGTCGGACTGATCGCCAGGCCCTCGGGCGCGTCGCCCACCACGACCTTGTCGATGACGCGCGGCGGATTGGCTTCAAGGTCGATCACGCTTACCGTGTCCACGTGCCCGTCGGACCTGCCGCCGTTGCCGTTGTCGGCGCTCAGCGCGAGCTTGCCGTCGGGCGTGACGTCCACGTTGTAGGGCCACAGCCCTACAGCAATGTCCTGCTTGGCGTAGGTAACCTTTTCACCGTCAATCTGCAGCACCGCGACCTTGTGGCCGGGGAACTTCCCGGCGAGAGCGCGCTTGCCGTCGGGCACGAACACCACGTGTGCCACATGCTCGCCAATCGCCACGGTGTCGATGAGCGTCACCTTCTTGCCCGCGATACGCAGAACGCTGATCGAGTTGTCGGCGCGGTTGGCGGTCAGCGCGAGGTTTCCCGCCCGGTTGATCGCCATGCCCGAGGGCTGCCTGCCGACGGCAACCGTGTCGATCAGCGCCGGCGGATTCGCCTTGAGATCGATCACGTAGAGCTTATTGTCAGGTACCGGCTTCCAGTTCGAGCCGTCCTTCTGCCAGTCCATCGAGTTCGCCACCAATGCGAGGCTTTCGTCCGGCGTGATCGCGAGGTTGGTCGGCGGCCCGAAGATCGAATTCATCAGCGGCAGGTTGGCTATGATCTTCGGCGCCAGCGGGTCAGTCCCGATATCCACGATGGATACCGTGTCCTTGCCCGGCGCACTAAAGACGAAATCGCCGTTGTCGATGGTCGTCTTCTCGTCGTTGCCGACGATCATCAGCTCGCGCTTGCCGGGTGTCGCGCCCATCTGCGCGCAAGCGGCGAGCGCGGCGAGTACTGCAGCAGCGACACTCAGGCGTGCATATTTCATGTTTCCTCCTCCCAGAAAAGCGACACAAAAATCAATCCGCCTTGCCCGGCCCTCGGGGTGCGACAGAACCGTGGAGATCCCGCGTGAGGGGCGCCGAAGCCGGCGCCAGGCGTTGATTTCCGCGTCGAAGCCGATACTGCACCCGCCCACACCATTCAGGCAAGCGCGGGCACGCTGGAGGACCGGCCACCCTCCCCCACGAGCTGCTTCAGGCGTTGTCGGGTATGGGGTGATACGGGAGAGGCATGCTGCAGGGAACCCTGCGGGTCTATCGTGCCCGTTCGAATCCGCCACGGCCTACCAAAACCACAGAATTCCAGGACTGAAATCAGCCGACTTTCTGCAGCTTTGCGGTGCGCGAAAGCAACTGTTTGCGCATCCCGGCGACCCGGCGGTCGATTGCATGCCTGCGATCCACACCTTGCCGCGCTTTCGCGTCTGCGGAAGTCGAAGGCTCGATGGCGCCAAGTACGACAAGCCGAAGCCATTCGCACCACACCCTTAGCTCGCTGATCCGTTTGGAGATCACGTCTACGTGTTCGTAGATCTCTTCGTGGCTTCTGGATTTGGCGCGCTGAATGACTGCCGCGGTACGTGCAATCAGCCTCTCTGCTTCGGCGATCGCCTCGGCAAATTCAGCTTGCTCCCGTGCGTCCATTGTCGCCCCTCCCGCAATTCTTGCTGCGATGACAACTTGCACTAATTCTACTGTGGACTTTACGCTCTTTTTTCGTCCAACGGCAAAGAGGGCTTTGGCGCCGGACGACCCGATAAAGACGGGCGGGCGCGATCCAGGCCTTACTGCGGGACGGTCTGAGGGCTTGCTTGGCTCGCTTTGCAGTGGAGCTTTCTGGCACCATGATGCGTGAAGGAGGCTCGGATGAAGCAGCCGCACCTTAGGCAGCAGCAGATCCCCACGGAGAACCGCCCATGAAAAGCGTGGCGCAAATTCTTAAGACCAAACCCGAGCAGGCCGTCCAGACCATCACGCCCTCGACGTCGGTGCTCGACGCCGTCAAGCGGATGGCGGAGAAGAACATCGGCGCGCTCCTGGTGATGGAGGACGCGAAAATCCTCGGCATCATCACCGAACGCGACTACGCACGGAAGATCGTGCTCATGGGCCGGTCATCGAAAGACACGCCGGTCCGCGACATCATGACGTCCCCGGTCATGTATGTGCGCCCGGACCAGACCAACGAGGAATGCATGGCGCTGATGACCGACAACCGCCTGCGCCACTTGCCCGTCGTGGCTGGCGGCAAGCTGATCGGCCTCGTCTCCATCGGCGACCTGGTGAAAGACATCATCTCCGAGCAGAAATTCATCATCGACCAGCTCGAGCACTACATCAAGGGCGACCGGGGATAAGCGCGGGCGCTTCGATCGCCGGATACTCGGGGCGGATGTCGAAGTGCAGCCGGCGGTGGGCGCTGCGCAGCGCGTTTTCCGCCTGCGCGGGGCTCGCCGCCCGGGAGAAGATGAACCCCAGGTAGCTCGCCCCATCCGGAGGCGGCGCAATGATCTGGCCCGGCTGCGCCGTAATCGTCACCGCGGTGACGCCGGGCACCGACTGCGCGGCGGCGAGGCCCTCGAGCCCATGGAAAATGCCGCGCCGTGGAATCGGGATCATCATGACTGCCGCGGCGCCGCCCTCGCCGCCCTCGCCGGCCGTGTGGACGACGGCGAGCGGTGCGGCCACCACCTGGCGCAAGATCAGCTCCTCGAGGCTCATGCCCAGGAAATGGGTGAGCACCCGCCCGCATAAGCCGCCGATGGAGCGGGCCGCGACCTCCAGAATCCAGATACCCTGGTCATTGACCCGCACTTCGGCGTGCACTGGCCCAGTCATGAGTTCGGCAGCGCGGCAGGCGCGGGCCACCTCACGATGGATGCGCTCCTGGAGCGCCTCCGGCAGCCGCGACGGTGTGATGTAGAGCGTTTCCTCGAAGTAGGGCCCGTCCAGGGGATCGGGCTTGTCGAAGAGAGCGAGGGTGGTGAGCTCCCCCCGTTCCAGGGTGCCTTCCAGTGCGTACTCGCGCCCCGGAATGAAGTCCTCGATGATAAGGCCCAGCTCCTCGGCGTCCCGGTCGGCCCGGGACTGGATGGCGCGCACCCAGTTCACCGCGCGCACCAGCGCTGCGGAATCATCGGCACGGATCACGCCGCGGCTCCCCGACAAACGCCGCGCCTTCACTACCACGGGAAACTTCAACTCGGGAACCATTTTCCCGGGGCCTGCGCCGCTCGGCAGATGATGGAATCGAGGGCAGCGGAATTCCCGTTCCTCGAGCAGCCGGCGAAACGCCAGCTTGTCGCGCACCCGGCGCACCGCGTCGGCGGGATTTCCCGGCAGGCCAAGACGCTCTGAAAGCAGCGCGGCAAGCTCGACGCCAGAATCGTCCACCGCCAGCACCGCATCGAAATCGCCGTCGATCTCCCGCAAGACTGTGTCGGCCGCCTGCTCCGGCCGGTCGAAATGCAGCGCCATGATGGGAGGCAGACCCCAGGATGGGGCCAGTTGGTGGCAATAGTTGGCCACGGCCACGATCTCCACGCCCAGCTTTTTCGCCGCCGCAAGAAAATCGGCGTTGCGGTAGCCCGTCGTGGGCAAAAGCAGCAGGACGCGCTTCATGATCGGCTGGTTCAGAAAGACTGGAGCTGCTGGTCGGTGGGCTCGGCGCAGCAGTACCACGGTTCCGACAGACGGGGAATCGGAGATCCCAGATTCCCCGCGAAATTTGCAGCGGTTCGACCTGCGGCCTCGTGCGCCACGCGCCAAATGGCGGCGAACACTTCGCGGCGCGGGAGCTTCTCCTTTTCAGCTCGAGCCACCAAGGCCTGCAGCGCCTGCTGCAGACGATCTACCCGGGGCTCGGAATGGCGCCACGGATAGCCGAGGAGCCCGGGATCGAAGGCCATCAGTTTGTCCCTGAAACCGGGGAGCTTGAGAAGCCAGGAGCCCTCGGGCACGAGCAGCCGGATGGTGAACTGCACCGGGGGCACGCTTTCCACCAGCCGCAGCTCCACAAGCCGCTCGAGCAGCGCGATATAGCCATCCAACGTCGTCCACGGGGTGAAGGCGACAAAGGTCGGCGCGAGCGCAATGCCGGCTTCGCGGGTGAGCGCCACCGCGCGGTCGAAGTCCCGGCTGGTATGGTGCTTGTCGAGAAGGCGCAGGATGTCGTCGTCCACGGCTTCCACCGCAGAGGTGATGAACAGGCATCCGCTCGCCCGCAATTCGGGCAGCAGTTCGGCGTGATCGATGAGGTGCTGGATTTTTATGGTGGCGTCGAATGTGACCTCCGGGAACGCCTCGTGCAAGGCGCGCGCGAGCCTCAGGCCATGAGTGGGACCGTTGAAGAAGTCCGGGTCGCCGAAGGAAATATGGGTTGCCCCTTCGCTTACCTGCTGCCGGATGTCTTCGATCACCACGTCTGCCGGGACGATGCGGAACTTCCCCTGGTACACCGGGACCACGGGGCAGTGCCGGCAAAGGTGCTTGCAGCCCCGGCTGCCCTCGGCAAACCCGGCTACGCGGGTAGATCCGTCCGGCAACACCAGGTGCGCGTAGCGGGAGAGCTTCGGCAGGCCGCTGCGGTCCGGCACCTCGAATCGGACCTTGCAAAGGCTGGTGACCGGCTCGCTTTGCGGCATCGCCGTTCCATTGGCCCGGATTCGCTGGCACAGCGAAAGCAGCGCGGGCTCCAGCTCCCCGCCCAGCACCGTGCTCACGCCCAGTCCGCGCAGCAGCGCCTCGTTCATGGGGGCGTAGAGCCCGTAGACGCAGAGGTGGGCCTTCGGGGCGAGCTGCTTGATGCGGGGCAGGGCCTCGATCGCGATGCGGGTGGCGGTATGCATGCCCACATAAATGGCCACCATGCCCGCACCCTTCAGGATTTCAGGCTCGAGCTTCTGCAGCGAAAGATCGAGGCAACTCACCGCAAAGCCCTCGCGCTTGAGCCACGCGGCAGGCTCGGCGAGGGCGAACGGCTGCCGCCCCAGCTCATAGGGGTTGATGAGGACGACCTTGAATGCGTCGGCTATTTTGATTTTGGCCGCTGCTCGAAAGGCGCGGGGCCCGGCTCGCGGCTCGCCCCGGCCTCTGCCAGGCGCTTGAGATAGTGCTGCCACATCTCCTCCTGGCGCAGGCCGTATTCGTACAGCAGTTCCCATGAGTAGATCCCGGTGTCGTGGCCGTCGGAGAAGGTGAGCTGGATCGCGTAGCTGCCCGCCGGCTCGATATGGGTGACCTCCACATTTTTCTTGCCCACCTGCAGCACTTCCTGTCCCGGGCCGTGGCCGCGCACTTCGGCCGAAGGCGAGTAGACCCGCAGGAATTCGCAGGGCAGCTGCAACGTCCTGCCGTCGGCGAACGAGATTTCCAGCACCCGCGACTTCTGGTGCAGCTTGATTTCCGTGGGTCGAGGCGTGTTGCTTTCCATGCCTACTTCTGTTGCGGCGGGGTGTAGCCGGAAGCAACGTCGGCGCCGCTGCCGAAGAAATGGTTCTCCATCTGCTGCGCGAGGTAGTCGCGCGCCTTCTTGTCGGCGAGGTTGAGCTGGTTCTCGTTCACCAGCATCTTCTGCTGCTCGAGCCACTGCTTCCACGCTTGCTTCGACACGTTCTCGAAGATGCGTTTGCCGAGCTCGCCCGGATAGGGCGGGAAATCGAGCGCCTCGGCCTCGCGCCCGAGCTTGATGCACTTGACCATGCGCGACATATGGGAACTCCACGGGACGGCCGTCGCAGCTACCAAGCGTACGACGAGCCACTCTTGCACACTATAGCAATACAAGACATCGGCGCAGTCATGGTTATTGCAGCAACGTGTGTCGTCGCGAACATCGGCTATGCCTGCCCGAGGATCAGGCGCACCTTGTGCGCTTCACCATCATCGACGAGCGCAAGTCGCGTTGCACCTTGCGGCAGGGCCGTGCCGTCGAGCTCGACGTAAGCGACGCCACGGCTGACGCCATGCGGGTTCTCGACTGCGATCTGGTAACGCGCAGAGCGATATTTGAAGGCGATCTCGAACCGCGGCCACGCCTTGGGGATGCAGGGAGCGAGGAGCAAGAACGCTCCCTGCACACGAAAGCCGAGGATCGCTTCGATGCCGGCCCGGTACAGCCAGCCGGCCGAGCCGGTGTACCAGGTCCATCCCCCGCGCCCGACGTGCGGAGCAACCGAATAGACATCGGCGGCTACGACGTAGGGCTCGACCTTGTAACGCCGCAAATCGGCTCGCGTGCTCGTGCGCTTGATCGGATTCATGAGCGAGAACAGTTCGGCCGACTTGTCTCCATCGCCGAGCGCCGCGAAGGCGATCGCCGACCACGTCGCAGCATGAGTGTATTGGCCGCCATTTTCCCGGATGCCGGGCGGATAGCCCTTGATGTATCCGGGATCGAGGGGCGTCCGATCGAAGGGCGGCGTGAAGAGCAACGCAAGACCATCGCCGCGACGAATGAGCTGCTCGTCCACGGCGGCCATGGCACGCAGAGCACGCGCCGGATTCCCCGCGCCGGACATCACGCTCCAGGATTGCGCGATCGAATCGATGCGGCATGCATCGCCGGTCGACGAGCCGAGCGGCGTGCCATCGTCGAAATAGCCGCGCCGGTACCAATCGCCATCCCACGCTTCACGCTCGAGCGAGGTTCGCAGCGCGGCCGCGTGCGACAGCCACTTCGACGCGCGCGTTTCTTCATTGCGTGCATTCGCCAACGGTGCGAATGCCGCCAGCGTCGCGTGCAGGAACCAGCCCAGCCATGTGCTCTCGCCTTTACCCATCTCTCCGACCCGGTTCATGCCGTCGTTCCAGTCGCCCGTGCCGAACAATGGCAAGCCGTGTTCGCCGAGCGCGAGACCCTGGTCAAGTCCGCGCGCGCAGTGCTCGAAGAGCGTTGCACTGTGTTCCGCGAGCGTGGGCTTGAAGTAGACGTCGTGCTCGCCGGTTTGCAGCACCTGGCCTTCGAGAAATGGCACCAGCTCGTCAAGCACCGCGAGATCGCCGGTCGCTTCCACATAGTGCGCGGTGGCGTAGGCGAGCCATATCCGGTCGTCGGCAACGCGTGTGCGCACGCCATGGCCGGACTGCGGCAGCCACCAATGCTGGACATCGCCTTCGACAAATTGCCGGGCAGCGGCACGCAGGAGATGCGCGCGCGTCAGCGCCGGTCGCGACAGGGCGAGCGCCATTCCGTCCTGGAGCTGATCGCGGAAACCGTAACCGCCGCTCGCCTGATAGAACGCCGATCGTGCCCACATGCGGCAGGCGAGCGTCTGATAGAGCAGCCAGCGATTCAACATGATGTCCATGGACCGGTCCGGCGTTTTCACCTGGACCGCGCCGAGCACATCGTCCCAAAACCCGACGACCTCGCGCAGGACCGCGTCGAGATCAGCCGCCCGGTAGCGAGCGATCAGGGATTGCGCATCGGCCGCTGTCGCTGCCTCGCCAAGGAAGAAGACGATTTCCACCGTGCTGCCCGGCTGGAGTTCGACCGGGGATTGCAGGGCGCCGCAGGGATCAAGGCCGGCACCGACCCGCTGCGAGAGGAGCGCTTCCCCCGCAAGCGCGGCCGGGTTGTCGAGCGTGCCATTGCGCCCCAGGAATTCCCGCCGGTCGCCGGTCCAGGCGGTCTGTCGTCCGCCCAGATCCGCAAAGGCGACACGGGAACCGAACGTCATGTTCCAGGGGTTGCGCGCGAGCATCGCGCCGGTCTGCGGATCGAGTTCCGTCACGACCGAAAGTGCTGACGCGCTACGCGACGGGCCGAGCACCCACTCGACGTAGGCAGTGACCGAAAGCCGCCGGGATCGGCCCGACGTGTTCCGGATCGTCAGCCGGGAGATCTTGATCGGATCATCGAGCGGCACGTATTGGAGGAGACCGAGCGCGATTCCGTGTGCGGTGTGCTCGAACCGGCTGTAGCCCTGACCGTGCCTGGCGATATAGGGCGCGGCCTCGTCACGGATCGGCCGGGCCGTCGGCCCCCACAGCTCGCCGGACTCCTCGTCGCGCAGATAGATGACCTCGCCCGGCCGATCGGTGACCGGGTCGTTCGACCAGGGCGTGAGCTGATTCTCGCGACTGCTGACCGACCACGTGTAGCCGCTGCCCTCGACCGCGACCTGAAAGCCGAACGAGGGATTGGCGATGACATTGATCCACGGGGCCGGTATCGAACGCCCGGCGCCGAGGATCGTCACATACTCCCGTCCGTCCGCGGCGAATCCGCCGAGCCCATTGAAAAATTCAAGATCCGGCGGCAGCGGAAAGGTCTGCGACACATCCGCGAGCGGCACGCGCCTCGGTGGCGGCGCGGCGGCGGTGTCCGCCTCCTGGAGACGGTTGAGCTGTTCCGACAGCGTTCCGCGTCGTCCGACCAGCACGGCCCGGGCCATGGAGAGCAGCAGGGCGCGTGTCTCCACTGAGATCAGATCCGCACGCAGCACGAACACGGCGCCACCCGCGACGTCAGCGCCGGTCTGCAGTCGGGACTGGCTCGTCCGGACCTGCGTCTCCAGGGCGATCTGAAGGTCCTGGACATAGGAGGATGCCCGATCGTTCAGGATCACGAGATCGACGGCGAGCTGCTTCATGCGCCAGTATTCATGAGCACGCAGCAACTGGCGGACGATGGCGATGTCCTCGATGTTGTCGATCCGCACCAGAACGATCGGGAGGTCGCCCGAAATGCTCTGAGCCCAGAGTGCCGCCGGCCCGCCGCCGCCGCGGCGGATGGCGTCCGACGACGGACGCAGCGACGGATCGGCGTAGAGCACGTGGCCGGCGAGACGCTGAAACAGGCCCGCCTGCTCCGCGTCGATGCCGAGATAGCTCAACTGCACTTGGGCCTGGGTCCACGCCAATGTGGCCGCGCGGTCGAAGGCAGTCGTGTCCTCGTGCTTGTCGATGAGGTCCAGCACTTCGCCACGGGACGACGCGACGACCGTCCAGAACGCGATGCGCACCGTCCTGCCAGGCGGCACCCGGACGCGGTGACGAAGCGCGAAAACGGGATCGAGGACGGTGCCGACGGTATTCGTGAGCGGACGGCCGTCCATCACCGCGACCGGCGCCCGAACTTCGCGTCCGCGGCCGAGGAAACGGGCGCGGTCGGTTTCGATCTGCGGCTCGCCCACCGTCTCGCCTTCCACGACGGCAAGATGCGCCGCCCAGATTTCGGGCTCGCCGGGCGAGCGACGCCGCCGCGTCGCCAGGATGGCCCCGGCCTTGGCGAGATATTCGGTTTGCACGAAGAGCTTGGAAAAGGCCGGGTGCGCCGCGTCGGCTGCGGGCGGCGCCAGCACCAGCTCGGCGTATGAGGTGAGCTCGATGTCCCGGGTCCGGCTGCCCGCATTCGCGAGCGAAACACGGCGCACCTCGGCGTTGTCCTCCGGCGAGACGACAACGTCGAGGGTCGTGGTGATCGGTCCGTCGCGCCGGACGAACTCGGCGCGATCCTCGGTGAACGTAACGTCGTAACTGTCCGGTTCGACACCGCTCGGCTGGTGGCCTGCGGACCACACGTCGCCGCTCTCCACGTCGCGCAGGAAGACGTAGGCGCCCCAGTCGTCGCGGGTGACGTCTTCGCGCCAGCGCGTGATCCCGAGATCACCCCAGCGGCTGTACCCGGAGCCGGCGCCCGTCAGCATCACCGCATACCGGCCGTTCGAAAGCAGGTGCGCCTCCGGCGTGGCGTCGTGCACGGAGCGGAGCCGTCGCACCGCCGGCAGCTCCAGGTCGCGAACCGTCGCCGCCGTCTTGACTTCCTCCGCTCTGGGATGAGCCAATGCGACGTCGCGCGGCGTGCGTTCCTGCAACAGCAACTCCGTCGCCTGCACGATCGGCTCGGCATGAAACCGCGCCCGCATCTGCCCGTCGAGGAGAGCGTTGGCGATGGCGACCACCGTCATGGCCTGATGGTGCGCCATGAAGGCGCGGACAATAGCGACGTCTTTCCCTTCCGGCAAACGCGTGGGTGTGTAATCCAGCGCCTCGTAGAAGCCGTAGCGACCACGCGCGCCGATCGCGGTAAGGCGGGCGAAGTTGCGCGCCGCCGCTCCCGGATCGACCATGGTTGCGAGCGCGGTCGCGTAAGGCGCGACGACGGCGTTTTCGCTCAAGCCCCGTTTCAAGCCCAGGCCCGGGACGCCGAAGTTCGAATACTGATAGATGAGCTCCAGGTCGCGGACGTTGTAGGCGGATTCCGAAAGCCCCCAGGGCACGCCGAGCGCGGCACCATAGCTGATTTGCCGGCGGACGACGAGACGGCTCGTCTGCTCGAGCAGGCTGCCGGCCGGTGCGCGCATGACGAGCGACGGCATCAGATACTCGAACATCGATCCCGACCAGGAGATCAGCGCTGCGCCGCGTCCGATCGGTGTGACGGCACGCCCGAGCCGGAACCAGTGCCGCGCCGGGACGTCGCCCTTGGCGATCGCCACGAAGCTCGCAAGGCGCGCCTCGGAGGCGAGCAGGTCATAGCAGCTCGGGTCGAGATTGCCTTCCGCGACCCGATAACCGATCGACAGGAGCTTGCGCTCCGGGTCGAGGAGAAAGCCGAACTCCATCGCGTCTACCATGGTCCGCGCCGCCGCTTCGAGCGTCGTCAGGCGCTGTTCCAGAGAGCGGACAGCATCCGCAGTCTGTGCAATGTCGCGGCGGTGACTTTCGATCGATGCCAGAGTCGCCTCCGCCCAGAACAGCATTTCGGCGCCGGCTTCGTCGCCACGTTCGCTCGCCAGCGTTCGGGCAATGTCGACCATGGTGGCGCCGTGAAGCGCGACTTTCACCAGGCGTGCAGCGATCCCCCCTGGTGGCGGGTGTTGGACAAGCGGGTCCTGGCGCAGCTCGGCGGCCAACGTATCGAGCGCGCCGTCCAGCTGATGTCGAGTGATCGTCTGCGTTCGCCGGTCGTCGGGAAGTGCGTGCAAGGCTTCACGCGTGAGGTGCAGGCCGTCTTCCACGCCGGCAAATAATTCAGGACCTGCCATCGGGCGGTCGATCCACTCTCGACAGGCATGCGCAAGAGCGATCAGGTGTCCGGCCAGATTGCCGCTATCCACCGATGAGACGTACTGCGGGTCCAACGGACGAAGATCCCGCGTGTCGTACCAGTTATAGAAGTGGCCGCGGAACCGCTGCAGGCCGCTCATGGTCGCGAGTGTCGCTTCCAGCCGGTCGACGGTGTCGTTGGTCCCCGCCCAGCCGAAGTCGCGGGCGCTGACCGCGGCGAGGAGGTACAGGCCGAGATTGGTGGGAGAGGTCCGGTGCGCGGCAGTCGGCTTCGGGTCTTCCTGAAAATTGTCCGGCGGGAGCATGTGGTCCGTTGCCGTCACGAAGGTTTCGAAGAAACGCCAAGTGCGGCGCGCGACCAGCCGCAAAGCGCGGGCGTCCGCATCCGAGACTGACAAGCGACCCGCCACGAGCGGCGACAGGCTCGTCCATCGAGCGATGGCCGGCGATGCGATCCAGGCGATCACGAACGGCGCCGCCACCGGCCAGGCTTCGTTCCCGATCCACCAGACGACGACGGCGGCGACGATGCCGATGGCGACACCACCATTCATCTGCCGATAGAACCCGGGGAGATCGAGCCGGGGGCTCACCATCGCCTGGCCTGCGCTGACCCAGTCGAGCAGATGCCGGTGGCTCACGAACAGGCGAAACAGCGTTCTGCCGATCGCATCGGTCATCAACCATGCTTGATGCGCCAGGAACACGACCAGCAATGCGCTCAGGGACAAGGCAAGCCGCACATCCGCGCTGAGGGCGCGCAAGTGGCTGCGTGCCGTGATCCGGGCGCGGCGCGGCACGATCGCAGAGAGAATGGGGAGCAGCGTCGACAACGCGATCGTCGACAGCACGAAACCAGTCCAGACGATGGCAGCCTGCAGGGGCAGTGCCCATCCCGCCAGCAAGGCGACGACGCTCGCCGGCGCCGACAGCGACCGCCGCAGGTTATCCAGCATCTTCCAGCGGCCGATCAGCGGCAGCGCCGGGGCGAGAATCCACGGCAGCAATTGCCAATCGCCTCGCGCCCAGCGATGCTGGCGTGCGGCGGCCACGTCGTAGCGTGACGGAAACTCCTCGACGACCTCGATGTCGGAAGCGAGGCCGGCGCGGGCGAAGGTCCCCTCGAACAGATCGTGGCTGAGCAGCGCGCTCTCGCGCACGCGGCCTTCGAGCGCGGCCTCGAAGGCATCGACGTCGTAGATGCCCTTGCCGGTGTAGGAGCCTTCGCCGAACAGATCCTGATACACGTCGGACACGGCGGCGGCGTAAGGATCGATGCCGCTCATGCTGGAGAAGATGCGCTGGAACAGCGACCCCTCGCGGCCGATCGGCAGCGAAGGCGTGACGCGCGGCTGCAACACCCCGTATCCCTCGACCACGCGTCGCCTGACGGGGTCGAACCGCGGCTGGTTGAGCGGGTGCGCCATCTTGCCGACCAGCCGGCGCGCCGTTTCCCGAGGCATCCGGGTATCGGCATCGAGCGTGATGACGTAACGGACGCCGGCAGGCGGAGTGAGCAGAGGTCCGCCGACGCCAACGAAAGTGGTATCGGTCGCGCCGCGCAGCAGCTGGTTCAATTCGTGGAGCTTGCCGCGCTTGCGTTCCCACCCGATCCAGCGCTGCTGCCCTTCGTTCCACACCCGCCGGCGATGGAACAGGAGGAAGCGCTCCCCCCCGGCGGCCGGTGCGTAGCGGCGATTCAGGCGGGCGATGCCCGCGGCGGCCGCGTCGAGGAGCGCGTCATCTCCTGCAACCGTCTCAGTCGCGGCGTCCGTCCAATCCGAGAGCAGTGCGAAATGAAGCTCGCCTTCCGGACTCGCAAGGTGGTGGATCTCCAGGCGCTCGATTTGCTCTTCGAGCGCGGCCTGCGTCGTGAGAAGGATCGGGACGGCGACCATCGTGCGCAGGTGTGCCGGTACGCCGTTGCGCAGTTCCAGGCCCGGCAGGATCGTCGCACCGAACCCTCTCGTGACGCTGCGGTTCACCAGCGCCATCGCCGCATCGATCGACGGGATCATCCCGAGAAGCACGAGAAGACCGAGCCACCCATCGCCGATTCCCGCTCCCGCCAGCGCAAACAGCGGCAAGAAGATAAGGATCGCAGCGACCATGATGACGCTGCCGATATAGCCGCCGATGCCGATCCTTGCGTTGAATCGACCGAGCCAGCTCCGCAGGGGAGCGCGGAATCCGACCGTCGCCTCGAACGCGCGACGTCCCCCGGCGATCAGGTGATAGCCTGGATCGCGCGAACGGGATGCGGGATCGCGCTCGCGGCCATCTGCATCATTTGCGGCCAGAAGAGCCGCTCTCGCAATCTCCAGTTCGGTCAGTTTCGAGCCCCGCGCGAGCTCCTCGATCGCGCTGCGGTACAGGTTGCGCGTCGGAAAATCCATGTCCGCGAAGCCGCTGCCGGAGCGCAGCGTGTCGTCGACGAGACTCACGTTCTCGAACAGGTCCGCCCAGTCGACGTCGGAGATCAGGCGCATGCTGGTGATGATGTTGCGGACCGTCACGTTCGTCGCACCCTGCTTTTGGTGCTCGTCGTGCACGATCTGGTCGGCGGTCGTTCCCTGCGCCGCCAGGCGCTCCTCGAGCCACATCAGCGCCCGCGTGACCTTCGGATCCTGGTCCCGCAGCCGTTGCACGAGCTGGACGGCGAAGGACCCCGGCAAGGGTGACTGTTCGTAATGCTGAAAGACCGAGCGCATCGGCTCGCCCGGGCGCCCGTTCACGCCCAGGACCCGGTCGGCCAGGGTATCGGCTTCCTGGCGCGCGGCGCGGCTGGTCGCGATGCGCCTGGCCCCGCGTCGAAGATTCTCCACGAGCACGATCCGCAGCGTGATCGCGACCGCCCACAACTCCCCGATCGTGAGCGGCTGAACCCGCTGGTAGGCGCGCACGAACCGGCGCAGCATCTCGGGGTCGAAGCGGCTGTCCGTATGAGCGACAAAGGCCCAGGCCATGCTGAAGACCCGCGGGTAGCCGGCGAAAGGTCCGCCAGCCAACTTCGGCAGTTGCCGATAGTAGCCCGGTGGCAGATCGTCCCGAATTTCGCGGATCTGCTCTTCGATGAGGTGGTAGTTATCGAGCAGCCACTCGGCGGCCGGTGTAATGGCATGACCCTCGCCGACCGCGTAGGCGATGGCGCGATAGGCTTCTAGCAGAACCGACTCGTTGTCCCTCAGTCGAACGGCGAGAGATCGCCCGCTCATCGGTCTCGCGGCGATGAGTTGGGCCGCCGCAAGGCTCTCGGCATGCTGCTCGAGACGCTCGATACTGAAGAGCTCCGCGCGGATGGACTCTTCGTTATCCCATGGCGCAGCCTGCGACTCGCGCCCCAAGGCGCGAAGAATTGCCGATTTCAATTCCTTCATTTTGCGACGTTAGAATCTTGCCGTTTATCGTGGTATTTGAGGCGGATAGAACTCTTGATCCGTTGCGCGGCGGCTCGAATCCGCCACGGCCTACCAATTACTCGAGGCTCTGGCGTCCGCCGGGGCCATCTTTCTGCAGCAGGTGCATGAGCGAAAGCAGCCCGCCCGCTTTCTTCGCGCGCAACGGCGGATCTCCCTGGTCGCGGGATACGACGACTCGCCTGGGATCCACCGCGAACACGCGCATCGGCAAGCCTCGCGCTCGGAAGGCAGCATACTGCTCCGGCTTCATCGCTGCGTAAGCCTCTGACGTCTCTATCCAGCGCCGTTCGAATTCCTCCAACGACTCGACGTACTTGCCCGGCTCCGCGGCGATCCCGGGGCCGAGTTCGCCACGGTAGGAGACCAGAGTGAGGGTGCGGCCAAGGTAGAACGGCAGGCTCTCGTCGAAGAAGCCGACGCTGTAGAACGGCGCCTCCGGCGCGAATTCGTGGTTCTCGCCGAGCAGCTGCTCAACGAGCCGCTCCGTCGAGTAGTGCTCATCCACTTGATGCAGGCCCGAGAGCATGATTTGCGCGCCCGCGATGCAGGCGAAGGCCAGCACAATGACCGATCGCGCTCCGACCGCAGCGCGCATGCGCCAGGCAATCAGGCCGCCGGCGACGAACAGCGCCGCTCCCGCAACGAACCACGGAAAGTAGGCGTAGATCAGATCGTCGATAACCTTTGCCCGGGTGAGCGCCGGCAGCGCAAACGCCAGCGCGGCTGCCCCGGCAAATGCGAGCACCAGTCCGGGCCACGTCGTGTCGAATCCGCCGCGGCGCATGACGTCGCGCCCGATGAGGAGCGCGAGCGCGGGCATGGCCGGGACGACGTAGCCGGGCAGTTTCGAGCTCGACAAGCTGAAGAACAGCAGGATCACGGCTACCCAGACGAGCAGGAAACGATCGACATCGAGGAGGGCGCGCCCCGGGTCGCGAGTGGCCAACGAGCGCCTGATGGCGCCGGGCAGTGTGACGACCCAGGGCATCATTGCGAGCAGCAGTATCGGGACGAAATACCACCACGGCCCGGGCCGGTTGTGGCCCGGCAGGAGGTAGCGCTCAAAGTGCTCTTGCACCAGGTAGAACTGGAGGAACTCCGGATTGCGCCACTGTACTAGCAGGTGCCAGGGAAGAACGATCAGCGCGAATAGCGCGAACCCCCACTTCCATTCGAGGTGGCGCAGCAGAGACCAATCCCGCTGCAGGAGGATGTAGGCCAGCAGCGCGGCGCCGGGGAGGACGACGCCTACCAGCCCTTTTGAGAGAACCGCGCAGGCCATGCTTGCCCACGCAAGCAGCATCCACGCGCGGGAACTGCGCAAGGGCAGAGCCTCGCGCACGGCGAGCAGGAACGCGCACATCGTGGCGCAGAGAAAGAAAGTCAGGCCCATGTCCAGCGTGAGGTACTGGCCCGCAATGAAGTAGCCGATGGAACTCATGAGCACTAGCCCGGCCGCGTAACCCGAACCCGGCGGTCCCGTACGATTTCCTGAGAACACGAGCAGAAGGACGCCGAGGAACCCCGTAACTGCGGGCCACAGCCGCGCGCTCCACTCATCCTCGCCGAACGCGGCCAGGGCGAGCGCTGTGGCCCAATACTGCAGGGGTGGCTTTTCGAAGTACTTGAGATCGTTCAGGCGCGGCGTCACCCAGTCGCCCGAAACCAGCATCTCTCGCGGAATCTCTGCATAGCGCGCTTCGTCGGGCTGGAACAGCCCGCGGTACTCCAGGCCACCAAACCAGACCAGCGCTAGCGGCAGGAGGGCGACGAGGAAGCCGCGCCGCAGTCCCGACGTCAGGCCGGCAGGCGTCACTCGCGCACCCGCGCGAGCTTCTTCACATCCGGCAGCCGGCGCATCGCGCGCATGACGCGCGCGAGGTGCTGCCGGTTGGACACCTCCAGCACCAGCAGCATGGTGGTGTAGACCGAGCGGTCCTCGTCCATGCTGATGGAGTCGATGTTCGACCCGGAATCGGCGATTTCAGAAGCCACCTTCGCCAGCACGCCGCGCTGGTTCGCCACCATCACCTTGATCGCCGCCTGGTACAGGCGCTTGCTCGCCGGATCCCACTCCACGTCGATCCACTGGTCAGGCTCGTTTTTCCGCGAGCGCTCAGTCTGCCCGCACTCGGCGCTGTGCACCACCAGCCCCTGGCCCTTCTTCATCGAGCCGACGATGGCATCTCCGGGAATCGGCCGGCAGCAGGTGGCGAGCTGCACCGCCATGCCTTCGGTGCCGCGGATGACGACCTGGGCCGCTTTGCCTCTGGTTTCTTGTGTCGCCTCCGCGCGCTTCAATAGCCGCCGGGCCACGACCGCAGGCAGTTGCTTGCCCAACCCGATGTCGGCGAGAAGTGCCTGCTTCGTGCGGCCGACGGTTTCGCGGTTCACGCGCTCCCAGTTCGCGTCGTCGATCTCGGCGAGCGAAGACCCCAGCGCCTTCAGCGCCTGCTCCAGCAGCCGCTCGCCGAGCGCCGCCGACTCGTCGTACTGCATGGTCTTGAGGAAATGCCGGATGTTGGCGCGCGCTTTGCCGGTGCGCACGTACTGCAGCCACGCGGGATTGGGCTTGGCGTGGCTGGCAGTGATGATCTCGACGCGCTCGCCATTGCGCAGTTCCGTGCGCAGCGGCACCAACTCCCCGTTCACCTTCGCCGCCACGCACCTGTTGCCGACGTCGGTGTGCACGAGGTAGGCGAAGTCCACCGCCGTGGCGTTGCGCGGCAGCGACAGGATCTTGCCCTTGGGCGTGAACACGTAGACCTCGTCCGGGAACAGGTCAACTTTCAGGTGCTCGAGGAATTCGTGCGGGTTGCCGGACTGGTTCTGGATCTCCAGCAGCGACTGCAGCCACTGGTGGGTCTTCTTTTGCAGGTCGGACAGCGACGCGGTGTCGTCCTTGTACATCCAGTGCGAGGCGACCCCGGCCTCCGCGAGGTGATGCATCTGCTCGGTGCGGATCTGTGCCTCCACCGGCACGCCGTAGGGACCGATCAGCGCGGTGTGCAGCGAGCGGTAGCCGTTGCCCTTGGGGATGGCGATGTAGTCCTTGAACTTGCCCGGCACCGGCTTGTACACGCCGTGCAGCGTGCCGAGCGCGAGATAACAGGTGGGCACGTCCTTGACGATGACGCGAAAACCGTAGATGTCGTGCACCTCGGAAAACGACAGCTGCTTCTCGATCATCTTGCGGTAGATCGAATACAGGTGCTTCTCGCGCCCGAACACGGTGGCGGTGATGCCCGCCTCGGCGAGCTTCGCCTTGATGGCGGCCTCGATCTTGCCCACCACCTCGCGCCGGTTGCCGCGCGCTGCGCGCGTTGCCTTGGACAGCACCCGGCAGCGCATCGGGTAGAGATGCGCGAAGGCGAGTTCCTGCAGCTCGTGGAACAGCGTGTTCAGCCCGAGGCGATTGGCGATCGGGGCGTAGATCTCCATGGTCTCGCGCGCCACGCGCCGGCGCTTGGCCGGCGGCACCGCGGCGAGCGTGCGCATGTTGTGCAGCCGGTCGGCGAGCTTGATCAGGATGACGCGCACGTCGCGCGCCATCGCCAGCAGCATTTTGCGGAAGTTCTCGGCCTGCGCATCCTCGGCCGACTGGAACTCGATCTTGTCGAGCTTCGACAGGCCGTCCACCAGCTCCGCCACCGGCTTGCCGAAAGTGTCGGAAATCTCGGCCTTGGTGACGGAAGTGTCCTCCATCACGTCGTGCAGCAGCGCCGCCATCAGCGCCTGGCCATCCAAATGCCACCCGGCGAGGATCTCCGCTACGGCCAACGGGTGCGAGATGTAGGGGTCGCCCGACTGCCGGGTCTGCCCCTTGTGCGCCGCTTCCGAAAAGCGGTAAGCGTCCGCCAGGCGAGCAACGTCCGCCTTCTTCAGGTAGCCGAAGCGGCTCTCGTCCAGCGTCTGTACGGCGGCCATGCGGACAGATTACCGCAGGCCATCAGGCTCAGGGGGTGTTGGGAGGCGTCGGCGCCGAGGGGTTGCGCTTGAGCACTTCGGTGCCGATCTTGCCGGCCGCGATCTCGCGCAGCGCGATCACGGTGGCCTTGTCGCGGTTGGGCTCGACCAGCGGCGAGGCGCCGGCGCTGAGCTGGCGCGCGCGGTAGGTCGCGGCGAGCGTCAGCTGGAAGCGGTTGGGAATACGATGCAGGCAGTCGTCTACGGTGATGCGGGCCATGGTCAGCTTTCCGGTTTGAAGACTTCGGGGTGGCGCTCGAGCTGCCGGCCGGTGGCCAGGCGCTCCGCCCGCACGACCGCCCGCAGTTCCTGCCGGGCATCGTCGAAGTTATTGTTAATTATAGCGTATTTGAACTCCGCCGCGTGGCTCATTTCGGCTGCGGCGTTCTTCAGCCGCCGCCGGATGACCTCCTCCGCATCCTGCGCGCGCGCGCGCAGCCGGCGCTCGAGCTCGGCCATCGAGGGCGGCAGGATGAAGATGCCGATGCTCTCGGGATACAGGCGCCGCACCTGCTCGGCGCCCTGCCAGTCGATCTCCAGCACCAGGTCGCGGCCGCGGGCGCGCACCTCGTCGATCACTTTCTGCGAGGTGCCGTAGCGATGGCCGTGCACCTCCGCGCTCTCCAGGAATTCGCCGCGCTCGAGCATCGCCTCGAACCGCGGCAGGTCGACGAAGTGGTATTCGCGCCCGTTCTGTTCCCCCGGGCGCGGCCGCCGCGTGGTGTAGGACACCGACAGCGTGAGGCCGCGGTCGTCCGCGAGCAGCGCGTTGATGAGGGACGTCTTGCCCGTGCCGGAGGGCGCGGTGACGACGAACAGCAGGCCGTTCATTCGATGTTCTGCACCTGTTCGCGGATCTGCTCGATGAGCAGCTTCAGTTCCAGCGCGCTGTCGGCGATTCTCGGCGTCGCCGCCTTGGAGGCGAGCGTATTGGCCTCACGGTTGAGCTCCTGCGCGAGGAAGTCCAGGCGCTTGCCCGCGGCGCCGCCCTTGGCTAGGGTGCGCTCGACCTCATCGACGTGCGCCGCCAGCCGCTGCAACTCCTCCTCGACGTCGGTCTTCACCGCGAACACCGCGAGTTCCGCCCGGATGCGCTCGTCGTCCGCCGTGCCCACCGCTTCGCGCAGGCGCTCGGCGAGCCGCGCCTGGTACGCGGCGTTCGCCACCGGCACCAGCGGGGCGATCTCGGCCAAGCGGGCGCGCATCTCGGCGACGCGGCCGGCGACGATCGCGGCGAGCTTGGCGCCCTCGCGCACGCGCGCGGTGCATAACTCGTCCACCACGCGCCTGGCGAGTGCGGCGACGGCGGCCCTGAGCTCCTCCGCGTCGAGCGCGCTGCCGGCGAGCACGCCGGGCCAGCGCAGCACGTCCCCCAGGCGCAGGGGCCCGGCCTGCGGAAACGCCCGCTGCGCCTCCCCGGCGACGCGGCGCAGCGTCTCCAGGGCGGCGGGGTCGAGCGACTGTACGCCGGCGGCGCCAGGCGCGAACGACAGCCGGCAATCCAGCTTGCCGCGCGCCACGCGCGCCGTGATCGCCTCGCGCAGCAGCGGCTCGAGCGCGCGCAGCTCCTCGGCGACGCGAAACTGCAGGTCGAGAAAGCGCGAGTTGACCGATTTCAGCTCGAGGCTCAGCGCGCCGCGCGGATGCTCGGCGGCGGCAAGCGCATATCCGGTCATGCTGTGGATCAAGGGGACGGGCAGCGGGAAAGCACGCGATTCGAAGCAGGTATCATAGGGGAGATGCCGGCCCAAGCCAACCAGCCGCTGCCGGAAGGGCATCAGTTGCAGAACTACCGCATCCTGCGCGTGCTGGCCTCGGGCGGCTTCTCGTTCGTCTACCTGGCGCACGACGAGAACGAAACGCCGGTGGCGATCAAGGAGTACCTGCCGGCTTCGCTCGCGTTGCGCACCGGCGAGGCGCTCACGCCGGCGGTGCCGGAATCGCTGGCCGCGGCGTTCCGCTACGGCATGAAGTGCTTCTTCGAGGAAGGGCGTGCGCTCGCCAGCCTGGGCCACCCGAACGTGGTGCGCGTGCTGAATTTCTTTCGCGCCAACGATACCGTGTACCTGGTGATGCGCTACGAGCGCGGCCGCACGCTGCAGGAGCACATCCACGCGCACCGCGGCGCGCTGCGCGAGAGCTGGATCCGCAACACCTTTGCCGCGCTGCTCAACGGCCTGCGCGAGGTGCACACCAACAAGCTGCTGCACCTCGACATCAAGCCGGGCAACGTGTACCTGAGGAGCGACGGCACGCCGCTGCTCATCGACTTCGGCGCGGCGCGCCAGATGCTCTCGGGCGAGGCGCCCGCGCTGCCGCCGATGTACACGCCGGGCTTCGCCTCCCCCGAGCACCACACTGACCGCTCCAAGCTGGGCCCCTGGAGCGACATCTACTCGGTGGGGGCGACCCTCTACGCCTGCCTCACGGCGAGCTCGCCGCCCTCGGCGGAAGAGCGCCTGGAGAAGGACCGCATGCTGCCGGCGCGAAAGGCGGGGGCGGGAAAATACACCAGCGAGCTGCTCGACACGGTGGACTGGTGCATGCGCCTGGACCACCTGGAGCGGCCGCAGAGCGGCTTCGCCCTGCAGAAGGCGCTGCTTGGCGAGAAGGAGCCCGAATACCAAGGCGAGGCGCCGATCCTCGAGCAACTGAAGGGCGCCTTGATGAGGCTGGCCGGCCGGTGAAGTGCACCATCGCCCAGGACACGCGGGTCGGCAAGCGGCCCTACAACCAGGACCGGCTGGGCTACTGGCGCACGCCCGAATCCGTGCTGCTGGTGATGGCCGACGGCGTGGGCGGGCACGCGCACGGCGAAGTGGCAGCGGAACTCACCATGCGGCACATCGCCGCCGCGTTCAAGCGAGCAGCGCAGCCGCGCCTCGCCAACCCGGACCTGTTCCTGTTCCGCGCGGTCGGCCGCTCGCATTCGATGCTGCTGCGCGAGGCGATGCAGCTCGGCCTTGCCGACACCCCGCGCACCACCGTGGTGGTCTGCGTGGTGCAGGAGGGGCATGCGTACTGGTCGCATATCGGCGACTCGCGGTTCTACCTGGTGCGCAATGGACAGGTCCATGCGCGTACGCGGGACCATACGCTGGTGCAGCAGTTGGTGGACGAGGGCAAGCTGCAGGAGGACGCGGTCGGCACGCATCCGGAGCGCAATCGCCTCCTGCAGTGCCTCGGGGGCGTGCAGACGCCGCGCGTCGAGCCGACGTCCCGCACGCGCCTCGAGCGCGACGACACCCTGCTGCTTTGCTCGGACGGCTTCTGGGGACCGCTGACGCAGCGCCAGTTGCTCGACGGGCTCGCCGGAGCGGCGCTCGGCGACGCAATCGCGCAGCTTGCCGCGCTCGCGGAGACGCGCGGTGGGCCCGGCTGCGACAACATTTCGGCGCTGGCGCTCGCATGGGGCGAGGACGCGGTGCCCCTGCGCGAGGGGCCGCGCACCGTGCCGCTCGCCGAGATGACCACCGCGGTGCAGGACTTCGGCGCCACCGACCCGGACTTCCTGCGCATGACCGACGAGGACATCGAGCGCGCCATTGCC
>JBGQFF010000022.1:0-28587 GCA_041496745.1 Gammaproteobacteria bacterium
ACCGCCTCCCGCGGCCGCTACGCCACCGACGCCTCGATCTACCAGGTGATGCCGCTCGGCGTGGTACTGCCGCGCACCGAGGAGGCGGCGCGCGCTGCGCTCGCCATCGCCGTCGACGCGGGCGTGCCAGTGCTGCCGCGCGGCGCCGGCAGCTCGCAATGCGGGCAGACGGTCGGCGCGGCGCTGGTCATCGACAGCTCGAAGTACCTCGATCGCCTGCTCGAGATCGACGCCGGGCGGCGCAGTGCAGTGGTGCAGCCGGGCCTGGTGCTCGACGCGCTGAACGCCCAGTTGCGCCTGCACGGCCTGTGGTTCCCGGTGGACGTCTCCACCAGCGCGCAAGCGACGCTGGGCGGCATGGCGGGAAACAACTCCTGCGGCTCGCGCTCGATCGCCTACGGCAACATGGTGCACAACGTGCTCGCCATCGACGCCGTGACCAGCGATGGCCGCGCGCGGCGCTTCGGGCCGATGACGGATGATTCGGAATTGACCAGGAAGTTGCGCGCGCTCTATGAGCGCGAGCAGGACGAGATCGCGGCGCGCTTTCCCAACGTGCTGCGCCGGGTCGCAGGCTACAACCTCGACCACCTCGGTCCGCCGCACGAGAACTCGGCGCACCTGCTGGTCGGGTCCGAGGGCACGCTCGCCTGGTTCGAGCGCCTCCACCTCAAGCTCAGCCCGCTGCCGGCGCATCGCGTGCTCGGCGTGTGCCACTTCCCGAAGTTCCGCACGGCGATGGAACTCACGCAGCAGATCGTCAAGCTCGGGCCTTCGGCGGTGGAGCTGGTGGACCGCACGATGATCGGCCTGGCGCGCGACATCGCCGCGTTCCGTGCCACGGTGGACGCGGTGATCCGCGGCGAGCCGGATGCGATCCTGCTGGTGGAGTTCTCGGGCGAGGAGCGCGCGGCGCAGCTGGCGAAGCTGAAGCAGCTGGTGCAGCTGATGGGAGACCTGGGCCTGCCCGGCACCGTGGTCGAAGTGACCGAGCCGCAGCTGCAGAAGGACATCTGGGAGGTGCGCAAGGCCGGCCTCAACATCATGATGTCGATGAAGGGCGACGGCAAGCCGGTGTCCTTCATCGAGGACTGCGCGGTGCCGCTCGAACACCTCGCCGAATACACCGACCGCCTGACGCAGGTGTTCGCGAAGTACGGCACCCGCGGCACCTGGTACGCGCACGCTTCCGTGGGCACGCTGCACGTGCGGCCGATCCTCGACATGCGCGCCGGCGACGCCACGAAGATGCGCGCCATTGCCGAGGAAGCCTGCGCCATGGTCAAGCAGTACAAGGGCGCCTACTCGGGCGAGCACGGCGACGGCTTGGTGCGCTCGGAATGGATCGCGCCGTTCTTCGGACCGCGGCTCACCGCCTGCCTCGCGGAGATCAAGTCCTGGCTCGATCCCAAGGGGCTGATGAACCCGGGCAAGATCGTCAACCCGCCGAAGATGGACGACGTGCGGCTGTTCCGCTTCCCGCCGGGCTACGCGACGAAGACGCCGATCCCGGTGCTCGACTGGTCGGAATGGGGCGGCTACGACAAGGCCGTAGAGATGTGCAACAGCAACGGCCACTGCCGCAAGTTCGACGCCGGCACCATGTGCCCGTCCTACCGCGCCACGCGCGACGAAGCCCATCTCACGCGCGGCCGCGCCAATACGCTGCGCCTCGCGCTTTCGGGGCAGCTTGGCGCGAACGCCGAGGCGGAGGTGAAGCAGGCACTCGACCTGTGCGTGTCCTGCAAGGGCTGCAAGCGCGAATGTCCGACCGGCGTGGACATGGCGCGCATGAAACTCGAGTTCCTCGCGCACTACAAGGCGCGGCACGGCCTGACGCTGCGCGACCGCGCCGTCGCCTGGCTGCCGCGCTACGCGCCCTGGGCGGCCCGCCTGGCTCCCGTGGCAAACCTAGTCTCGCGCTGGTCCCGGTCCGCGCTCGGCTTCTCCTCGCGGCGCGACCTGCCCGCATGGCGGGCCGACTACTTCGTCGAGCGGGCCTGGCCCAAGCGCGGCAGCCGCGAGGTGGTGCTGCTGGTGGACACCTTCAACCGCTACTTCGAGCCGGAGAACGCACGCGCCGCGGTGCGCGTGCTCGAGGCGGCCGGCTACCGCGTGCACGTCGCGCAACCGCAGATCGGCGAGCGGCCCCTGTGCTGCGGCCGGACCTTCCTCTCGGTCGGGCTGGTGGAGGAGGCGAAGCGCGAGGCGCGGCGCGTGATCGACGCCCTGAAACCATGGGTGGCAAACGGCGTACCGATCCTGGGCCTTGAGCCCTCGTGCCTGTACACGCTGCGCGACGAGTACACGGTCCTGCTGCCGGACACCAGGGAGCTGGCCGCGAACGCGTTCCTGTTCGAGGAGTTTCTCGCGCGGGAATCGGAGGCGGGCCGGCTGCAGCTGCGGCTCAAGCCGCTCGAGCAGGAAGCGCTGCTGCACGGCCACTGCCACCAGAAGGCGTTCGGCGCGATGGGCGCGGTGCAGCGCGTGCTCGGGCTGGTGCCCGGGCTCAAGGTGTCGAGCGTGGAATCGAGCTGCTGTGGCATGGCCGGCAGCTTCGGCTATGAGGCGGAGCACTACGAGGTGTCGATGAAGATGGCCGAGTTGAGCCTGCTGCCCGCGGTGCGGCGGGCCGGCGCCGAGACGCTGATCATCGCCGACGGCACCAGCTGCCGCCACCAGATCGCCGACGGCACCGAGCGGGGCGCGCTGCACGTCGCGCGCGTGCTGGAACGCGCGCTCGCAGGCTAGGCGGCTAATTCCGCAGGAGGCGCTGCTTCATCCCTGTCTGCGGCTCCACGCGAGCAGCGCGATGCCCGCCGCGACCATCGGCAAGCTGAGCCACTGGCCCATCGACAGGCCGAGCGCGAGGAGCCCGAGGAAGTCATCCGGCTCGCGCGCGTACTCGGCGACGAAGCGGAACACGCCGTAGCCGATGAGGAACATGGCGGAGACCGCGCCGCGCGTGCGCGGTTTCGACGAATACCACCACAACAGCGCGAACAGCAGCACGCCTTCCAGCGCAAACTGGTACAGCTGCGAAGGATGGCGCGGCGCATCGCCCGCGCCGCGGAACACCATGCCCCAGGGCAGGTCGGTCGTGCGGCCCCAAAGTTCGCCGTTGATGAAATTGCCCAGCCGCCCGGCCGCGAGTCCGGGCGGCACCAGCGGGGCGATGAAGTCCATCAGCCGCCACCAATCCAGGCGTTGACGCCAGGCGTAGAACGCGACGGCCGCGAGCACGCCGAGAAAGCCGCCGTGGAACGCCATGCCGCCCTGCCAGATGGCGAAGATCTCCAGCGGGTGTGACGCGTAGTACGCCGGTTTGTAGAACAGCACGTAGCCCAGGCGTCCGCCGAGGATCGTGCCGAGCACGCCAAGGAATATCAGGTCGTCGAACTGCTCGCGCGTGACCGGGGCATGGCCGGCCGCGATCCGGCGGCGGCCCAGCCACCACAGCATGCCGAAGGCCGCCAGGTACATGAGGCCGTACCAGCGCACGGCGAGCGGGCCGATAGAAATCGCGACCGGGTCGAATTGCGGGTGGATGAGCACGGTAGAATTCCATTCTACTTCCGGAGGATGCAAGGTATGGCCGACAACCGCCGCTCGAGACTGATCACCCAGGGCATGGCGCGCTCGCCCAACCGCGCCATGCTGCGCGCCGTGGGCTTCAAGGACGGTGACTTCGACAAGCCGATCATCGGCGTGGCCAACGGCCACTCCACCATGAATCCCTGCAACGCCGGCATCCAGCCGCTGGTGGACCGGGCGATGGCGGCGCTGGAGGCGTCGGGCGCCAAGCCGCAGGTGTTCGGCGTGCCGACGGTCACCGACGGCATCGGCATGGGCACGGAGGCGATGAAGTACTCGCTCGTGTCGCGCGAAGTGATCGCGGACGCCATCGAGACCTCGGTCAACGGCCAGGCGATGGACGGGGCGCTGGTGGTGGGCGGCTGCGACAAGAACATGCCGGGCGGCGTGATGGCGCTCGCACGCATGAACGTGCCGGGGATCTTCGTCTACGCCGGTACCATCAAGCCCGGCAAGTGGAAAGGACAGGACCTCACCATCGTCTCGGCGTTCGAGGCGGTGGGCGCCTTCGGCGCCGGCAAAATGAGCGAGGAGGACTTCGTCGGCATCGAGAAGAACGCCTGCCCCTCGGTCGGCGCCTGCGGCGGCATGTTCACCGCCAATACGATGTCGTCGTCGTTCGAGGCGCTCGGCATGAGCCTGCTCGGCTCCTCGCAGATGGCCTCGCCCGACGCCGAGAAAGCGGACTCCGCGGCCGAATCGGCACGGGTGCTGGTCGAAGCGGTGAGGAAGAACCTCAGGCCGCGCGACATCATCACGCGCAAGTCGATCGAGAACGCGGTCGCGCTGGTGATGGCCACGGGCGGCTCGACCAACGCCGTGCTGCATTACCTCGCCATCGCATCCGCCGCGGGCGTGAAGTGGACCATCGACGACTTCGAGCGCGTGCGGCGCAAGGTGCCGGTGTTGTGCGACCTGAAGCCCTCGGGGCGCTATGTCGCGGTGGATTTCCACCGCGCCGGCGGCGTGCCGCAGGTGCTGAAAATCCTGCTGGCGAACGGCGTACTGCACGGTGACTGCATGACCATCCACGGCAAGACCATGGCCGAGATGCTGAAGGACGTGCCGGCCGAGCCGAGGACCGGCCAGGACGTGATCCGGCCGTGGTCCAAGCCGATCTACGCGCAGGGCCACCTCGCAATTCTCAAGGGCAACCTCGCCACCGAGGGCTGCGTGGCAAAGATCACCGGCCTGAAGAAGACCTCAATCACCGGGCCGGCGCGCGTGTTTGACTCCGAGCCCGCGTGCATGACGGCCATCATGGCCAAGAAGATCAAGCCGGGAAACGTGATCGTGATCCGCTACGAAGGTCCGAAGGGCGGCCCCGGCATGCAGGAAATGCTCGCGCCGACCTCGGCGCTGATCGGCCAGGGACTGAGCGAATCGGTGGGGCTAATCACCGACGGGCGCTTCTCCGGCGGCACCTGGGGCATGGTGGTCGGGCACGTCGCGCCCGAGGCCTACGTCGGCGGCACAATCGCGCTGGTGAAGGAAGGCGACTCGATCACCATCGATGCGCAGAAGCGCCTCATCCGGCTCAACGTGCCGGCGAAGGAACTGGCGGCAAGGCGCAAGAAATGGAAAGCGCCGAAACCGCGTTACACCAGGGGACTCCTTGCCAAGTACGTGAAGCTGGTGAGCACAGCGTCAAAGGGCGCCATCACGGACGGTTCAGAAATCTGAGCCGGGTTGCTTCAGAAACTCGATCTCGGCCGCGGTACTTTCGCGGCCGAGAACGCCGTTGCGGTGCGGGAACCTGCCGAAGCGTTGAATGATCTCCCGGTGCCGCAGCGCGTAGCGCAGCTGTTCCTCGCCGAAGTCCTGCATCAATGCACACGCAAGTTCCTGGTCTTCCAGCGATTCACTGTGTTCGAAGGGCAGGTAGGCAAAAAGCTGCTCTGACTGCGTCATCGGCTTGCCCCAGCCTCGCTCGAGAATGACGCGCGCCGCAGCGCGCGCAAGTGTGTCCGTGGCGAACGCGCGGGCTTCGCCTCGGAACATGTTGCGCGGAAACTGGTCGAGCACGATCACCAGCGCGAGGCAACTGTGGCCCTCGTCCGGCCAGTGCGCGAGCCGGGCTGCTGCTCCCGCCTCGTGGAGTGAAAGAAAGCGCGAGCGGATTTCCGCATCGAAGGCCGGATTCTTCACGAACCAATCCTTCGGGTGCTCGTCGAACCAGAAATGCAGGACTTCAGTCGCTCTCGGATCGTTCATCCTTCGCACCGCGCTGTCGTGAATTGCCGACAAACATTGATTGACGCTGCGTGTGAGCGCAGACTATTCTCTTTTCGTCCGCAACTCACAAAGGAGAACCGAACAATGACGCGCCAATTTCGCCGCATGATGGCTGGTTTGCTGATCGTCTGCATGGGGGGAATGGGTGTTCCCCTGCCGGCGTACGCCGGGATTGTAAGCACCGACACGGTCGTGGCGGGAGCTGAGCGCGAGCGCCTGACGAGCCTGCTCGAACGCAGCGAGGTGCGCGCGCGGCTCGAGGCCCTGGGCGTGGATCCGGCGAAGGCAAGGCAACGCGTCACAGCGCTCTCGGATGCGGAGGCAGCGCAGCTTGCCGCGCAGCTGGACGAGCTGCCCGCGGGTGGCGACATTCTTGTCGCCGCGGTGCTGATTTTCCTGGTGCTCCTAGTCACCGACATGATGGGCTACACGAAGATTTTCCCGTTCACGCGTTCCATGCGCTGAACGGCGGTGAGGTTCCAGGCGACCCCCGCTGCGGCGGGGGTTTTCATTTTGGCCGCGGCGCTGCTCGCCGGTTGCGCAGCGCCGCAGGTCTCCCGCATCATCGAGCAGCGCCCCGCGGGGCTGCCCGATTCCGCCGAGATCGCGGCGACGCCGTTCTTCCCGCAGGAGGACTATCAGTGCGGCCCAGCCTCGCTGGCCGCAGTCCTCGTTCACGCCGGCCGCGATGCCACCCCGGAATTGCTGCTGCCCCAGGTCTACCTGCCCGGGCGCAAAGGTTCCCTGCAGGTGGAGATGCTCGCGACTGCGAGGCGCCATCGGCTCGTCGCCTATCCACTTGCACCGCGCATGGAGGATCTGTTGCGTGAGCTTGCTGCGGGCACGCCGGTGGTGGTGCTGCAGAACCTGGCCCTCGACTGGTGGCCGCAGTGGCACTACGCGGTGGCGATCGGCTACGACCTCGCCCGCCGCGAGCTGGTGCTGCGCTCAGGGGTGACGCGCCGGCTGACGATGTCGCTCGATACGTTCGAGCATACTTGGGCGAGAAGCGGCCATTGGGCGATGGTGGCGTTGCCGCCTGACCGACTGCCGGCCACCGCCGCCGAATCCTCGTACCTCGCGGCCGTCGCGGCTCTCGAGCGGGTAGCGCCGGCTGCGGCGCGCACAGGCTATGAAACCGGGCTGGCGCGTTGGCCGCGCAGTGTCGCCGCGCAGATCGGCCTGGGCAATGCGAGCTATGCCATGCGCGACCTGCCTGGGGCCGCTGCCGCCTACCTGCGCGCGACGATGGATCACCCGGAGGCGGCGGACGCGTGGAACAATCTTGCCCAGGCGCTGCACGAGTTGGGCAGCCGCGCGCAAGCGCTCGCGGCCGCCCGGCGCGCAGTGTCACTGGGCGGGCCGCGCCTGCCGGCCTACCGCGAAACGCTCGACGGGATCCTGCGCAAGCCATGAGCAACCGACTCGCCAACGAGACTTCGCCCTACCTGCAGCAACACGCGGGCAACCCGGTGGATTGGCACGCCTGGGGCGAGGAGGCGCTGGCGCGCGCGCGCGCCGAGGACAAACCGATCCTGCTGTCGGTGGGCTACTCGGCCTGCCACTGGTGCCACGTGATGGCGCACGAGAGTTTCGAGGATCCCGAGGTGGCTGCGGTGATGAACCGCCACTACGTCAACATCAAGGTGGACCGCGAGGAGCGGCCCGACCTCGACCAGATCTACCAGAGCGCGCACCAGATGCTGGCGCAGCGCGGCGGCGGCTGGCCGCTCACCATGTTCCTGTCCCCGGACGGCACGCCGTTCTGGGGCGGCACCTACTTTCCCAAGACCTCGCGCTATGGGCTGCCAGGCTTCGTCGAGATCCTCGAGCGCATCGCGGCGCTGTGGCGCGAGCAGCGCGACGCCATCGGCGAGCAGGGCGAGCAAGTGAAGCTTGCCTTCTCGCGCATGCAGCCCCGCATCGCGGGGCAGCGTGCGGCGCTCGACGCGGAAGCGGTGCGCGCGGCGCTGGAAGTGCTGCGCGCGAGCTTCGACGCGCGCCATGGCGGCTTCGGCGGCGCGCCCAAGTTTCCGCATCCCACCGATCTCGAGCTATGCCTGCGCAAGGGCGAGATGGCGATGGTGGATGCGACGCTGCGGCGCATGTGCGAAGGCGGCATCTACGACCAGCTGGGCGGGGGCTTTTGCCGCTACAGCGTGGACGCGCAGTGGATGATCCCGCACTTCGAGAAGATGCTCTACGACAACGGCCCGCTGTTGCAGCTTCTCGCCGACGCGTGGCTGGTGACGGGAGATGCGCTCTACGCGCGCTGCGCCGGAGAGACCGCGGGGTGGATCCTGCGCGAGATGCAATCGCCCGAGGGCGGCTACTACTCGTCGCTCGATGCCGACTCGGAGCACGAAGAGGGCAAATTCTACGTCTGGGACGCGGACGAAGTGCGTGCCTTGCTTACCGAGGAAGAGTGGGAGGCGGTCGCACCTCACTACGGGCTCGACAGCCGGCCCAATTTCGAGGAACGGCATTGGCACCTGCACGTTGCTCGGCCGCTGCGCGCCGGCGCCCAGGCGCTGCTCGCATCGGCCAGGGCGAAACTGTTCGCCGCGCGCGAGCCGCGCGTGCGGCCGGGACGCGACGAGAAGGTGCTCGTGTCGTGGAACGCGCTCGCGATGCGCGGCATGGCGCACGCCGGGCGGGTGTTCGGCAAACCGGAATGGATTGCGTCCGCGCGGCGGGCGCTGCAGTCTATCCGTGCCCGCATGTGGCGCGACGGCAGGTTGCTGGCGACCTACAAGGACGGCCGCGCGCACCTCAACGCTTACCTCGACGACTACGCGTACCTGATCGTGGCGCTCCTCGAGCTGCTGCAGGACGAATACCGCGGCGAGGACCTGGAGTTCGCCGAGGCGCTGGCCGAGGTGCTGCTCGACCAGTTCGAGGACCGGGAAGCGGGCGGCTTTTTCTTCACTGCGCGCGACCATGAACAGTTGATCCACCGGCCCAAGCCCGGCCACGACAGCGCCATGGCCTCCGGCAACGGCATGGCGGCCTACGCGCTCAACCGGCTCGCCGCGCTGACCGGAGAAGCGCGCTACGCGCGCGCCGCCGAGCGCACGCTGGAGCTGTTCTTTCCCTCGATGCGCGACCACCCCTCCGGCTTTGCCACGCTGCTGCTCGCGCTCGAGGAGCAGCTCGAGCCGCCCGCGACCGCCATCCTGCGCGGGGCGGCGGATGCACTGGTTCCGTGGACGCGGGCCATGGCGCGGGAGAACCTGCCCGGAACGCTGGTACTCGCGATCCCCGCCGGCATGCCGGGCCTGCCCGCGGTTCTCGACAAACCCGCGGGGAAGGCGGTCAACGCCTGGCTATGCCGGGGCGTTGTATGCCTGCCGGCAATCACCGAGCTCGATGCTCTGCGCAAGGCTTGCAAAGAGCCCGCGTTCGGGTAGCATTTCGGCCCTCCATTCGAAAGGGAACCCATGAAGCCGTTTGTCATTACCGCCGCAGTACTGGCGCTCGCCACCGCGCTGCCTGCCCAGGCGAGCGAAGCACTCGCCAAGAAGCACGCCTGCGTCGCCTGCCACGTGGTCAAAGGCGCGAAGACCGTCGGTCCGGCCTACGCCGACGTCGCGAAGAAATACGCCGGGCAGAAGGACGCCGAGGCCAAGCTGGTCGAGAAAGTGAAGAAGGGCGGCCAGGGCGTCTGGGGCCAGGTGCCGATGCCGCCGAACGCCGCCGTGCCCGACGCAGACGTGCGCGCGCTGGTGAAGTGGGTACTTTCCGTCAAGTAACGAACCCTAATCGCTCCGGAGGTCTTATGCAGTATCCCAAGATTGCGCTGACCCTGATTGCCGCTGCCGTCGCATTGATCGGTTGCGGCGAGCAGAAACCCGCGGCGAAGGCCGACACCGCCATCGAAGTGAAGATCGGCCACGTCGGCCCGATCACCGGCGGCATCGCGCACCTCGGCAAGGACAACGAGAACGGCGCGCGCCTCGCGGTGGAGCAGGCCAATGAAGCCAAGATCAAGCTCGGCGGCAAGGACGTGAGGTTCGTGTTCGTCGCGGAGGACGACCAGGCCGATCCCAAGGTCGGCACCACTGTGGCGCAGAAGTTGGTGGACGCGAAAGTCGCCGGCGTGGTCGGCCACCTGAACTCGGGCACCTCGATTCCCGCCTCGCCGCTGTACAACGGCGCCGGCATCCCAGTGATCTCGGGCTCGGCGACCAACCCGAAGCTCACGGAGCAGGGCTTCAAGACCCAGTTCCGCGTGGTCGGCCGCGACGACCAGCAGGGCCCGGCGATCGCCAGCTACCTGGCGAACAACAACAAGCCGAAGACCGTGGCGGTCATCGACGATGCGACCGCCTACGGCGAGGGCATCGCCAACGAGGTGGAGAAAACCCTGAAGGCCGCCAGCATCGCGGTCCTGCCGCGCGAGAAGGGCACCGACAAGACCACCGACTGGAAGGCCGTGCTGACCAAGCTCAAGGGCCGCAACCCCGACGCCATCTTCTACGGCGGCATGGACGCGACCGGCGGGCCGTTGATGAAGCAGGGGCGCGAACTGGGCATCAAGGCGGTGTTCGCCTTCGGCGATGGTGCCTGCACGGAGGAAATGGCCAAGCTGGCTGGTCCGGCCGCGGAAGGCCTGCTGTGCTCGCAGGCCGGCATCCCGGTGGCCGCCGCAGACAAGAGTTTCCTCGACGCCTACAAGAAGAAATTCAACGTCGACCCGATCCTGTACGCGCCGTTCACCTACGACGCCGCGAACCTGCTCATCGCGGCCATGAGGAAGGCGGACTCGGCCGACCCGGCGAAGTACTTGCCGGAGCTGGCCAAGATCACCTACAAGGGCGTCACGGGAGAAATCTCCTTCGACGCGAAAGGCGATCGCAAGGACGCCGAGATGACGATCTTCACCATGCAAGGCGGAAAGATCGTGCCGCTGGCGGTGATCAAGGGCGGCAAGACCATCCCGTTCGCGGAGTTCGGCAAGTAAGCGTCCCGGCAACGGCAACAGAAGGCGGCACCCTCGGGTGCCGTTTTCATTTCTGCTAGGCTCCGCCGCGTGGACATTTTCCTGCAGCAGGTCGTCAACGGCCTGACGCTGGGCAGCGTGTACGCGGTAGTAGCGCTCGGCTACACCATGGTCTACGGCATCATCCAGCTGATCAACTTCGCGCACGGCGAAGTGGTGATGATCGGCGCGATGGTGGCCTTTTCGGTGATCACCAGCCTCGCCGCCGCGGGCATGCCGCCGCTGCTGGTGGTGATGCTGGGCGTCGGCTGCGCGGTACCGGTGTGCATGGCGATCGGCTACGCCATGGAGCGGCTCGCCTACCGGCCGCTGCGCCGGGCGCCGCGCCTCGCGCCGCTGATCACCGCCATCGGCGTGTCGATCATCCTGCAGCACCTGGCGATGCTGGTGTGGACACGCAACGTCATCGCCTTCCCGCAGATCATCCGCATCCAGACCTACACCTTCGCCGGCGCCACCGCCACCAACGTGCAGCTCGCCATCGTCGCGCTTTGCGTGGCGATCATGGCCGGGCTCGCGTTCCTCGTGTACCGCACGCGCCTGGGCACGGCAATGCGCGCCACCGCGCAGAATCCGCAGGTGGCGGGACTGATGGGCGTGGACGTCAACCGCGTGATCGCCGCCACCTTCGTCATCGGCGCCGGCCTCGGCGCGGTGGCGGGCGTGATGGTCGGCACCTACTACGGCGTGGCGCAGTACACGATGGGCTCGGTGCTCGGGTTGAAGGCTTTCTCCGCGGCGGTGCTGGGCGGCATCGGCAACATCCCGGGCGCGATGCTGGGCGGAGTGATGCTCGGCGTGGTCGAGGCCCTGGGCGCGGGCTACATCGGCGACCTGACGGATCTTTGCCGCTACGGCTGGCTCGCGTCGCTCCTCGGCGAGCGCTGCGCGGACGGCGAGCACTTCATCCTGTTCGGCTCCAACTACCAGGACGTGTTCGCGTTCGTGGTGCTGATCCTGGTCCTGGTATTCAGGCCTTCGGGCCTGCTCGGCGAACGGGTCGGCGACCGGGCATGAACGTCCTGTCCGACGCGCGCGGCAACCCGAAGCTGGTCTGGGCCGGCGTGGCGCTGGTCGCGCTGGCACTGCTCGTCCTGCCGTTCGCGCTGGCGCAGGTCGGCACCAGCTGGGTGCGCATCACCAATTACGCCATCCTCTATGTACTGCTCGCGCTCGGCCTCAATATCGTGGTCGGCTTTGCGGGACTGCTCGACCTCGGTTACGTCGCGTTCTACGCGGTGGGCGCCTACACCTACGCGCTGCTCGCTAGCCCGCAGTTCGGCCTGCACCTGCCATTCTGGGTGATCCTCCCGATCGGCGCACTGGTGGCGGCGTTCTTCGGCGTGCTGCTTGGCGCGCCGACGTTGAAGCTGCGCGGCGACTACCTGGCGATCGTCACGCTCGGCTTTGGCGAGATCGTGCGCATTTTCCTCAACAACCTCTCGCGCCCGGTGAACATCACCAACGGGCCGCAGGGCATGGCGCGCATCGATCCGTTCAGCTTCGGCGGATTCGATTTCTCCAAGCCCGAGACGTTGCTCGGCATCGCCTTCAGCGGCCCGATCAAGTACTACTACCTGCTGCTCGCGGTGATGGTGCTGATCCTGGTGATCAACATGCGCTTGCAGAACTCGAGGGTCGGCCGCGCCTGGGAAGCGGTGCGCGAGGACGAGACCGCGGCGCGCGCGATGGGCATCAACACCACCCGCATGAAGCTGCTCGCCTTCGCCATGGGTGCCAGTTTCGGCGGCGTGGCGGGCGGCATGTTCTCCGCGATCCAGGGCTTCATCTCGCCGGAGAGCTTTGTGCTGGTGGAGTCCATCATGGTAGTGGCGATGGTGGTGTTGGGCGGCATGGGCAACATCTGGGGCGTGGTGCTTGGCGCGGTGCTGCTGTCCTTCGTGCCCGAGATCCTGCGCTGGACGGTGCAGCCGGTGCAGGAGGCGTTGTTCGGGCGCATGCTCATCGAGCCCGAAGTGATCCGCATGCTGATCTTCGGCCTGGCGCTGGTGCTGGTGATGCTGTTCCGCCCGGCGGGGCTGCTGCCTTCCGCCGTGCGCAAGCGGGAACTCGCCGATGAACGCCCTGCTTGAGGCGACGGGCGTCGGCAAGCGCTTCGGTGGGGTACAGGCGCTCGCCGGGGTCTCGTTCTCTATCCGGCGCGGCGAGATCTACGGGCTGATCGGCCCGAACGGCGCGGGCAAGACCACGCTGTTCAACCTGCTGACCGGCATCTACACGCCGGACACGGGGAGCTTCGCGTTCGACGGCGCGCCGCTCGTGGGCCTGGCGCCGCACCAGGTGGCCGCACGCGGCATCGCGCGCACCTTCCAGAACATCCGCTTGTTCGCCAACCTGTCGGTGCTGGAGAACGCGATGATCGGGCGCCACGTGCGCACGCGCGCGGGGGTGCTCGGCGCCCTGCTCAGGAACCGCGCCACGCTGGCGGAAGAGGCGGCGATCGAGCGCCGTGCGTTCGAACTGCTCGACTATGTCGGCATCCGCGGGCGCGCCAACGACCCGGCGGGGGGCCTCCCCTACGGCGACCAGCGGCGCCTGGAGATCGCGCGGGCGCTGGCCACTGAGCCGAAGCTCCTCGCGCTGGACGAGCCTGCCGCGGGAATGAATCCGTCAGAGACGCTCGCATTGCGCAGGCTTCTCGACGGCATCCGCAACGACGGCGTCACGCTGCTGCTCATCGAGCACGACGTGCGCCTGGTGATGAACGTCTGCGACCGCGTGCTGGTGCTCGACTACGGCGAGCGCATCGCGGAGGGCACGCCCGCCGAGGTGCAGCGCGACGCGAAAGTGATTGAGGCCTACCTGGGCACGCCGCATGCTGCTTGAGGTGAAAGGGCTGGAAGTGCGCTACGGCGGCATCCGCGCGGTGAAGGGCATCGACCTCGCGGTGGGCGAAGGCGAGCTGGTTTGCCTGATCGGCGCGAATGGCGCCGGGAAGACCTCCGCATTGAAGGCGATCTGCGGATTGCACGCGCGCGGTGGCCACGTGACCTACGCGGGGCACGCGCTGGAGGGGCTGCCGGTGTTCGAGCTGCCGCGCCGCGGCCTGGTGATGGTGCCCGAAGGGCGCGGCGTGTTTGCGCAGCTCACGGTGGAGGAAAACCTCGCCATGGGCGCGTTCGCGCGCAAGGACGCCGACGTTCAAGCGGATCTCGCGCGGCAGTACGCGTCATTTCCGCGCTTGAAGGAGCGCCGAAACCAGAGCGCCGGCACGCTCTCCGGCGGCGAGCAGCAGATGCTCGCCATCGGCCGTGCGTTAATGAGCCGGCCAAAGATGCTGCTGCTGGACGAGCCGTCCATGGGTCTCGCGCCGCTGATGGTGGCGAAGATCTTCGACATCGTGCGCGAAGTCGCGGCGCGCGGCGTGACTATCCTGCTGGTGGAGCAGAACGCGAAGCTCGCGCTGGAACTCGCACACCGCGGCTACGTCATGGAGTCGGGTAACATCACGCTCGCCGACGAGGCGAAGAAGCTGCTTGCCAATCCGAAAGTGCGCGAAGCCTACTTGGGAGAAGGCGCAGGCTGAGCAAGGTCCGCCTGCGTGGTGAAGCTGTCCGCGTAGAACTCGCCTTCCGGCAGCCTGCACTGCGCGATGAAATCGCGCCGCGCGGAATCCACCATGATGGGCACGCCGCAGGCATAGACCTGGTGCATCGAGAGATCCGGGAAGTCCTGCATCACCGCCCGGTGCACGAACCCGGTACGGCCGGGCCACGCATCCGCAGGCAGGCCGTCCGAGATTACGGGTACGTACCTCAGCCGGCCCTCGGCGGCCCAGCCCTCGGCGAGCGCGTGCATGTACAGGTCCTTCGGCCTGCGGCCGCCCCAGTAAAGCGCCATCGGGCGGGAGATCTCATTCTTCAGCGCATGCTCGATGATCGACTTGATCGGCGCGAAGCCGGTGCCCGAGGCGACGAACACGATGGGCTTGGCCGAGTCCTCGCGCAGGAAGAAGGTGCCGTGCGGCCCCTCGAAGCGCAGGATGTCGCGCTCCTTCATCTTGCCGAACACATGGGCGGTGAACTGCCCGCCCGGCACGTGGCGCACGTGCAGCTGGATCAGCTCGTCGTCGTGCGGCGCGTTGCCCATGGAGAAGCTGCGCCGCGAGCCGTCCTTGAGCAGGAACTCGAGGTACTGCCCGGGGAGGAACTGCAGCCGCTCGTTGGCCGGGAGCTTGAGGCCAAGGAGCATCACATCCTCCGTGGCGCGCTCCATCTTCTGTACGCGGCACGGCAGGGTCTTGACCTGGATGTCCTTGGCCGCGCTTATGGTGCGCGCCTCGATCACCAGGTCGGTGAGGGGCTTCGCCTGGCAGAAGAGCGCTTTGCCTTGTGCCTTGTCTTCGTCCGGCAGCGCTTTCCGCTGGTACACGCCGTAGTCGACCGTGCCGGAAAGGATCTTTCCCCTGCAGCTGCCGCAAGCGCCGTTCTTGCATCCATAGGGCAGCACGAAACCCTGCCGCAGCGCCGCCGCGAGCACGGCTTCGCCGTCTTCGACCTGGAACTGGTGACCGCTCGGCTGGATCGTGACGCTGTGCATGTCGCTAAAATGGCATGGATGAAGAAGCTGCTGATCGCCGGCTACGGCGACATTGCGCGCCGCGCCGCGCCGCGGCTCGAGGCCCGTTACGCGGTGCAACCGCTGTCGCGCCGCCACGGCTTCGATCTCGACCGCCCCGAGACCCTTGCTGCGTTGCAGGGGGCGGACGCCGTGCTGCATTGCGCGCCGCCGCCGAACACCGGGACGCAGGAACCGCGCACCCGCCACCTGCTGGCGGCGCTGGCGAAGGGCCGGATTCTACCGGCGCGCGTGCTCTACGTCAGCACGAGCGGCGTGTACGGCGACTGCGGCGGGGCACACGTGGACGAATCGCGCGCGGTGCGCCCGCAGACCGACCGCGCGCGGCGCCGCGTGGATGCGGAGCGCCAGCTTGCACTATGGTGCAGCGAGCGCAGCGTGGTGCTGGTGATCCTGCGTGTTCCCGGCATCTACGCCGCCGACCGCCTGCCGCTCGAGCGGCTGCGCGCGGGTACACCGGTCCTGCGAGCGGAGGACGACGTCTACACCAATCACGTCCACGCGGAAGACCTGGCGGCGATCGTGGTGCGTGCACTGGAGAACGGCGCGCCCGCCGGCACCTACAACGCCAGCGACGACAGCGAGATCCACATGGGCGACTGGTTCGACCTGGTGGCCGAGCGCGCCGGGCTGCCGCGTCCGCCGCGCATTGCGCGTGCCGAGGCGGCGGGCCGGATTGCGCCCGAACTGCTCTCCTTCATGAGCGAGTCACGGCGCCTCGCCAATCGCCGCATGAAGGAGAACCTCGGCGTAAGACTGCGCTATCCGACGGTGTTCGAGGGCGTGCCGCGCCCCACGGGGGCCGCATGACAGCGTTGCTGGTTTTCACCAACTTGCCGGACCGCGCCGCCGCCGAGAAGCTCGCCGACGCGCTGGTGCAGAAGCGCGTCGCCGCCTGCGTCAACATCCTGGCGCCCTGCCGCTCGGTGTACCGCTGGAAGGGAACGGTGCAGCACGACGAAGAGCATCCGGTGCTGATCAAGACGACGCGCGAGAGCTACGCAGCCCTCGAGGCAGCGATCCGGGAGGCTCATCCCTACGAACTTCCCGAGATCGTGGCGGTCCCAATCGAGCGCGGCCTGCCCGCCTACCTGGACTGGGTGGCTGCGGAGACCACGCTTCCCCGATGAAACGGATCCTCCTCCTCTTGTGGCTTGCGTTCGCGGCGTTGCCCGCGCTTGCGGCGTCGCCCCAGGACCTGCTGGAGCCCGAGCAGGCCTTCCGCTTCTCAGCGCGCGGCCTCGATGGCAACGCGGTGGAGGTGCAGTTCGCCATCGCCGACGGCTACTACCTGTACCGCGAGCGCTTCAGGTTCGTGGCCGAGAACGCGCGCCTCGGCAAGCCCGAGTTCCCGGCAGGAGAACGCAAAAAGGACCAGTTTTTCGGCGACACGGAGACCTATCGCAAGGCCGTGCGCATCCGCGTGCCGGTGGAGGCGGGCGCGGGCGACCCGCTGAAGCTTGTCGTCACCTCGCAGGGCTGCGCCGACGTCGGCGTGTGCTACGTGCCGATGGAGTCGACGGCCACGTTGCGACTTGCGTCATTGCCGAGTGATGCACCGGCCAGGCGCGCGGCGTTCTCGGCAAGCGACTTCGATATCGCGGCGATGTTCCAGGGCAAACCGTGGCTGGTGCTGGCGAGTTTCCTTGGCTTCGGCCTGCTGCTCGCCTTCACCCCCTGCGTGCTGCCGATGATCCCGATCCTCTCCGGCATCATCGCCGGCGAGGGCAGCAACGTGAACAAGAAACGCGCCCTCGCGCTTGCCTCCTCCTATGTGCTGGGCATGGCGGTGGCCTATGCTGCCGCCGGCGTTGCCGCCGCCTACTCCGGCTCGCTCATCGCCGCGTCGCTGCAGAATGCCTGGGTGCTCGCCGGCTTCGCACTGGTGTTCGTGCTGTTGGCGCTCTCCATGTTCGGGCTCTACGAGTTGCAGCTGCCGGGATTCCTGCGCCACCCGCTGTCCGCCGCGCACCACCGGCTCGAGGGGGGCAAGCTCGCCTCGGTGGCCGGGATGGGGGTGCTCTCGGCGATCATCGTCAGCCCCTGCGTCGCCGCGCCGCTCGCCGGGGCGCTGCTCTACATCAGCCAGACGCGCGATGTCGCGCTCGGCGGCTCGGCGCTGTTCGCCATGGCGCTCGGCATGGGCATCCCGTTGCTTGTCATCGGCGTTTCCGAAGGGGCGCTGCTGCCCAAGGCGGGCCGCTGGATGAACGTGGTGAAGAAGTTCTTCGGCGTGCTGCTGCTCGCGGTGGCGGCGTGGATCGTCTCGCCGCTGTTCCTCGACGGCAAAGGGGCCACCCGGTTCGTGCGCGTGGACAGCGTCGCGGCACTGGATGCGAAGCTCGCCGCGCCGGGCAAGCTGGTGATGCTGGATTTCTACGCCGACTGGTGCGTGTCCTGCAAGGAGATGGAAGCCTTTACCTTCAGCGACGTGCGCGTCAAGGACAAGCTCGACCGCATGCTCCTGTTGCAGGCGGACGTGACGGCGAACACCGCGGAACACAAGGCCTTGCTCAAGCGCTTTTCGCTCTTCGGCCCGCCGGGCATCATCTTCTTCGACGCGCGGGGCAGGGAGTTGCGCGGCCTGCGCGTGATCGGCTACCAGAACGCGGAGCGCTTCCTCAAGACGCTGCAACTCGCCGAGTCCGAGTGAGCGCGCCAATGCGGCGTCACCTCCAGGGCATCGACCACGTCGTCGTCCTGGTGCGCGACCTGGACAAGGCGCAGCAGGCCTACGCGCGCATGGGTTTCACGCTCACGCCGCGCGGCTTTCATACGCTCGGCTCGCAGAACCATTGCCTGATGTTCGGCAGCGACTACGTGGAGCTGCTCGCGGTACCCAAACCGCATTCGGCGATGCAGTACTACACCGATTTCCTCGCCAAGGGCGAGGGCCTGGGCGCGATCGCGCTGGCCACCGACGACGCGCACGGACTGCACTCCGGGCTCGCTGCGGACGGCGTCGTGGCGGACGCGCCGCTCGATTTCTCGCGACCGGTGGAAGGCCTGGGCGACGCGCGCTTTCGCATCGTGCAACTGCCGCCCGACGCGTCGCCGGGCTGCCGCATGTTCGCCTGCCAGCATTTCACGCGGGAGTTGGTGTGGCGGCCCGAAACCCAGCGCCATGCGAATAGCGCCACGGAGATTGCGGCCGTCGCGGTCGTGGCCGAGGATCCCGAGGCGGCCGCAGCGAGCTACGGTAGGCTACTGGCGGCGAAGCCGCAGAAGATTGAAGAAGGTTTGCTGGTGCAGACGGGCAGCGCGCCGATCGCGCTCGCCTCGCGGTGGAAGCTGGGACACCGCCTGCACGGGGTCGGCTTGCCGCTGCGGCTGCGGCCGCTCGTTGCGGCGCTCTTCATCCGCGTCGCGGATCGCGCGCAAACGGCCGCGGTGCTGCGGCGGAACGGATTAGACCCGGTCGCGCTGGCGGATGGCTCTTTCGCCGTGAGCGCCCAGGACGCGCACGGTGTCGCCGTGGTGTTCGGGTAGGGTGGGACTCTGGCCCACCAGCTGGTGGGCCAGAGGCCCACTACTGCTTCTTCAACTCGCGGGCGACTTCGAGGGCGAAGTAGGTCAGGATGCCATCGGCGCCGGCGCGCTTCATTGCCAGCAGCGCCTCCATCACGCAACTCTTCGGGAGCCAGCCTTTGTCGATCGCGCCACGCAGCATCGAGTACTCGCCCGAGACCTGGTAGACGTAGGTCGGCGCCTTGAATTCGTCCTTCACGCGCCGCACGATGTCGAGGTAGGGCAGGCCCGGCTTCACCATCACCATGTCGGCGCCTTCGGCGAGGTCGAGCCCCACTTCCCACAGCGCCTCGTCCGAGTTCGCCGGGTCCATCTGGTAGGTTTTCTTGTCGCCCTTGCCGAGGTTTTTCGCCGAGCCGACCGCATCGCGGAACGGGCCGTAGAAGCCCGAGGCGTACTTCGCCGAGTAGGCGAGGATCTTCGTGTCGACTTGGCCGGCTTTCTCGAGTGCGACGCGGATGCGGCCAATGCGGCCGTCCATCATGTCCGAGGGCGCGACGATGTCGACACCGGCCTGCGCCTGGCACAACGCCTGCTTGACCAGGATATCCAGCGTGACGTCGTTGACGATGTAACCGGTCTTGTCGATGACGCCGTCCTGGCCGTGCGACGTATACGGATCGAGCGCGACATCGGTCATGATGCCCAGCTCCGGAAAGCGTTTCTTCAAGGCCGCGACTGCGCGCGGCACCAAGCCCCTGGCATTGAACGCCTCGCGCCCGTCGGGCGTTTTCAGCTTCTGCTCGATCACTGGGAACAGCGCGATGACCGGGATGCGCAGCTTCACGCACTCCTCGGCCACCGGCAGGAGGCGGTCCACGGTCATGCGTTCGACGCCCGGCATCGAAGCTACTTTCTCTGTACGGTCTTTGCCGTCCAGGACAAAGACCGGATAGATGAGGTCGTCCGTGCTGAGCCGGTGCTCGCGCATCAGCCGCCGCGAGAATTCGTTCCGCCGCATGCGCCGCATGCGCACGGCGGGAAACTGGCCATAGATCTTCATGATGCTGATTTTCCTAAGGGTTTCAGGGCTTGGAACTTTCCCCGGGCCGCGCAATCTTACCTTCAGACGATGTCAATCGTCTCCCGCTTCTCCTCCCTGAGCGGGTTGCCTTAACTCCAATTAAGGCGTTTCGCCCCCGGTTTAATTCCCCTTTACCGGGGGTTTTTTATGCCCGGCGCCCGCTGCCCGCAGCCAACCGTCGAGCAGCGCGCGCGTTTCTTCCACCCCCTCCCCGGAGAGGCTCGAGAACAACCGGGCCTCGGCGTCGAATGCCCGGCCCGCGAGGCGGGCATGGCATTCCTTCAAGACCTTGGCGCGCTCCTGGCGCGAGAGCTTGTCGCACTTCGACAGCAGCACCAGCAGGCGCGCCCCGGTGGGCCGCAGCCATTCCAGCAGGTGCTCGTCGTGCGGGGTGAAGGGATGCCGGGCATCCATCAGCACCACGACCCCGGCCAGCGACCGGCGCGCGCCGAGATAGCCGCCGACCAGCTGGTCCCACTGTGCGCGCACCGCCTGCGGCACGCGCGCATAGCCGTAGCCCGGCAGGTCGACCAGCCTGCCGCGGCCGCCCAGGTTAAAGAAGTTGATCGTCTGCGTGCGTCCCGGCGCCTTGGAGACGAAGGCGAGGCGCTTGCGCCTGGCGAGAGCGTTGATCGCGCTCGACTTGCCGACATTGGAGCGCCCGGCGAAGGCGAGTTCGGGCAGGTCCTCAGGCGGCAGGCCGCCGGTGACTCCGGCAGAAACCTGGAATTCCACCTTGGAAAAAGCGTTCGCGGATTCCGGCATGCTCGAAATTCTAATAAAATGAGGCGTTTCCAAGGTATTCCGGGAGATCCAGGATGAAGCGTGTGCTGGCGGCGCTCGCCGCCGTCGGGCTGCTGTGGGCGGCACAGGCCACGGCGCAGGGCGCCGCCACGCCCGACGCCGCGAAGGGCGAACAGATCGCCAAGCAGGTGTGCGCGGCCTGCCATGCCGCCGATGGCAACAGCGCCATTGCCGCAAATCCGAAACTGGCCGGCCAGATTCCCGAGTACCTCCATAAGCAGCTCGTCAACTTCAAGCCGCACGGCGGCAAGAAAGCGGAGCGCGACAACGCGGTGATGGCAGGCATGGTGGCGAGCTTGTCTAATGGTGACATGCGCAACGTCGCCGCGTACTACGCGTCGCAGAAGCTGCGACCGGCGGCGGCGGGCAGCAAGGAACTCGCGGCGCACGGTCAGAAGCTCTGGCGAGGCGGCAACGCGGCGAGCGGCGTTCCCGCCTGCGCCGGCTGCCACGGCCCGGACGGCGCCGGCATCCCGAGCCAGTATCCGCGCCTTTCCGGGCAGTTTGCGGAGTACGTGGACGCTCAGTTGAAGCTGTTCCGCGCCGGGGGCCGCGCCAACGACCCCAACGGCATGATGCGCGGGGTCGCCGCGCGCATGAGCGACCAGGAGATCAGGGCGGTCGCGGAGTACGCCGCCGGGCTGCGTTGACGGAATAGAACCCGCCACCGAGGGTTCACTGTGGCGGGGCCGCTGACGCAGGGGCCTCCGTCCCATCGTCCGTGACGCAAAGCTGCGCTGAAAAGGAAACGGGCCCTCGCGAGGGCCCGTTTTGCTTTGCGCAAATCGAACGCTTACGGCTGCAGTTGCGCGCGCACCTCGCCACCCTTGTTTTGGGCAGTATGAACGTTGACGTACAGGTTGCCGGCCTTGAATGCCTGCATCTGCGCGCTGGTGAGCTTCGCTCCCGCAGGCGCGCTATACATGTTGTCTGTCTTGGCAAGCGGGATGATGACCGGGCCGTTCTGCCCGCGCGCACCCTGGTGGATGTGCGCCGCGGTGCCTTGCACCCCCATCGTGGCAACGCTGCCCGTCACGGAGCCATCATCGCCGATAGTGAAGCTGCCGGACCCAGACCCCGCAACGGAGACAAGTGGCACTTCTTCCGCGCCGGTAAGCTTCAGGGTGACAGTAGTACCGCCCGAAGACGTCATGCCCGCGCACGCAGCCAGCGATAACGACGCCAGGAATGTGAGTAGCTTTTTCACGTGAATCCTCCTTTTTTGGGGGTGACAGAGGCGGAACACCGGGACGGGTCGAATATTCCCCATCGCGCCCAACGCGGAATATACGGCTACCTTGAATGTTGCACCCCGGAGTTTCGCCTTTGTTGACGGAATAGCGCGCGGCAAGGCACTGTTCTGTCCAATGAGCGACGCGCAAAGCCTGATCGAGCTGATTCCGCGGCTGCGGCGCTACGCGCGCGCGCTGGTCGGCGACCGCGCTACGGCGGACGACCTGGTGCAGGACACTCTGGAGCGCGCCTGGTCGAAGCTGCACCTGTACCGCCACGGCACCGACCTGCGTGCCTGGCTGTTCACGGTGATGCACAACGTGCACGTGAACCGCGTGCGCGCCGCGCGGCCCACGGATCCGCTCGATGACGAGATGCCGGAACTCGCGCAGCGCGCCACGCAGGGCGACGCCCTGCTGGTGCGCGATCTCGAGCGCGGCATCGCCGCGCTGCCGCTGGCGCAGCGCGAGGTGCTGCTGCTGGTGGCGCTCGAGGACCTGAGCTACGACGAGACGGCGCGCGCGCTCGGCATCCCGATCGGCACCGTGATGTCGAGGCTGGCGCGGGCACGCGAGAAGCTGCGTTTACTGTTGCACGGAAAGGGCGGCACCAAGCTGCAGGTGGTGAAATGAGCGAGAAGCAAGCGATCAGCGAAGCGGAACTGCAGGCCTGGGCCGATGGCCGGCTCGACGAGGGCCGGCGCACGGAGCTGGAGGCCTGGTTCGCCGAGCACCCGGAGGAAGCGGAACGCGCCGCCGCCTACCGGAGCTTTAACGAGCAGCTGCGGGCGCGTTTCGACCCAGTCCTGGAAGAGCCAGTTCCGCCGCGCCTTGAGCGCGCGGCGCGGCGCGGCTCGCGCCTGGGTTCGCTCGCCTTGGTCGCCGGATGGGTGGCGCTCGGCATCGCGATTGGCACCATCACCGGCTGGCAGTTGCACGCGCTGCAGACGCCGCCGCAGGCCGCCAAGGCAGAGACGCCGGTCATCGCGCGCCGCGCCGCGCTCGCGCACGCCACCTACTCGCCAGAGGTGCGGCATCCCGTTGAAGTCGGCGCAGACCAGGAGCAACACCTGGTGGCCTGGCTGTCCAAGCGCCTCGGCGGCGAGGTGCGTGCGCCGAAGCTCGACGGCGAGGGCATGGCGCTGGTCGGCGGGCGGCTGCTTCCGGGCGATCCCGGGCCAGTGGCGCAGTTCATGTATCAGAACGCGCAAGGCCGGCGCGTGACGCTATACGTACGCACCGAGGCGCTCGAGCAACGGGAGACCGCATTTCGCTTTACGCGCGAGGGCAATGTTCGGGTGTTCTACTGGATCGATCGAAAATTTGGCTACGCGCTGTCCTCAGCCGACATGGAGCGCGACGAGTTGCTCAAGCTCGCCAACGTGGTCTACCGCCAGCTCAATCCCTGAGCGCGGCGCGGATCTCCCGCAGTTCGGCCGCCGGCGCGACGCCCTTGCGCGGGCGCCGGCCGCAGCGCGCGTACCAGTAGCGCGCGTTCATCAGGTCGCCGTCCTGCCGGTGCAGCACGGCGTGGACCCAGCAGGAGAACGGATCCTCCTCGTCGCGCTGCACGATCTCGTGCGCGCCCTTCCAGTCGCCGCGCTCGGCGAGGCGCAGCGCCTCTGCGAGTTCTCCCGGCTTCACGCCCCTGTGGCCGGGCGGATGATGTAGCCGCCCGACTTCTCGTCGCGCTCGAGGGTAACGAGCTTGCGCTTCTCCGCATCCTCGAGCAGGTCGGAGAAGGCCTTGAAGCCGTAGTAGGACTCGTTGAAGCCGGGCTTCCTGCGTTTGAGCGCCTGCTTCACCATGGAGCCCCAGATCTTCTCGCCCTCGCCGCGCTCGGCGATCAGCGCCTGCAGCGTCTCGATCACCAGGTCGAAGGCCTCCTGCTTCTTGTCGTCCGTCGGCGCGGCGTCCTTGGTCGCCCCGGTCGGGCGCGTCTCGCGCCGCTTCTTGGCGGCGCGGCGCTTGGCCTCGTCCTCGCGCACCAGGTCGTCGTAGTAGATGAACTCGTCGCAGTTGGCGATCAGCAAGTCGGAGGAGGAGTTCTTCACACCCACGCCGATCACGTTCTTCGCGTTCTCGCGCAGCTTGGACACCAGCGGCGAGAAATCCGAGTCGCCGCTGACGATGACGAAGGTGTCCACGTGCTGCTTGGTGTAGCAGAGGTCGAGCGCGTCCACCACCATGCGGATGTCGGCCGAGTTCTTGCCCGACTGGCTGACGTGGGGGATCTCGATCAGCTCGAAGGCGGCGGAGTGCATGCCGGCCTTGAACTCCTTGTAGCGGTCCCAGTCGCAGTAGGCTTTCTTCACCACGATCGAGCCCTTCAGCAGCAGCTTCTCCAGCACGCGGCCGATGTCGAACTTTTCGTACTTCGCGTCGCGTACGCCGAGCGCCACGTTCTCGAAATCGCAGAACACTGCAAGATTGCGGGTTTCGGTCAAAGTTGTCCTTGGTTGGGGTTTAGCGATCCGCTGCCGGCGCCGCGGCGGCGCGCGGTTCGCGCCGGCGCGCCAGCCACTCCTGCAGGCGCTCGAAGTAAAGGTAGATCACCGGCGTGATGTACAGCGTGAGGATCTGCGACAGCAGCAGGCCGCCCACCACAGCCAGGCCGAGGGGCATGCGCGCGCCTCCGCCCGCGCCGAAGCCGATCGCGATCGGCAGGCTGCCCATCAGCGCCGCCATGGTGGTCATCATGATCGGCCTGAATCGCACGATGCCGGCCTGGTGGATCGCCTGCTCCGGCGCCATGCCCGCCTTGCGTTGCGCCTCGATGGCGAAGTCGATCATGATGATCGCGTTCTTCTTTACGATGCCGACCAGCATGATGATACCGACGAAGGCGTACATGTTGAGCTCCACGCCGAAGGCCGTCAGCGTGAGCAGCGCGCCCAGTCCCGCGGTCGGCAGGCCGGAGAGGATGGTGAGCGGGTGGATGAAACTCTCATACAGGATGCCCAGCACCAGGTAGATCACCACGATCGACAGCAGAAGCAGAATGCCCATGCCCTGCAGCGAACTCTGGAAGGCCTGCGCGGTGCCCGAGAAGGTGGTGTTCAGCGAACCCGGCAGCTGCACTTCGCGCATCGCCGCGTTGATCTGATCGATGGCCTGGGATAGCGCCACGCCCGGGCGCAGGTCGAACGAGAACGTCACCGAAGGCAGCTGCCCGAGGTGGGTGACCGCCAGCGGGCCGACCCCGTAAGTTAGCTTGGCAAGCGAATTCAGCGGCACCAGGGCGCCGTTCGACGAGCGCACGTAGAGCAGCGGCAGGGACGAGGGGTCGCGCTGGAATTTCGGCTCCAGCTCCAAGATCACCCAGTACTGGTTGGTGGCGGTGTAAATGGTCGACACCTGGCGCGAGCCGTAGGCGTTGTTCAGCGCTACCTCGACCTGTACCGCGCTGACGCCGAGCGCGGAGGCCTTCGGCCGGTCGATCTCGACCGTGACCTGCGGGCGCGCGATCTGCAGGTCGCTGGCCAGGTCGACCAGCGACGGCAGCGCGCGCAGCCGCTGCTCGATGCGTGCCGCCCACTGGTAGAGCTCCTCGGTATTGGCGCCCTGCACCACGAACTGGTAGGGGCTGCGGGTGAGCTGGCCGCCGATGCGGATCGCCGGCACGTTCTGCAGGTACACCTTGACGCCCATCAGGTTGGAGAGTTTCGGCCGCAGCGTGCGCACCACTTCGTCTGCGGGTTCGCGCTCCTTGAACGGCTTGAGCGTAATGGTGATGCGCGCGAGGTTGAGAGCATTGCTGCCACCCGCGCCGACAAAGGACATCACCGCGTCCACGTTCGGGTCCTGGCGGATGATGTCCACCACCTGCGCTTGCAGGCTGACCATCGCGTCGAAGGACACGTCTTGCGGCCCCTCGGTGAAGCAGAACAGCTGTCCGGAGTCCTCGCTCGGCAGGAAGCCCTTGGGAGCACGCGCGAAGAGCACGCCGGTCGCCACGCAAATGGCGAGGAAGGCGACCAGCACCATGCGCTGGTGCGCCAGCGTCCAGCGCAGCGTGAGATCGTAGGCGTCCCGAATGGCGCCGAAGCCGCGCTCGAAGGCCATGTATACGCGGCCATGGCGCTCGTCGGCGCGGTGCGGCTTTAGAATCCGGCTGCACATCATGGGCGTCAGGGTCAGCGACACCAGCCCTGATATCAGCACCGCCGCCATGATGGTGACTGCGAACTCGTGCAGCAGCCGGCCGAGGATGCCGCCCATGAACAGCACCGGGATGAACACTGCGGCCAGCGAGATGGTCATCGAAACGATGGTGAAGGCGATCTCCTTCGAGCCGTCGAGCGTCGCCTGCAGCGGGCTCTTGCCCATTTCGAGGTGGCGGCTGATGTTCTCCAGCATGACGATGGCGTCGTCCACCACGAAGCCGACGCACAGCGTCAGCGCCATCAGCGAGATGTTGTCCAGGCTGTAGCCGAACAGGAACATGATCGAGAACGTGCCGATGATCGACATCGGCAGCGCCACGCTCGGAATGACGGTGGCGGGAATATTGCGCAGGAACAGGAAGATCACCATCACCACCAGCGCCAGCGCCAGGTACAGCGTGAACTGCACTTCGTTGACCGAGGCGCGAATGGACACGGAACGATCGAACAGTACTTCGATGTCGATTCCCGCGGGCACTTCGGCGCGGAAGGTCGGGAGCAATTTCTTCACCGCATTCACCACTTCGATGGTGTTGACGCCGGGCTGGCGCTGGATCGCCAGTACGATGCCGCGCTTGCCCTTGAACCAGGCGGCCAGCTTGTCGTCCTGCACGCTGTCGATCACGCGCCCGAGCTCGCCGAGGCGGATCGGCGAGCCGTTGCGGTAGGTGACGATGATCGGCCGGAATGCAGCGGCGTCGAACAGTTGTCCGTTGGCCTGCACCGCGAACATGCGGTCCTTGCCGTACAGCGTGCCGGTGGGCAGGTTGACGTTTGCCGAGGAGATCGCCTGTTCCACCTCGTTGATGCCGATGCCGCGGGACGCGAGCGCGTTCGGGTCCACCTGCACGCGGACGGCGTACTTCTGCTGGCCGAACACCTGCACCTGCGCCACACCGCTGATGGTGGAGATGCGCTGCGCGAGGTTGGTTTCGGCGTACTCGTTGACCGTCGACAGCGGCATTGTGTCGGAGGTGAGCGCGAGGTAGAACACCGCGAAATCCGCCGGATTGAACTTGCGGAACGAAGGCGGTGCCGGCATGGTCGCCGGCAACTGGCGCGCCGCCGAGGCGATCGCCGAGTTGACGTCCTGTGCGGCTGCGTCGATGTCGCGGTCGAGGCTGAACTGGATGGTGATCTGCGTCGTCCCCTGGCCGCTGGTCGACGTCATCTGGTCGATGCCGGCGATGGTGGAGAACTGCTTTTCCAGCGGTGTCGCGACCGCCGACGCCATGGTTTCCGGACTGGCGCCGGGCAGCTGTGCGCTGACCTGAATGGTCGGGAAGTCGATGTTGGGCAGCGTCGAAACCGGCAGCAGCCGGTACGCGGCGAGACCGAAGATCAGGATGCCGGCCATCACCAGCACCGTCATCACGGGCCGTCGGATGAAGGGTTCGGAAAGGTTCACGACTGCGCTTCGGCCCCGGGCCGGATCTCGACCCGCGCGCCGGGCGCGAGCCGCAGCGCGCCGCGCGTCACCACGCGCTCGCCGCCCGCCAGGCCCTTGACCACCGCGCGCTCGCCTTCGTCGCGTTCCACCGTGACCTTGCGCAACTCGGCCGTCATGTCGGCCTTGACCACGTAGACGTAGGAGCCCCCGGGCCCGGTCTGCACCGCGCGTGCCGGGATCAGGATGGCATCGGTCTGGTCATAGAGGTGCATGCTGACGTTGACGAACTGCCCTGGCCAAAGCGATGTGTCGCGATTGTCGAATTGCGCACGCATGCGGATCGTTCCGGTGCTCGGGTCGACCGCGTTGTCGACGAATATCAGCCGGCCCTGCGCCAGAACCGTGTCGGCGCCGGCACTGGCCTCCACGGCGAGCGCTCCGAGCGCCATGTACTTGCGCACCGTCGGCAACTGCTGCTCGGGCACGCCGAAGTTGACGTAGACCGGCTTCACCTGGTTGATCACGACCAGCGGGTTGACGTCGTTCGCCTTCACCAGGTTGCCGGCCTGCAGCAGGACCTTGCCGGTGTAGCCATCGATCGGCGAAGCGATGGTGCAATAGGCGAGGTTGAGCTGCGCGTTCTCGAGCGCAGCCTGACTCGCCTTGGCATTGGCCTCGGCGACCTGCGCATTGGTGGCGATCTGCGCGTAGGCCTCCTTGGAGACGAAATTCTTGTCCAGCAACTCCTGGTAGCGGCGCTCTTGCGAGCGCGCCTGGTCGCGCGCGGCAGCATCGCGCAGGGCATTGGCCTCCGCCTGGCGCAGCGCCGCCTGGTACGGGCGCGGGTCGATGCGGAACAGTACGTCGCCCTTCTTCACTTCCTGGCCTTCGGTGAAGTTCACGGCGACGATCTGGCCGTCGACGCGCGCTTTGAGCGCGACGGTCGAGAATGCTTCGACGTTGCCGATTGCCTGGAGCCTGACCGGGATGCTTTGCTGCACCGCCGCAGCAAC
>JBGQFF010000023.1:0-28502 GCA_041496745.1 Gammaproteobacteria bacterium
AGCATCACCTCGGGGAAGGCGAAGCGCGTCTTCGGCTCGTCGAGCGCCACGCGGTAGGTGCAGGCGAGCGCGAGCTCCAGCCCGCCGCCCATGCAAAAGCCGTTCACCATGGCGGTGGTGGGAAAAGGCAGGTCGCGCAGCTTCTGCACGGTGTCCCACCCCAGCCGGTTGAAGGCGAGCGCGTCCTGCGCGCTGGCGAAGCGGGTGAACTCCTTGATATCGGCGCCGGCGATGAAGTTGTCCTTGGCGGAGCGGATCACCAGGCCCTTGGGCCTCGCCGCCACGATGGCGTCGAGTGCGGCGCCGAGTTCCTCCAGCGCCTCGCGCGAGAAGGTGTTGGTGGATTCGCCCTGCTTGTCGAAGGTGAGCCAGGCGAGGCGCTGGCGGTCCTGTTCCCAGCGCCAGTGCTTGAGCAGTATGTCGGACTGCGCGCGGTCCATGGTCAGGCGGCCTCCAGCAGCATGGCGCCACCCAGACCGCCGCCGATGCAGATCGAGGCGATGCCGCGCTTGGCGTTCTTGCGTTTGAGGAGCTTGAGCATGTGCAGCACGATCCTCGCGCCCGACGCCCCTACTGGGTGGCCGAGCGCCACGGCGCCGCCGTCGACGTTGAGTTTTTCCTGGTCGAGCTCGCCGAACGCGCGCTCCAGGCCGAGCTGCTCCTTGCAGTACCTCTCATCCTTCCAGGCCGCGACGCAGCCCAGCACCTGCGCGGCGAAGGCCTCGTTGATCTCCCAGTAGTCGAGGTCGTTCAGGCCGAGGCCGTGGCGCTGGAGGATCGGCGTCGCCGCGTGCACGGGCCCCAGGCCCATCTGCGCCGGGTCGAGTCCCGCCCATTGCGAATCCACGATGCGCCCGATCGGCGAGAGGCCGTGGCGCCTCACCGCTTGCTCCGAGGCGAGCACCAGCCAGGCCGCGCCGTCGGTGATCTGGGAACTGTTCCCCGGCGTGACGTTGCCGTACTTGCGGTCGAAGAAGGGCTTCAACTTGGCGAGGCCCTCCAGCGTTGCGTCGCGCCGCACGCCGTCGTCCAGCCCGTAGGCGTTGCCCTTGGTGTCGTACAGCGCCTCGACCTCGCCGCCGCCCGCCTTGAGCGGGCCTTCGTCCTGCGCGCGCGCCACGCGCTGGTGGCTGCGCACCGAGTAGGCGTCCATCTGCTCGCGCGTGATGCCGAAGCGGTGCGCGAGGTTCTCCGCGGTCTGGCCCATGAGGAGCCCGACCATCGGATCGGTGAGCCCCTTCATGATGCCGATCACCGGCGCGAGCAGCGACTTGAAGGGCAGGCGCGCGAAGAGCGCCGCGCGCCGGCCGCCGGTCTTCGCCGCGGCCATGTCGGAAAACCAGTTCACCATGGCGTCGTTGTAGAGCAGCGGCGCGCGCGAGAGCGCGTCCACGCCGCCGGCGAGCACCAGCTGCGAGCGTCCGGCGAGGATGTTGTTGGTGCCGGAATCGAGCGCCTGCATGCCGCTCGCGCAATTGCGCATCACGGTCCAGCCCGGCACCTTCTCGCCGCAGCCCAGGCGCAGCGCGGCCACGCGGCCGATGTTGACTTCGTCCACCGAGGGTGCGGCGCAGCCGACGATCACCTCGTCGAGCTCCTGCGGCGCGAATTTCTGCCGCACGAGCAGCGCGCGGCCGGCCTGCACCGCGAGGTCGCCCGCCGCGAACGGCCCGGGTCGGTTCTTCGATTTCAGAAACGGCGTGCGTGCGCCGTCGATGACGTAAACGGTGCTGGTGCTCATGTCAGGCCGCCTTTGCATGTGCCGGCTTGGCGTTGCCGGACTTGTCCATGATCTCGGCGCGGCCGAAATCCTGCGGGAAGTCGTCCACCATGATGACGCGCTTGCGCAGCGCTTCCTTGCGCTGCCACTGCGCGTACTCCTCGGGGGTGATGAGGCCCTTGTCGCGCGCGAGCAGCGCCGTGTCCACGCCCGAGCGCGGCGCGAGCAGCCCGCGCTTCACCGCCTCGCGCAATTTCTTCTCGATCGGCTCGCAGGCCACCGTGGCGAGGAATGCCGTCTCCAGCACGCCGGTGGCGTCGGCCTCGCCCTTGGGCAGGTAGATGCCGGAAGTCAGGCGGTCGCGCGCGGCGCCCGGCTCGAGCGCGATGCGCGCGCACTCGTGGTTGCGCGAGTCGAGCGGCGGGCGGAACGGCATGCCGAGCGGGAACAGGGTCCAGCGCAGCAGCGTCGCCAGCGACTTGATGGGGAAGTTGGACAGCACCTGGTCGATCGCCTGCTGCGCGGAGTAAAGCGCGTCGCGCACCGCCCAGCGCACCAGCGGCAGGTCGGCCTTGGTGCGGCCCTGGTCCTCATAATGCTTGAGCGTCGCCGACACCAGGTACATCATCGACAGCACGTCCCCCAGGCGCCCGGAAATCTTTTCCTTCCTCTTCAGCGCGCCGCCCATCGCCAGCATCGAGACGTCGGCGAGGAAGGCAAAGGCCGCCGAAAGCCGCGTGACGTGGCGGTAGTAGTGGCGCGTTTCGGGCGCGGCGCTGATCGGCGCGGAGGCGAACGCCGAGCGCGTCAGGCCGTGCACCACGGCGCGCACGCCGTTCGAGAGCGTGTGGCCGATGTGCGAGGTGAGGGCGTCGTCGAACTCGCGCGAGGCTTCCTCGCCGCGCATCTCCTTCGCGGCGCGCATCTCGCGCAGCACATAGGGATGGCAGCGGATCGCGCCCTGGCCGAAGATGATCAGCGTGCGCGTGAGGATGTTGGCGCCTTCCACCGTGATGGCGACCGGCACCACCTGATAGCCGCGCCCGACCCAGTTGTTGGGCCCGAGGCAGATGCCCTTGCCGCCGTGGATGTCCATCGAGTCGTTCACGCAATCGCGCGCACGCTCGGTCATGTGGTACTTGGCGATCGCCGAGATCACCGAGGGCTTCTCGCCCAGGTCCACCGCGCCCGCGGTCATCACGCGCGTGGCTTCCATCAGGTAGGCGTTGGCGGCGATGCGACCGAGCGACTCCTCCACGCCCTCGAGCTTGCCGATCGGCGTGCGGAACTGGCTGCGCACGCGCGCGTAGGCCCCGGTGACGCGGGCGAGCGCCTTGGCGCCTCCCACCGACGAACTCGGCAGCGAGATCGAGCGGCCGGCAGCCAGGCAGTTCATCAGCATCTTCCAGCCTTTGCCCGCGAACTCGCGCCCGCCGATGATCCAGTCGAGCGGCACGAACACGTCCTTGCCCGAGTTGGGGCCGTTCTGGAACACGGCGTTCAACGCCAGGTGGCGCCGGCCGATGTTCACGCCGGGCGTCGAGGTCGGGATCAACGCGCAGGTGATGCCCAGGTCCTCCTTGCCGCCGAGCAGGTGCTCGGGGTCGTAGAGGCGGAAGGCGAGGCCGAGCAGCGTCGCCACGGGCCCGAGCGTGATATAGCGCTTGTCCCAGGTGAGGCGCATGCCCAGCGTTTCCTTGCCCTGCCAGGCGCCTTTGCACACCACGCCGAAATCGGGAATGGAGGCGGCATCCGAACCCGCTTCCGGGCTGGTGAGCGCGAAGCAGGGGATCTCCAGGCCTTTGGCGAGGCGCGGCAGGTAGTGGTTCTTCTGCTCCTCGGTGCCGTAGTGCAGGAGCAGCTCGGCGGGCCCGAGCGAGTTGGGGACCATCACCGTGACGGCGAGCGCGTTCGAGCGCGAGGAGAGCTTCATCACCACGGCGGAATGGCCGAGCGCGGAGAAGCCCAGCCCGCCGTACTTCCTCGGGATGATCATGCCGAAGAAGCCCTTGTCCTTGAGGAACTGCCACAGTTGCGGCGAGAGATCATAGCGCTCGTGCGTGATCTCCCAGTCGTCGGCCATGGCGCAGGCTTCTTCCACCGGGCCGTCGAGGAAGGCCTGCTCTTCGGCCGTCAGCTTCGGCGCGGGCGTATGCAGCAGCCGTTCCCAGTCGGGGTGGCCGGAGAACAGATCCCCATCCCACCATACGGTACCGGCGTCGATCGCTTCCTTCTCGGTTTGCGACATGTCCGGGAGGATGCGCCGGTAGATCGCGAGCAGCGGGTCGCTGAGCGCCCGCCGGCGCAGCGCCGGCAGATTGAGCACGGCCGCGAGCGCGAAGAACACGACGGCGAGCACGGCGTTGGTCGTTGCGGAAAAGCCGATCACCGTGGCCCAGGTGGCGCCCATCACGCCGATCGCCGCCGTCCAGACGAACACCGGGGCGCGGAAATAGGCGAGCAGCAGGAGGACGGCGAGCGTCCCGAAAGCGAATTCGAGCATGGCGGATTCCCTCTCTGGCGGCCGCCTCAGGCGGCTTTCTTGACGTGGATCGAACCGGCGAGCGGCGCGAGCAGCCCGGCGCTCATGAACGCGGTCAGCCGGCCTTGCAGCACGCGCGCGTCGTAGCGGTCCTCCGGCTTGGCGCCGGCGATGAGCTGCACCGTGTCGGTGGCGGCGAGCGTGTAGGCGAGCGTGCCGAACATGAAATGCATGCGCCACACCAGCTCGTCCTTGGGCAGCTCGGGCAGCGCTTTCGCGAATGCCGCCTTGAAACGCTCCATGGCCGGGGCGTACATCTGGCCGATCAACTGGCGGATCGGCTTCGCCGGCTCGGTGTAGGCGCGGCCGAGCAGGCGGATGAAATTGCGCCCGCCGCCGCGCGCGTCCTCGATCATGCGCAGGCTCGCGCCGATGAAGGCGCGAATGATGGCGTCGGGCGTGAGCGCCTTGCCGGCGGCATCCTTCTCCAGCTGGTCGAGCTCGGCGATGCGCTCGGCGTTCATCGCGTCCAGGCGCCGGCGGAACACCGCCTCGATCAGCGCGTCCTTGGAGCCGAAGTGGTAGTTGATGGCGGCGAGGTTGACCTCGGCCTTGGCCGTCAGCATGCGCATCGAGGCGCCCTCGAAGCCGTGCTGCATGAACTGCTCTTCGGCGGCGTCGAGGATGCGGGTCCGGGTCTCGTTCAGGGGCTTGATGGCGCGCAGGTTCATGGTGGGGCGTGGCTTTGTGGCATTCAAACGAACGTTTGAATGATAAGCGTCGGGCTTTTGCGTCGTCAAGGGGTTCTATGATGGGGCCGTGGCCGCCCACGAGCACGCCCCGTCCCTGAGCCGGTCCCTGCGCGGCAACGAATGGCGCGTGCTCGGCACGCTAGTCCCCTACCTGTGGGAGTACCGCTGGCGCGTACTGGCGGCGCTGCTGCTGCTCGTTTCGGCCAAGCTCACCAACGTCGCGGTGCCGCTGGTGATGAAGGACGTGGTGGACGGGCTCGACCCCAAGCTCGCGGTAATGGTGGTGCCGGCGGCGCTGCTCGCCGCCTACGGCCTGCTGCGCTTTTCCACCACGCTGTTCGCCGAGCTGCGCGACGTGGTGTTCGTGCGCGTCACGCAGCGCGCCATCCGGCGCGTGGCGCTGGGCGTGTTCCGCCACCTGCACCAGCTGTCGCTGAGGTTCCACCTCGAGCGCCAGACCGGCGGCATGACGCGCGACATCGAGCGCGGCACGCGCGGCATCTCGACGCTGCTCTCGTACCTCATCTTCTCCATCCTCCCGGTGATACTCGAATTTGCGCTGGTGGCGGCGGTGCTGCTGGCGAAATTCGACTGGCGCTTCGCCGCCATCACCTTCGGCGCGGTCGCCGTGTACCTCAGCTTCACCTTCCTCGTCTCGGAATGGCGCATCGCCATCCGCAAGCGCGCCAACGAGCTCGATTCGAAAGCCAACACGCGCGCCATCGACAGCCTGCTCAACTACGAGACGGTGAAGTACTTCGGCAACGAGGAGTTCGAGGCCGGGCGCTACGACGACAGCCTGCGCCGCTACGAATCCGCCGCCACCACCAGCGAGGCCTCGCTCGGCCTGCTCAACATCGGCCAGAGCCTGGTGATCGCGGTGGCGGTGACCGCGCTCATGTACCTCGCCGCCGAGGGCGTGGCGACGCAGGCGCTGACGCTCGGCGACCTGGTGCTGGTGAATGCGCTGCTGATCCAGCTCTACATCCCGCTCAACTTCCTCGGCATGGTGTACCGCGAGATCAAGCAGTCGCTCGCCGACATGGAGCGCATGTTCAAGCTCCTGTCGGAGAACCTGGAGGTGAAGGACCAGCCGGGCGCGGCGGACCTGGCGCCCGGTCCCGCGACGGTCGAGTTCCGCGAGGTGGATTTCTCCTATGAGCCGGCGCGCAGGATCCTGCACGGCGTGACGTTCACGATTCCCGCAGGACAGCGCGTGGCGGTGGTCGGGCACTCGGGCTCCGGCAAGTCGACGCTGGCGCGCCTTCTGTACCGCTTCTACGACGTCGGCGCCGGGGCGATGCGGGTCAACGGCCGCGACATCCGCGAGCTCACGCAAAAGAGCCTGCGCGCGGCGATCGGCATCGTGCCGCAGGACACGGTGCTGTTCAACGACACCATCCTCTACAACATCCAGTACGGCCGGCCGGAGGCGAGCCCGCAGGAGGTGATCGAGGCGGCGCGCGCGGCGCACATCCACGACTTCATCGAGAGCCTGCCCCTGAAGTACCAGAGCAGCGTGGGGGAGCGGGGGCTGAAGCTCTCCGGCGGCGAGAAGCAGCGCGTGGCGATCGCGCGCGCGATCCTCAAGAACCCCTCGATCCTGATCTTCGACGAGGCCACTTCCGCCCTCGACTCCAAGTCGGAGAAGGCGATCCAGGCCGAACTCGAGCGCATCGCCCGGGGCCGCACCACGCTGGTCATCGCGCACCGCCTGTCCACGGTGATGGACGCGAACCAGATCCTGGTCCTCGACCATGGCCGCATCGTCGAGCGCGGCACGCACCGCGAATTGCTCGCCGCGGGCGGCGAATACGCCCGCATGTGGGCGCTGCAGCAACAGGCTGCCGAGGCCGAAGCCGTGCTGGAGCGGGCCAAGGCCGCGTGAAAATCGGGGTCAGGGCTCGATTGGTCAAAGTTCACATCTTTTCTACGACAGGTGCCCTAGTCCCTTATTTTTGCTTGCGTTTCTGATTTGTCCTGCTAAACTCCGCGGACTTCGGAACTGCACCGGAACCATGCACCACACCGAACGCAAGCTGCATTCGCTCGAAAAAATCGTCGTGCTGGGCGCGCTCGCGGCCGTGCTTTTCGTGTCGATTGGTTTTGCGCAGGGCGCCGGACCCAAGCGCCGGGCGCACGCCGAGCTGCCGGACAAGATGGCGCTGCGCTCCTCGGTGGCACTGGTGCAGGACGCGGCGAGCGGCGAGACGCTGTTCGACAAGAACAGCGAGACCGTGTCGCCGATCGCCTCGATCACCAAGCTGATGACCGCCATCGTGGTGCTGGAGCAGAAACTCGACCTCGAGGAACGCGTCGTCATCAGCCAGGAAGACATCACCGCCGCGCGCAGCTCGCGCATCCGCGGGCGTTTGCGCCCGGGATCGGCGCTGACACGCGACGAATTGCTGCTGCTCTCGCTGATGGCCTCCGACAACCGCGCCGCGGCCGCGCTGGCGCGCACGGCGCCCGGCGGCAGCGACAGCTTCGTCGCGGCGATGAACCGCGAGGCCGAGCGCCTCGGCCTGCACGACACGCGCTACTCCGATCCCACCGGCCTGTCCCCGGAAAACGTCTCCAGCGCGCAGGACCTGGCCAAGCTGGTGAAGGCCGCGCACGGCTATCCGCTGATCCGCGAGTACTCGACGCGCCGCAGCGCCTTCGTCAAGGCGCGCGGCGGCACGGTCGGATTCAGCAATACCAACAGCCTGGTGCGCTCGGGCAAATGGGACATCGAGCTCTCCAAGACCGGCTACATCAGCGCCGCGGGGCGCTGCCTGGTGATGCACGTGCGCGTCGCCTCGCGTGACCTGGTGGTGGTGCTGCTGGATTCCTACGGCAAGTACTCGCGCATCGGCGACGCGCAGCGCATCCGCAAGTGGCTCGAAACCAGCGCCGCGCGCGAGCCGCGCGGCTAGGCCGCACCCGCCACTACGGCTCGGACATCCCGGGCGGCAGCTTGCGCGAGGACGTGATCGCCGGGCTGTCGCTGCCGCAGAAGGTGCTGCCCCCGAAGTATTTCTACGATGCCGCCGGCAGCCGGCTGTTCGACCGCATCTGCCGGCTGCCCGAGTACTACCCGACGCGCGCCGAGCTGTCGCTGACGCGCCGGCACCTTGCGGCCATCGCGCGCTTTGCCGGCAAGGGTTGCGAGCTGATCGAGTACGGCAGCGGCGCCAGCCTGAAGACGCGCCTGCTGATCCGCGCGCTGCGCCCGTCGGTGTACGTGCCGGTGGACATCTCGGAGGACGCGTTGGCCGGCGCGGCGCGGCGCCTGGCGCGCGAATTCGGCTGGCTGCACATCTTCGCGGTGGTCGGCGATTTTTTGCAGCCGCTGCGGCTGCCAGTGTTCCGCGCGCGCGCCGGGCGCCGCCGCGTGGTGTATTTCCCAGGCTCCACCATCGGCAACCTTACGCCGGAGGAGGCGCAGGCCTTCCTCAAGATGACACGCGGCCAGGTGGGGCGCGCGGGAGCCATGCTGGTCGGCGTGGACCTGAAGAAGGACGCCAACGTGCTGCACGCAGCTTACAACGACTCGCGCGGCGTCACGGCGGCGTTCAACCTGAACCTGCTGCGGCGGATCAACCGCGAGCTGGGTGCCGACTTCGACCTGCGGCGCTTCCGGCACTACGCCTTCTACAACCCGCGACCCGGCCGCATCGAGATGCACCTGGTGAGCCTGGAGCGCCAGTCGGTCAACGTCGGCGCCTACCGCTTCGAGTTTGCGCCCGGCGAAACCATCCACAGCGAGAACTCCTGCAAGTACGCGGTCGAGGAGTTCGCCGCGCTCGCCGCCGAAGCGGGCTTCCGCGCGGATAGAGTGTGGCAGGACGCCCAAAAGCGCTTTGCGCTGTTCGGATTGATTGCTGCGTAAAAATCGGGGTCAGAGCCCGATTTCTCTTGCGAGATGAAATCGGGCTCTGACCCCGATTTTCAGGTCGAGCCGATGCGCGCCTCGCGCGGGCGATGGCCGACCGAGCGCGAGACGCGGTCGGCGGTTTCCTTGATCAGCGGTCCCCACTGGGGCTTCATGCGGTCGGCGGGGGTCGAGAGCGACAACGCGGCGATCAGCCGGCCGGCATCGCCGCGCACCGCGGCCGCCACGCAGCGCACGCCGATCTCGGCCTCCTCGTTGTCGGTGGCCCAGCCCTGGCGCTGGATGCGCTCCAGGTCGCGCTCGAGCAGCTGCAGGTTGCTGAGGGTGTTCTTGGTGTGCGCCGCCAGCCCGGTGCGCTTGGCGTACTCGCGCAGCCGCGCGAAGCCGTCTTCCAGCAGGAACAGCTTGCCCGCGGCGGTGATGTGGAGCGCGGCGCGCGCGCCGATCACGTGCACCACGCGCATCGCCGAGCGGCCCGAGGAGGTGCGCTCGACGTAGACGATCTCGTCGTCGTGGCGCACCGAGAGGTTCACCGTCTCGCCGGTCTGCGCGTGCAGCTCGCGCATCACCGGCAGCGCCAGCTCCCGCACGCTGATGCGCGAGCGCACCAGGTTGCCCAGCTCCAGCAAGCGCATGCCAAGGCGGTAGCTGCCCGGCTCGATGCGGTCCACCAGGCGCCCGCCGGCCATCGCCGCAAGGATGCGGTGCGTCGTGGAAGGGTGCAGGCCCGTGTACTGGGCGATCTGCTTCAGGCCGAGCGGCTCGGGGTGCTCGCCGAGCACGTCGAGCAGCTTCATCATGCGGTCGATGACCTGGATCGGCCCCTTGGCGTCGTCTTTGGCGCTCATCGAGCCGCGATTCTATCTCACGATGTGAAATGCGCGTGCTAACATCGGCGCGCATGCCAGTGGTGACCAACATCGAAGACCTGCGCCAGATGGCGCGCAAGCGCGTCGCCAAGGCGATCTTCGACTACGTTGACCACGGTTCCTACGACGAGACGACGCTGCGCGCCAACCGCGCCGACCTCGAGGCGCTGCATTTCCGCCAGCGGGTGGGGATCGACGTGGACATGCGCTCCACGCGCAGCACGATGGCCGGGCAAGAGGTCGCAATGCCGGTGGCGATCGCGCCGGTCGGCCTCACCGGCCTCAACTGGGCCGACGGCGAGATGCTCGGCGCGCGCGCCGCTGAGAGATTCGGCATCCCGTTCACGCTCTCCACCATGTCGATCTGCTCGATCGAGGACGTGGCGAGCGCGGTGACCAAGCCCTTCTGGTTCCAGCTCTACGTGATGCGCGACCGCGGCTTCGCCGCCTCGCTCATCGAGCGCGCCAAGGCGGCGAAATGCTCGGCGCTGGTGATGACGCTCGACCTGCAGATCCAGGGCCAGCGCCACATGGACCTGAAGAACGGCCTCACCGTGCCGCCCAGGCTCACGCTCGGCACCGTCCTCGACGTGATGGGGAAGCCCGGCTGGGTGCTGAACGTGCTTTCCGGCCGGCGCAAGAGCTTCGGCAACCTCGAGGGCCGCATCCCCGACGCGAAGAGCTTGAGCACGCTGGGGCAGTGGATCGCCGGCCAGTTCGACCCGACGCTCTCGTGGAAGGACGTCGAGTGGGTGAAGAATCTCTGGGGCGGGAAGCTCGTCCTCAAGGGCATCCTCGACGCCGAGGACGCGAAGATCGCCGCCTCCACCGGCGCGGACGCCATCGTGGTATCGAACCACGGCGGGCGGCAGCTCGACGGCACCGTGTCCTCGATCCGCGCGCTGCCCGAAGTGGTGCAGGCGGTGGGCGGGCGCACCGAGGTCTGGTTCGACGGCGGCATCCGCTCGGGGCAGGACGTGCTGCGCGCGCTGGCGCTCGGCGCGCGCGGCACGATGATCGGCAAGGCCTTCGCCTACGGCCTGGGCGCGATGGGCGAGGCGGGCGTGACGAAGGTGCTCGAGATCATGCAGAAGGAGCTCGACGTCACCATGGCCCTGTGCGGCCTGCGCGACGTCAAGGACGCGAGCCCGGCGATCCTGCGCGGCGCCTGGTCCTGAGGGCAAATCTTCCCGGCGCGACGGCATCCCCCAGCGCGCCCTCCAGCGGCAGCGGCTCGCCGTCCATGCTGCTCGCGAGCAGTTCCGCGCCGAGCCCGGCCCACAGCAGTCCGCGCGATCCGTAGGCAAGGGCGCCATACAGCCCCGGCGCGTCTTCGAGCGCGCCGACGAGCGGCAGGCGGTCGCGCGCGACCGTGCGAAAGGCGACGCGGCCATCGAGCTTTTCCGGGTCGAGCCCGCGCGCGGCGCCGGGCACCAGGCGCTCCAGCCGCTCGAGGTTGCCGGCGTGGCTGTCGGCGCGCATCTTCGTGTCCTGGTCATCGAGATCGAAGCTCGCTCCCGTCACCGAGACGCCGTCGATGGCGGGGAGCACCATGCCGCCGCGCAGGACAACAGTCTTCAATTCGGCCAGCGGCGGGAGGTAAGTGAGCTGGCCGCGCACGCGGCGGAGTTTGATGTGCGGGGACGGATGCAAGCGGAGGGCGTCCGATGCATTGGCCAGAACGACGCATTGTGCCGTTACAAGATCGCGGTCCGCCGCATCGCGCACGCTCCAGCGTTCGCCGCGGCGCACGAGCGCCGCGGCTTCGCGGCCGAACAGCATCGCGGACCGCGATCGATGCAGAAGCGCAGCGACGAGGCTTTGCGGGCGGATCCAGCCGCCTTCCGCAAACCACAGCCCGCCGGCGGCCAGTGTCACGCCGGCGCAGGCGCTCGCCTGCGCCGCGTCCAGCGCCTGCGCGTACTCCGGTGGATAGCCCAGGGCCGCGATCGCCGCGCGCTGCGCCGCGTCCTCGCGCGGGTCGCGCGCGAGCTGCAGCACGCCGCAACGCTGCCACTCGGGCGCCGCGCCGATGGCGTCGAACTGGCGCCAATGCTCGAGCAGCCAGCTGAACGCCGCGCGCGTGAGGCGCGCGGTGTGGTTGTCGTCGGACGAGACGATGGGGTGAAAGGCGCCCGCGTGGTTGCCCGAGGCTTCCATCGCCGGCGCGGGGTGGCGCTCTACGAGCGTCACCTCCCAGCCGCGCGCCGCGAGCCGCTCGCAGGCGGCGGCCCCGGCGAGGCCGGCGCCGATCACTGCGGCACTGCGCTCGGCGGGCTGCGGCGGCGCGGCACGCAGCGCGCGCTGCGGGACAAAGCTCGCCACCAGCATCTCGCTTTTCCTCGCGTAGCCGCGGCGCTTCTCGGCGGCGAAGCCGGCCGCGCGCAGACCCTCGCGCACCGGCGCCGCCACGCTCCAGGTGGCGGCGGTGGCGCCCGGCGCGGCGAGGCGCGCCACCGACTTGAGCAGCGCGGGCGACCACATGTCGGGGTTCTTCGCCGGCGCGAAGCCGTCGAGGTAGATGGCGTCGGCGGCCAGGCGCAGCTGCGGCAGCAGGTGCTGCGCGTCGCCGAAGGCAAGCGTGAGCACCACGCGCCCTTCCTCGAACTCGACGCGGTGCATGCCCGGCACCAGCATCGGCCACGCGCTGCGCAGTTCCTCGGCGAGCGGTGCGAACTCGGCGTGCGGCGCGTGCAGCACCGCGAGGTCCTGCGCCGAGAACGGATGCTTCTCCACCGACACGTAGTGCAGGCGCGCGCAGCGCTGCGCGTCCTCGCGCCAGGCCTGCCAGGTGGCGAGGAACGACAGGCCGAAGCCGAAGCCGGTTTCCAGCACCGTGAAGCGGCGCGCGCCGCCCCAGCGCGCGGGCAGGCCGTTGCCGCCGAGGAACACGTGGCGCGCCTGCGCCGCGCCGCCTTCCGCGGCGTGGTAGACGTCGCCGTAGGCTTGCGAGTACGGCGTGCCGTCGGCGGCGAAGGCGAGCCGGGCGGAGATCAGCGGCACGGTCATGCGTGGAGTATATCGGCGTAGAATTTGCCGCCCACGCAGGAGTCCGCCGATGAACAAGCCCGCTGAACTGAGACTCGAACCCGTTCCCTGCTGGATCGCGGGGAAACCAGTGGTTCCTGCCGGCCGCATGGGCGAGGTCTACAACCCCGCCACCGGCCAGGTGACCAAGCGCGTGCCGTATTGCGATGCCGCGGCGATCGACGCGGCGGTGAAGGCGGCGAGCGCGGCGTATCCCGAGTGGCGCGATACCTCGATCCTGCGCCGCGCGCGCGTCATGCAGAAGTTCCTGCAGCAGCTGCAGGCCAAGCAGAAGGACATCGCGCGCCTGGTCACCGGGGAGCACGGCAAGACGCTGCCCGACGCGATGGGCTCGGTGCAGCGCGGCATCGAGGTAGTGGAGTTCGCCTGCGGCATCCCGCAACTCCTGAAGGGCGAGTACTCGGAAAACGTCGGCACCGCGGTGGACACGCACACCGTGCGCCAGCCGGTGGGCGTGTGCGCCGGCATCACGCCGTTCAATTTCCCGGTGATGGTGCCGCTGTGGATGTTCCCGATGGCGATCGCCTGCGGCAACACGTTCATCCTGAAACCTTCGGAGAAGGTGCCCTCTGCCTCGATCCGCATGGCGGAACTGTTCAAGGAAGCCGGGCTGCCCGACGGCGTGTTCAACGTGGTGCACGGCGACAAGGCGGCGGTGGACGCGATCCTCGCGCATCCGGGCATTGCGGCGGTGAGCTTCGTCGGCTCGACGCCGATCGCCAGGACCATCTACGAGACCTGCGCGAAGAACGGCAAGCGCGTGCAGGCGCTGGGCGGGGCGAAGAACCACGCGGTGGTGCTGCCGGACGCGGACCTCGAGTTCGCGGCGGACGCGCTGATCGGCGCGGCCTACGGCTCGGCGGGCGAACGCTGCATGGCGATCTCCGCGGTGGTGGCGGTGGGCGCGGCGGCGGATCCCCTGGTGAAGCTGCTGGAGAAGAAGGCCAGGGCGATCAAGATTGGGCCGGGAGATGCGGACGGCGTGGAGATGGGACCTCTCGTCACCGCGCAGCACAGGGACAAGGTGGCGTCCTACATCGGGAAAGGAAAATCCGAGGGAGCGAAGCCCGTTCTGGATGGAAGCAATCCGCCGGTGAAGGAGGGATTCTTCCTCGGCACTTCCCTCTTCGATCACGTGAAGCCGGAGATGAGCATCTACCGCGACGAGATCTTCGGCCCGGTGCTGGTGGTGCTGCGCGTGAAAACGCTGGAGGAGGCCATCGCGCTGATCAACAGGAATCCGTACGCCAACGGCACGGCGATCTTCACCGAATCCGGCGGCGCGGCGCGGCGCTTCGAGAACGAGGTGCAGGTCGGCATGGTCGGCATCAACGTGGCAATCCCGGTGCCGGTGGCGTTCTACTCCTTCGGCGGCTGGAAGAATTCGCTCTTCGGCGACCTGCACGTGCACGGCATGGAGGGCGTCAAGTTCTACACCCGCACGAAGGCGATCACCACGCGCTGGCCGCACCAGGACACGCCGGCGCCGGGACTCAACATGCCCACACTCGGCTGAAATGAATCCACTCGCGATCGTGATAATCCTCGGCACCGCCACCCCCGGCGGCGGTTTCCCCGTCTTCGGCGACGCCTTCGCCGACATGGTGAACGCGCAGGACCCGGCGCTCTCCATTCAGACCCGCAATACCAAGGGCAGCGCGGAGAACGTGCCGCTGCTCGAAGCGAACAAGCTCGACCTCGGCCTGGTGGCCGGCGAGATCGCGAGCGCGGCGCTGGCGAAGCCGGACACGAAGCTGCGCATCGTCGCCGCGATGTACTCCTCGCCCGGGATGTTCGTGGTGCGCGGCGACAGCCCGGTGCGTGCGATCGCCGACCTCAAGGGCCGGCCGGTGGTGCTCGGCACGCAGGGCTCGGGCCTCACGGTGATGGGCCGCGGCGTGCTCGAGGTACTCGGCGTCGAAGTGAAGCCGATCTTCCTGGAGAAGGCCGCCGACGGCCCGGCGATGGTGCTCGACGGCCGCGCCGCTGCGTTGTGGGGTGCGGGCATCGGCTGGCCGGGATTCACCGCGGTGGCCAAGGCGGGCGGGCGCTTCGTCGCGCCGAACGCCGGCGAGATCCGGCAGATCCTCGCGGAGAACAGCGCGCTCAAAGCGCTCACCATGCCGGCGGGCAGCTATCCCGGGCAGGATGCGCCTCTGAGTACAGTGGGCTCCTGGAGTTTCGTGCTGGCGAAGCCGGAATTGCCGGAGGACGTCGCGTATCGACTCGCGCGGGCGATCCACTGGGCCGAGGCGCCGCTCGCGGCGCGCCTCGCGCAGGCGCGCGAAACGACGATGGCCAACACGCGCGACGCCGCCCCGAATCCGGAACTGATCCATCCGGGAGTAAGGAAGTACCTGAAAGAAATCGGGCTCTGACCCCGAATTTGCTCATCCCGCGAAGCGCGATTCGGGAAGATCGAGCTGCCGATGGAGGCGGAGCTGGCGAAGCTGGTCGACTGGGAGCGGGTCCGGCAATTGGCCTACAATATCTAGTTGTCCGGCCTTGAGCCGCTACTAGATACATGGCCAAACAACAAGTCTACGACGCCTCCGCCATCCAGGCCCTCAAGGGCCTGGAGCCCGTGCGGCGCATGCCGGGGATGTACACGCACACCGTGCACCCGCTGCACATCGTGCAGGAGGCGATCGACAACGCGGTGGACGAGGCGCTCGCCGGCTTCGGCAAGCGGATCACCGTGCGCGTGTTCAAGGACGGCGCGCTCGAGGTCGAGGACGAGGGCCGCGGCATCCCGGTGGACATGCACCCGGTGGAGCACAAGCCCGCCGTGGAAGTCGCCTTCGGCATGCTGCACGCGGGCGGCAAGTTCGCGAAATCGGGCGAGGGCGTGTACCACATCTCCGGCGGCCTGCACGGCGTGGGCGTCGCGGTGTCGAACGCGCTCTCCAGGCGGATGGAGGTCACGGTCTACCGCGACGGCGGCAGGCACTCGATCGCCTTCGAGGGCGGCGAGCTCAAGTCCAGGCTGAAATCCGAGAAGATCAAGGACAAGCGCACCGGCACCGTGGTGCGCATGTGGCCGGATCCCAGGCACTTCGACTCGCCCGGCATCCCGCTGGCCGAGCTCGAGCACCTGGTGCGCTCGAAAGCCTACCTGCTGCCCGGCCTCACCACGGTGCTCAAGGTCGAAGGCAAGGAGCAAAAGAGCTGGAAGTACGAGCGCGGCATGGCGCAGTACTTCGACTTCATGCTGCAGGGGCGCGAACTCGTCGCGCCGCTCTTTTCGGGCGAGCGCTTCTTCACCGAGAGCAGCATCCCGGAGGTCGAGCCGGGCGAGGGCGCCTCCTGGGCCATCGGCTGGGTGGCCGAGGGCGAGGTGTTCGCCGACAGCCACGTCAACCTGATTCCGACGCGCTCGGGGGGCACGCACGAGGCAGGTTTCCGCGCCGGCATCCACGACGCCATCAACGCCTTCATGGAGGCGCGCGCGCTCGCGCCCAAGGGCGTGAAGCTGATCGCCGACGACGTGTGGGCGCGCGCCTGCTTCACGCTCTCGGCGCGCATCGTGCGCACCCAGTTCCACGGCCAGACCAAGGAAAAGCTCACCACGCGCCACGCGGCGAAGCTGATGGAACTCTGCGTGAAGGACGCCTTCGATCTGTGGCTGAACGAGCACCCCGAGGACGGCAGGAAAATCGCCGAGCTGGCGATCGAGCAGGCGCTCGCGCGTCTCGCCAAGGGCAAGAAGGTCGAGAGGAAGAAATCTTCCGGTATCGCCACGCTGCCGGGGAAACTCGTGGACTGCGCTTCCGGCGACGTGACGCGGAACGAGTTATTCCTGGTGGAGGGCGATTCCGCCGGCGGCTCGGCGAAAGAGGCGCGCGACAAGGAGGCGCAGGCGATCCTGCCCCTGCGCGGCAAGGTGCTCAACACCATGTCCAAGGATTCGCGCACGGTGCTCGCCAACAAGGAGCTGCAGGCGATCGCCACCGCCATCGGCGTGGACCCGCACGGCCCCGAAGACTCGCCCGAGCTCTCGGGATTGCGCTACGGCAAGGTGATCCTGATGACGGACGCCGACGTGGACGGCGGGCACATCCAGGCGCTCCTGCTCACTTTCTTTTTCATGCACGCGCCCAAACTCGTGGAAGCCGGGCACGTCTACGTCGCGCAGCCGCCGCTGTTCAAGGTCGAGATCCCGGCGCAGGGCAAGGGCAAGCCGGCGCGCCGCGCCTATTGCCTCGACGACGACGAGCTGGAGGAAACCCTCGCCACGCTGAAGAAGGAAAAGGTGAAGCAAGGCTCCTGGGAGATCTCGCGCTTCAAGGGCCTGGGCGAGATGAGCCCCGAGCAACTTTGGGAAACGACGATGAATCCCGATACGCGGCGGCTGGTGCGCATGCAGCTCGACTCGAAACAGCTGCAGAAGGCGCGCGCCACCTTCGAGTTGCTGATGGACTCCGGCGAGGCCGAAGGCCGCCGCAACTGGATGCGCGAGCACTGGAAGACCGTGGAGGCGGACATTTAGGGAGGGCGCCATGGCGAAGAAGCAGAAGGCGTTCTGGGAGCGGGCCTACAAGGGCCACGTGCTCTGGCAGGGAAAGCAGAAGCTCGGAAAAGTGACGCTCGCCGGCGAGGGCCGCTACACCTGGGAGGCCTCCGGCAGGGCGGGCGCGAGCGACGATCTCGAGAAGGCCAGGAAGGCGGTCGAGCTCGCCGTGGCGATGGCTGACGAACAACTCGACCTCTTCAGGTGACCATGGACACCCGCACCCCGGACCTGTTCACGCCCGAGAACGGCGACGACGCGGCGCCGATCGAGCGCCACGCCTCGCAGGCCTACCTCGGCTACGCGGTCTCCACCGTCAAGGCGCGTGCGCTGCCCGAGGTGGCCGACGGCCTCAAGCCGGTGCAGCGCCGCATTCTCTACGCGATGGGCGATGCCAGCGCGCAAGGCTTCGCCAAGTGCGCGCGCTACGTCGGCGAAGTGCTCGGCAAGTACCACCCGCACGGCGACTCCTCGACCTACGAGGCGCTGGTGCACCTCGCGCAGCCCTTCTCCATGCGCTACCCGCTGATCGACGGGCAGGGCAACTTCGGCAGCCGCGACGGCGACTCGGCGGCGGCCTACCGCTACACCGAGGCGAAGCTCTCGCGCTACGCCGAGCTGATGCTCGCCGAGATCGGCGAGGGCACGGTCGATTTCATCAAGAACTACGACGGCAAGTTCGACGAGCCGGTGCTGCTGCCCGCGCGCGTGCCCTTCGGCCTGTTGAACGGCTCCTTCGGCATCCCGGTCGGCTTCTCCACGCGCATTCCCTCGCACAACCTGAAGGAAGTCGCCGCCGCCGCGGCCTACGTCATCAGGCATCCGCGCGCCAAGGTCGAGGACATCCTGGAAATCATGCCGGGCCCGGACTTCCCCGGCGGCGGGCAGATCATCTCGCCGGCCGAGGAAATAAGGCAGGCCTACGAAACAGGCAGGGGCTCGATCGCCATGCGCGCGCGCTGGAACGTCGAGCCGCTCGCGCGCGGCCAGTGGCGCATCGTGATCAGCGAACTGCCGCACGGCGTCTCCTGCCGCCAGGTGCTGGAGGAGATCGAGGCGCTGGTCAATCCCAGGCCCTCTGCCGGCAAGAAGGAACTCAACCAGGAACAAAAGCGCCTCAAGCAGTTCGTGCTCGAGCAGGTCGAGGCCGTGCGCGACGAGTCCGACCGCAAGTCCAAGCTGCGCCTGGTGATCGAGCCGCGCAGCTCGCGCCAGGACGCGCAAGAGACCATGGCGGCGCTGATGGTCAACACCAGCCTCGAGACGCGCTACGCGGTGAACATGACCTGGATCGGCCTGGACGGCCTGCCGGAAACCAAGGGCATCATCGAAGTCCTGCGCGAGTGGGGCGCATGGCGCCAGCAGACGGTGAGGCGCAGGACGCAGCACCGCTTCGACAAGTGCGAGGAGCGCCTGCACATCGTGCAGGGGCGCCTCCTCGCCTACGTGCGCATCGACGAGATCATCAAGCTGATCCGCGCCGCCGAGGACCAGGCCGACGCCAAGGCGAGGATGCAGGCGAAATGGAAGTTCACCGAGCGCCAGGCGGAGGACATCGTCAACATCCGCCTCGGCCAGCTCACCAGGCTCGACGGCGTGAAGCTGGACGACGAAAGAAAAGCCCTCGAGGCCGAGCGGAAAGGCCTGCAGGAGATCCTCGGCAACGAGAAGGAACTGAAGCGGCTGGTGGTGAGGGAGCTCGACGAGGACGCGAAGAAATTCGGCGACGCGCGCCGCACGCTGATCAGGACGGAGGAGCGCGCGCAGCTCGAGCGCACGGTGGTGGAGGAGCCGATCACGGTGGTGCTGTCGCAGAAGGGCTGGATCCGCGCGCGCACCGGCCACGGCCCCGACCTTGCGACGCTCACCTTCAAGGACGGCGATGGGCTCCTGCAGGCGCTGGATTGCAAGACCACCGACCCGGTGATCGTGCTCGCGGCCTCCGGCAAAACCTTCACCCTCGACGCCGCCGCCATTCCCGCGGGCCGCGGCGACGGCTCGCCGGTGAACACTCTGGTGAATTCCTCATCCGACGACATCGTGTGGATGGGCACGGGCAACCCGGGACAACGACTGCTGATGAATTCCAGCGCAGGCCTGGGTTTCGTGTGTGAGCTTGGCGATCTGGTGTCCAAGACCAGGCAGGGAAAGGACTTCATCAGCGTGCCGGAGGGCGCACGGGCGCAGGTGCCCGCGCCGGTGAACACCGGAAAATACATTGCCGCGCTGTCCTCCGACGCGCGGCTGCTCCTCTTCCCGCTCGAAGAGGTCCCGGTGCGCCCCAACGGCGGCGTCGGTGTGCAGCTCGTCGCGCTGCCCGACGAGGTCACGCTCGCCTCGGTGGCCATCACCGACGGCAAGTCGCTCGTGGTGTCGGGCATCAAGAGAAAGAACCGCGCGACGCAGACGCTGGATGCCAAGCAGCTCGCCGGGCACTTGGGCAAGCGCGCACAACGCGGCAAGGTCTGCGACGCCGGCTTCAGGCCCGATCGGCTGGGCGCCTAGCGCTGCGGGAGCCGGGCCTGCTTTCCGGCAGCCGGGCCGAGTGCTAGCATATATGCTGTCATCGGGAGAGCGCTGCCGTGCGGCTCGTCGTCCTCGATACCAACGTCTTCGTGTCGGCTTGCCTGCGCACGGGCGGCGCGGCCAGGGCTGCACTGCGGCGCTGCCTCAAGGGCGACCTGGTCCCGTTGATGGGCTCTGCGCTGTATGCCGAACACGAGGCGGTGCTGGCGCGCGCCGCCCTGTTCGCGAACTGTCCGTTGTCCGCCGGCGAGCGCGAGAGGCTGTTCGACGCGTACCTGAGCACATGCCGCTGGACCAGGGTCTACTACCTGTGGCGGCCGAACTCTCCGGACGAGTCGGACAACCATGTCGTGGAACTGGCGGTCGCGGGCGGCGCCGAGGCGATCGTGACGCGCAACGTGCGCGATTTTGCGCGCATGGAGTTGCGCTTCGGGCACCTCGCCGTGCTGCGGCCCGAACAACTGGCGACGGGAGGGTGACATGGGAACTTTGACGATCCGGGTCCCGGACGACACGCACGAAAGGCTGCGGCGGCTCGCCGACGCGCGCGGCGTGAGCGTCAACAAGCTGATCGAGGAGCTGTCGACTGCGGCGCTCGCCGAGTTCGACGCCGAGACGCGCTTTCATATCCGCGCGGCGCGCGGGCGCGCCGCCGACGGCCTGCGCCTCCTGGACAAGCTCGACGCGGCGCATCGCCCGCAGCTGCGCGAACCGGCGGGCCGCTATGGCGTGAGGAAGCGACGCCGGTGATCGTGCTCATTCCGCCCGGCGCACGGCCAGTGTTTGCGCCCGCGGCGATCCTGCTCCTCGCGGCGCTCGCGGTGTGGTTCGGCCCGGCGCTGCCCGCGTCGCTCGCGGGCCTGCGCACGCTCGGGCCCTACGTCGTGCTCGCGCTGGGCGTGGCCTTCGCGCTGCGCTTCAACCGCGGCCGCGCGCTCATTCTGCTGGCCTCGCTCCTCGCCGCCTACGCCGGCTACCACTACGCGCAGGGGCTCGGCGGCTTCGCCGCCAAGGCGGTATACACGGCGCTCGTCGTCCTGGTGCCGGTGAACGCGCTCGCCGCCATGGCACTGCCCGAACGCGGGGTGTTGTACTACGGCAGCTACCGCTGGCTTGTGCTGCTCGGCTTCCAGGCGCTGTTCATCCTGTGGATCGCCGCCGCCGGCCGCAGCCCGCTCTCGGGCCTCGCCTGGCAGGGGCTGCTCGAGCACTGGCTGTTGCGCTCGCCGCCCACGCCGCTCGCCGGGCGGCTGATCTTCGCCGCGGCCTTCGTCGTCGCGCTGTGGCGCGCCTGGCCCAAGCACACGCCGCTCGACATCGGGCTTGCCGCCGCGCTCGCGTCCTTCTTCATCGCCGCCGAGTGGGCCGAGTCGCCCACCGCGTTCGGCGTCTTCATGACCGCGGCCGGCGCGATCGTGCTGCTGGCTTTCGTGCAGGAGTCGCACCGCCTCGCCTTCCGCGACGAGCTCACCGGGCTGCCCGGGCGGCGCGCGCTGGACGAGAGCTTGCGGGCCATGGGCCCGCACTACGTGATCGCGATGGCGGACGTGGACCACTTCAAGGGCTTCAACGACATGCACGGCCACGACATCGGCGACCAGGTGCTCAAGCTCGTCGCCGCGCGTCTGGCCGAGGTGGGCGGCGGCGGCGAAGCCTTCCGCTACGGCGGCGAGGAGTTCAGCGTGCTGTTCCACGACAAGACGCTGAAGGAGGCGCTGCCGTACCTGGAGCACACGCGCGACTCGATCGAGCGCTACAAGATGGCGGTGCGCGGCGAGGAGCGCCCGCGCCAGCAGGAGGCGGGCATCCGTCGCCGCGGCGACAGCGCGCCCGTGAAGCTGCTGTCCGTCACGGTGTCGATGGGCGCCGCCGAGCCGGAGATCGAGCGCCAGCCGCCGGCGCAGGTGCTGAAGGCCGCCGACCAGGCCCTGTACCGCGCGAAGAAGGGCGGCAGGAATATGGTCTGCACGTGAGCGGCACGTGAGCTGGGACCCCGCCCAGTACCTGAGATTCGCCGGCGAACGCCTGCGCCCGGCGGTGGACCTGCTCTCGCGCATCCCGGCGCAGTCGCCCACCACGGTGGTGGACCTGGGCTGCGGCGCGGGCAACCTCGCGCCGCTGATCCTCGCGCGCTGGCCGCAGGCAAGGCTCACCGGCGTGGACGCCTCGCCCGAAATGCTGGCGAAGGCGCGCGCAGAAACTCCGCAGGCGAACTTCGTGCAGGGCGACATCGCGCGCTGGCGCCCGGCGGCGCCGGTGGACGTGCTCTACAGCAACGCCGCGCTGCACTGGCTGGACGGCCACGACAAGCTGATCCCGGGACTGCTCGAGGCGGTGGCGCCCGGGGGCTTCCTCGCCATCCAGATGCCGCGCAATTTCGACGCGCCCTCGCACACCACGATCGTGGAGGCGATCGAGCAGGGGCCGTGGCGCGCGCAGCTCGAGCCTTTCCTTCGGCGCGAGCCGGTGGCGGCGCCGGGCGAGTACTGGCGCCTGCTCAAGGGCCGCGCCGCGAGCCTCGAGATCTGGGAGACCGAGTACCTGCAGGTGCTCTCGGGCGAGAACCCGGTGGCCGAATACACCAAGGGCACCTGGCTCAAGCAGTTCCTCGACCGGCTCGATGGCGCGGAGAAGGCCGCCTTCGAGGCCGACTACCGCCGCCGCGTCGCCGGCTGGTATCCGCCGCAGGCCGATGGCCGTACACTTTTTCCCTTCCGGCGCCTGTTCATCGTGGCGCAGCGGGGTGGCTGAGATGTGGTTCGCAGTTGCGGCGCTGGCGGTCCTGCTCGTTGCCGGGATCGTCCTCTACAACCGCCTGATCGCCGATCGCAACCAGGCGCGCCAGGGCTTCGCCGACATCGACGTGCAGCTCAAGCGCCGCGCCGACCTGGTGCCGCAGCTGGTCGAAGCCGTGCGCGGCTACGCCGGCTACGAGAAGGCGCTGCTCACCACGGTGACCGAATTGCGCGGCAGCGCGCTTGCCGCGCGGGCGCTCGCCGCACAGGGCGGCGCGGCGCGCTTCGCGCTCGAGCGAGCGCTCGGCGAGCGGCTGCAGCAGCTCGTCCTGCTGCAGGAGAACTACCCGCAGCTGAAGGCGGATGCGAATTTCCGCGACCTGTCGGCGAAGCTGGTGGAAGTGGAAGACCACCTGCAATTCGCACGCCGCTTCTACAACGGCGCGGTCAAGCAGTACGTCACGCGCCTGGAGAGCTTTCCCGACGTGGTCGTGGCGCGCCTGTTCGCCTTCCAGCCGCTGCCCTTCTTCGAGACCGACGACCGCGCCGCGGTGAAGGTGGCCTTGTGAGGCGCCTGCTTCTCGCCCTGCTCGTCGCCGCGGCTCCTGCAGCGGCACAGGAGCGGGTGCTCGACTTCCACAGCGACATCCGCATCGGCGCGGACGGCGGGCTGTTTGTCACCGAGCGCATCGAGGTGCAGGTGGAGGGCCGCGAGATCAAGCGCGGCATCCTGCGCGATTTTCCCACCGATTACCGCGACCGCGCCGGCGCGCGCGTCAGGGTGCCCTTCCAGGTCGTCGCGGTGAGCCGTAACGGCAGCAGCGAAATGTGGACCGTGCAGAAGTTCGGCAACGGCGAGCGCATCCGCATCGGCAACGCCGCCGTGATGCTGCCGCGCGGCAAGCACGTTTACGAGATCACCTACCGCACTTCGCGCCAACTCGGCTGGTTCAAGGACCACGACGAGCTCTACTGGAACGTGAACGGCAACGGCTGGACGTTCGCCATGGACCGCATCTCGGCGGACGTGGCGCTGCCCGCCGCGGTGCCGGCGGACAAGCTCAAGCTCGAGGCCTACACCGGTTCGCAGGGCGAGAGGGGCCGCGACTACCAGGCCGAGGCGCGCGAGGGCGGCGCGAGCTTCCGCACCACGAGGGCGCTGGGGCCGCGGCAGGGGCTCACCATCGTGGTCGAGTTTCCCAAGGGCATCGTGCAGGAGCCCACGTTTCTCAACCGCCTTTTCTGGTGGATCGGCGATAACCGCAGCGTGCTGGCCGGCGCCGTGGGGTTCGTGGTGCTGTTCCTTTTCCTCTGGTGGCGCTGGCGCCTGGTCGGGCGCGATCCACGCGCGGGACCCGCGTTCCCGCGCTACGACGCGCCGCCCGGCATGGGCCCCGCGGGCGTGCGCTACGTGGACCGCATGGGGTTCGATGACCGCTGCTTCGCCTCTGGCCTCCTTGGCCTCGGCGCGCGCGGCTACCTCAGGATCCGGCAAGCGGGCGACGGCTTCCGCGTCGAGCGCACCGGCAAGCAGATGGACCTGCTGCCAGGCGAGCAGACGCTCGTCGCCCTGCTGCCCGCGGCAGACAGCAGCGTCTCCATCGGCAAGACGCACAATCCCGCGGTGCAGACGGTGCGCGGCATGCTCGAGCGCGAGCTCTCGCTGCAGTACAACGGGAAACTTTTCTCGCGCAACATGGGTTCCTGGTTCACCGGCATCCTGATCGCCATCGTCTCGATCGTCGCCATGTTGATGCTGGATGCGCCGCTGGTTGCGCTGCTGGTGTGCGGCGCTCTGATGGCCCTGATGCTGGTGCTGTTTGCGCGCTGGCTGCCCGCCTACAGCGTCGAGGGCCGCAAGCTCCAGGACGCGATCCAGGGGCTGCGCCAGTACCTGAGCGTCGCGGAGAAGGACGACCTCGCGCGCATGAAGGCGCCGCCGCAGACCCCGGAAGAGTTCGCACGGCTGCTGCCCTACGCGGTGGCGCTCGACGTGGAGACGGCCTGGGCCGACCGCTTCACCACCATCCTCGGCGCCGCCGCGGTGACGGCCGCGGTGGCGGGTTACTACAGCTCGGATTTCGGCGGCGCGCAGTTCAGCGGCAGCGCACTGGCCGGATCGCTGGGCGGAATGGACGGCGCCATCAGTTCCGCGTCCACGCCGCCCGGCTCGAGTGCGGGCGGGTCCGGCGGCGGGGGCGGGGGAGGCGGTGGATCCTCTGGCGGCGGCGGCGGAGGAGGGGGCGGCAGCGGCTGGTAGGCGTATACTGCGCGCCTCGAAACGACCCGGAAATTTGCATGGCCAAGGAAGAAATGCTGGAGATGGAAGGCGTGGTGCAGGAGGTGCTGCCGAGCACCCAGTTCCGCGTCGAGCTCGCGAACGGCGCCACCGTGCTCGCCTACGCCGGCGGCAAGGTGCGCAAGAACCGCATCCGCATCCTCGCCGGGGACCGGGTGACGATGGAGATCTCGCCTTACGACCTGACGCGCGGGCGCATCAGCTTCCGCCACAAGGACGAGAACCCAGTGGCGATGGTGAGGCGGCGGCCGACTTACAAGAAGAAGCGCTAGCGCATGGCGGGGGCCGTCCCCACGATCCCTGGGCACGAAATCGAGCTGCAAGCCGTGCGCGCGCAAGGCGCGGGCGGCCAGAACGTCAACAAGGTTTCCAATGCGGTCCACCTGCGTTTCGACATCCGCGCCTCCTCCCTGCCGGAGGAAGTGAAGCAGCGCCTGCTGCACCGCGGCGACAAGCGCATCTCGCGCACCGGGGTGGTGGTGATCAAGGCGCAGCAGCACCGCAGCCTGGAAATGAACCGGGCCGAGGCGCTCGCGCGGCTGCATGCGCTGGTGCAGGCTGCGGCCTTCGTCCCGAAGAAACGCAAGCCCACGCGCCCGACGCGCGCTTCCAGGCAACGCCGCATCGAGGGCAAGCTGCGCCGCTCCAGGCTCAAAGCTCAGCGCGCCAGGGTCCGCGACTAGAGAAGCTGTAGGGTGGGCCCAGGCCCACCCTACGTTAGAATTTGCGCATGGACCGCGCGCGCGAACGCAGGCAAGCCATCGAGGCCGCCGTGGCCGACATCCGCGACATCGAGAAGCGCGAGGGCGTGACGCGCGCGAGCCTGGAGAACATCAAGGCGCGGCTGATCCGCCTTGCCGCGCGCAGGGATCTTTTCGACCCTGCCGATTACCCCGCGCCGCAGCCCGGCGGCAAGATGCGCTCCTGCCTCTACCGCCTGTCGGAGGACGCGGACCACCGCTTCGCGCTCTACGCCAATGCGTCGCTCGGCGGCTACGGCACGCCGGCGCACAACCACACCACGTGGGCGGTGATCGTGGGGGTGACGGGCGAGGAGTTGAACAAGTTCTACGACCGCAGCGCGGGCGGCGTGCGCGAGAAGGGCCGCGACGTGGTGCGCCAGGGCACGGGCGTCGCTTTCCTCCCCGAGGACCTGCATTCGATCCACATCGAGGCGCCGCAGCTCAACTTCCACATGTACGGCCTCGCGCTCGAGCAGCTGCACAAGCGCGAGTTCTATGAGGAAAAAGAGGGCCGCTGGGACGTGTTCCCGCCGCACTCGGACATCCGCGAAGCGCGCACGTGACCCCTGCGGCGCTGCGCGAGCGCCTGGCGGCGGGCGGCGAGCTGGCGCTGCTCGACGTGCGCGAGCAGGGTGTGCACACCCAGGGCCACCCGTTCTTCGCCTGCTCGCTGCCGCTGTCGCGGCTGGAAGTCATGGCGGAAGACCTCCTGCCGCGGAACAGCGCGCCGCTGGTGCTGCTGGACGGCGGCGATGAAGATCTCGCCGGGCGCGCGGGCGCGAAGCTTGGGCTGTTCGGCTACACCGACATCGAAATTCTCGAAGGCGGCTGTGCCGCGTGGGAGGCTACCGGCGGGGAGCTCTTCAGCGGCGTGAACGTGCCTTCCAAGGCTTTTGGCGAGTACGTAGAGCACCACTGCGGCACGCCGCGCATCCCGCCCGCCGAGCTGCAGCGCCTGAAGGAGAGCGGCAGGAAGCTCCTGATCCTCGATTCACGGCCCTGGGAGGAGTACCAACGCATGAACATCCCGGGCGGCATCGACGCGCCGGGGGCGGAGCTGGTGTACCGCGTGCAGGACCTGGCGGATCCCGACACGCTGGTCGTCGTCAATTGCGCCGGGCGCACGCGCAGCATCATCGGCTGCCAGTCGCTCAGGAACGCGGGCCTCAAGGACGTCGTCGCGCTGAAAGACGGCACCATGGGCTGGGAGCTCGCCGGCTACCAGTGCGAGCACGGCTCGGAGCGCGTCGCGCCCGAGCCTTCGGCCGAGGGGCGCAGGAAGGCGCGCGCTGCGGCGGCGCAGGTCGCCGCGCGCTTCCAGGTGAAATTCGTGCGCGCTCCCCAGGTCGAGGACTGGAGGGAAGATGGTTCGCGCACGCTCTACCTGCTCGACGTGCGCTCGCGTGCCGAGTTCGAGGCGCGCCACCTCGCCGGCTCGCGCCATGCGGCCGGAGGCCAGGTGGTGCAGGCGGCGGACGAAACCGTCGGCGTGAGAAACGCCCGCGTGGTGCTCATCGATCCCGAGCGCGTGCGCTCGGTGATGACCGCCTCATGGCTCAACCAGATGGGCTGGGACGACGTGCACGTGCTCGAGCCCGCGGGCGAGGATGGCTTTGGCGGCTGGGCGACGCAGAGCGGGCCGCGCGTGCCGAAGATCCTCGGCTTCAAGCGCTGGCGCAGCGTCCGCCCGCAGCAGCTCGCCGCGCACGAGGCGACGGTGATCGACTTGTCCACCAGCCTGCGCTTTCGCGCCCGGCACGTGCCGGGGGCGTGGTGGGCGGTGCGCTCGCGGCTGGCCAGTGCACGCGCGAAGATTCCGCACTCGACCGACGTCGTCCTTACCTCGGAGGACGCGACGCTCGCGCACCTCGCGGCGCCAGAGGCGGCGCAGCTGTGGCCGAACGTGAAAGTGCTCGAGGGCGGCAACCAGGCCTGGTTCGCGGCGAAGCTGGCCACCGAATCCGGCATGACCAACGCCACCACGACGCTGGATGACGTCTGGACCAAGCCCTACGACCACGAGCACGGCGCGGACTACGAGAAGCACGCGCGGGCGTATCTCGACTGGGAATTGGCGCTGGTGGAACAAATCAAGCGCGATCCCGCCATCCGCTTCCGGAGAACCGAGTAGAGTGGGCCCTGGCCCACCCTACGATCAATGATGGCACGCAAAGTCCTCGAAGAAGACCGCATCCATCCGGAGGTCCGCGACCGGATCGCGAATTATCGCAGCGAGATCGTGCGGGAGGTGGAGGAGGCGGTGGCGGCCAACGCGATCGTGGTGGTCGGCATGCGGCACAACCCGTTCCCGAAGAAGGCGAGGAAGCTCCTCGACGCGGCGGGATTCGAGTACCAGTACCTGGAGTACGGCAGCTACCTGCGCGACTGGCGGCGGCGCCTGGCGATCAAGATGTGGGCCGGCTGGCCGACTTTTCCCATGGTGTTCGTGAAGGGCGTGCTGGTGGGCGGGGCGAGCGACCTGGAGAAGCTGATCGCCAGCGGGGAGCTCAAGGAAATGCTGGGGTGAGGCGGCTGGCAAGGCGATTCTAGATTGTCGTATAATAAGGGCGCCTTACTAAAAGGAATGCGTCCATGCTCGCCAAGCTGACCTCGAAGAACCAGCTCACCCTCCCCAAGGCGGTGGTGAGCCAGTTTCCCGGCACCCGCTATTTCGAAGTGCGCACCGACCAGGGCCGCATCGTCCTGGTACCCGCGCGGGTCTCGAGCCTCGAGGGCGTGTGGGAGAAGATCGAGTCGCTCGGCATCGGCGAGAAGGATATCGAGGACGCAGTGCGGTGGGCGCGGAAGAGGAAATAGGCCGCGCCCTGCGCGTAGTGCTCGACACCAATGTCGTGGTTTCCGCCCTGGTGTTCCGCGGCGGGCGATTGGCGTGGCTGCGGCAGGCCTGGGTGGGCGGGCAAGTCGTCCCGATCGTCTCCCG
>JBGQFF010000024.1:0-28404 GCA_041496745.1 Gammaproteobacteria bacterium
AGGAACTTGTTCGGCGCGACGCCGGCGGAGGCGGTGAGCGAGAGCTCCTCCCGGATGCGCGCCTTCAGGTACCTGGCGACCTCCATCGCCAGGGGTTCGTGCAGCAGGTTTTCGGTGACATCCAGGTAAGCCTCGTCCAGGGAGAGGGGCTCAACCAAAGGAGTGGCGGAGCGAAGAATCGCCATCACCTTCTGCGATGCGTCGCGATACTTGGTGAAGTTGGGGCGGACGATCACCAGCCCGGGACAGGCGCGCAGCGCGCGCGCCATCGGCATCGCGGAGTGCACGCCGAACTTGCGCGCTTCGTAGCTGCAGGCGGCGACGACGCCGCGCGACGTGGGAGAGCCGCCCACGGCGACGGGTTTGCCGCGCAAAGCAGGGTCGTCGCGCTGCTCGACGGAGGCGTAGAACGCGTCCATGTCGAGGTGGATGATTTTGCGCGGCGCTTCGGGCATCGCGGGAGTGTAGCGCCGGGTCATTCTCGACGAAGATTCCAGGCTTATCGGGCCGCCGGCATCCTCGGACGGGGCGGCATTTTCGCCAGCAGGAAGAACACCGACCCCAGCCCGGCGAGCAGCGCGAGCACGGTAAACCCGGTGCGGTAGTTGCCGGTCATGTCCGCGAGGACTCCCGCGATCATCGGCCCGCCGATCTGCCCGACCACGATCACCATGTACGACAGCCCGAGGATCATGCCGATGGCGCTGCGGCCGAAGTAATCCGCGCGGATCGCCTGCATGAACGGCCCGCGCAGGCCCCAGGCGGTGCCGTGCAGCAGGGCGAAGGCCACGATCATCGCCACGTTGCTGGCGTAGGCGAGGAACAGGAGCCCGCCCATGTGCATCACCATGCACGCGGCGCAGAGCAGGCGCTTGTCGAACCTGTCGCCGGTCACCGCGCCGATGGCGATGCCGCCGATCTGCGCCAAAGTCATCAGCATGATGTAGAGCGCCGCCGTCGCCACCGGGTAGCCCAGGCCTTCCTTCAGGTGGGTGATGGCGTGCACGTTCACCGCGGTGACGACGAACAGCGCGAAGCCGTGTCCCAACGACAAGAGCCAGAACGCCGGCGTGCGCAGCGCTTCGCGCGCGGTGAAATCGCGCGTCGCCGATTTCGGGTCGATCGCCGGCGACCTGCTCGAAGGCGCCGGCGCGGGCTCGCCGTCCACGAACTCGCCGTAGAACTCCGGCCGTCCGCGGATGACGAAGGAGAGCGGCAGGCCGAGCACCAGGATGATCACGCCCGAGCCGAAGGCGGTGGCGCGCCAGCCGCAGGTGGCGATGAACCAGGCCACCAGCGGCACGGCGATGCCGCCGAGCGCGAGGCCCAAGCCCAGGGTGGACAACGCGCGCGCGCGCTTGCGCTCGAACCAGTGGATCAGCGACACATTGAGCGGGAAGAACCCGCACAGGCTCGAGCCCAGCGCGACGACGATGAAGGCGCCGTAGAAGGCGGCGAGCGTCTCGATCCGGCTGAGCAGCATGAAGCCGCAGCCGAGCACCACCACCCCGGCGCGGATGACCCCTTGCGCGCCGAAGCGGTCGATGATCCAGCCCAGCAGCGGCCCGAGGATCGCGGCCTCCATCTGGTGCAGCGCCGCGGCGAAGGACAGCTCCGTCTTCGACCAGCCGCGGTCGTCGCGCAGCACCGCGACGTAGGCGCCGAAGGACTGCAGCAGGAGGCAGGACTGCAGGAACTGGATGCCGCTGCCGGCGGCCACCATCTTCCAGCCGTGGAAGACGCGCCTCACCCCGCTATTTCGCCAGCAGCCGGCGCAGCGCGAGCAGCTCGCGCCGCCGTGCCGCGTCGGGCCGCGGGTAGGCCATGTCGAGCTTTCCCAGCGTCTCGACGATGATGCGCGAGACGATGAGCCGCGCGTTCGGCTTGTCGTCGGCGGGCACCACGTACCAGGGCGAGCGCTTGGTGCTGGTCGCCTCGAGGCAGGCTTCGTAGGCCTGCATGTAGTCCTTCCAGACCTTGCGCTCTTCGACGTCCTGGCGGCTGAATTTCCAGTTCTTCTCCGGCTCGTCGATGCGCGCGAGGAAGCGCTTGCGCTGTTCGGCCTTCGATACGTGCAGGAAGAACTTGACGATACGCGTGCCGTTGCGCTCGAGGTGCGCCTCCAGGTCGGCGATCGAGCGGTAGCGCTGCTCCCACACCTCGTCCCCGTCGAGTTGCGCCCGCGGCACCTTCTGCGCGCGCAGGATCTCCGGGTGCACGCGTACGATCAGCACCTCCTCGTAGTAGGAGCGGTTGAAGATGCCGATGCGCCCGCGCTCGGGCAGCGCGCGCATGCATCGCCACAGGAAGTCGTGGTCCAGCTCCTCGGCGCTGGGGTGCTTGAAGCTGTAGACCTGGCAGCCCTGCGGGTTGACACCCGACATGACGTGCTTGATGCAGCTGTCCTTGCCCGCGGCGTCCATCGCCTGGAAGATGAGGAGCAGCGCGTAGCGGTCGCCGGCATAGAGCAGGTTCTGCAGCTCGGCCATCTGCTCCACGTGGCGGGCGAGCTGCTTCTGGTACTCGGCTTTCGAGGCGTAGTGGGGCGCGACACGCGTCGGCCACTGCTTCAGCCGGACCCGCTCGCCGGGCCGCACGCGAAAGCGGTCGGCGTCGATCTTCACGCGCGCGCCTACTTCGGCTTGCCGTAGCTGAAATCGATCTCCACGTTGTCGAGGTTGACCGAGGCCTTGGCCTTCGCGTCGCGCGCGGCGACGGCCGTGGGGTTGAACTCGTAGTTCGCCGCCTGGAACACCTGGGCGAGCTTGAAACTCATCTGCGCCAGCATCTTGGGCTGCGGTTTCTCGCCGCCGCTCACGCTGTAGACGCGGCCGCACATCTCTATGTAGAGCTTCTCCGCCAGGACCTCGGTGGGGTCGCGCTGCATTTCCTGCCTGGGTTTCTCCGGGGCGCTCATGGCATTCCTCGTGGTACGGTCAGGCCGCCATGCTACCGCGCCGGCGCGCCCCGGCGCAGCCAGGCTCGCACCAGGGGCACCAGCAGCACCACGATGGTCAGCGCGCCGAGGCCGCCGGCGATCGGCCGCTCGAAGAAGGCCAGCAAGCGCCCGTCGGCCTTGATCATCGAGCTGATGAAATTCTCCTCCAGCATGGCGCCGAGCACCATGCCGAGGATCGCCGGCGCCACCGGGAAGCCGTTCTCCTCCATGAGGTACCCGACGATGCCGAAGCCGAGCATCAGCAGCACGCCGAAGGCGGAGTTGTTGATGGCGAAGGAACCGACGATGCAGAACAGCAGGATCACCGGCAGCAGCAATTCGCGCGGCGCGCGCAGCATCTGCTTGGCGCTCTTGATGGCGGCGACGCCCAGCGGCAGCATGATCAGGTTCGCCAGGATGAAGACCATGAAGATGGCGTAGATCTCCACCGCTTTTTCCATGAAGATGGTGGGGCCGGGGTTGAGCCCCTTGATGTAGAGCACGCCGATCACGATGGCGGTGATCGAGTCGCCGGGGATGCCGAAGACCAGGGCCGGGATCCAGGCGCCGGCGAGCGCGCTGTTGTTGGAGGCGCCGGCCTCGATGATGCCCTCGACGTGGCCGGTGCCGAATTTCTGCGGCTCCTTCGAGAAGCGCTTGGACACCGCGTAGGACATCCAGGCGGCGATATCGGCCCCCGCGCCCGGCAGCGCGCCGATTGCAGTGCCGAGCACACTGCCGCGCAGCGTCTGCACCGGATAGCGCCGCATCAGCCCCCACATGCCCTGGAACACGTTGCCGATATTCGCCTGCGCCATCACCCAGGGACGCTCGATCGCCGCCACGTTGCGGAGGATCTCCGACACCGCGAACATGCCGATCATGATCGGGATCAGGGTGAGGCCGCCGGCGAGCTCCGCGTTGCCGAAGGTGAAGCGCGGGAAGCCGGCAGGGTTGTCCAGGCCGACCGATGCCACCAGCAGCCCGAGCAGCAGCGACACGATCCCCTTCAGCGGATTGGCGAGCGCGAGGAACACTGCGCTGGCGAGGCCCAGCACCACCAGCCAGAAGTATTCGTAGGACGAGAACTTGAGCGCGACTTCCGCCAGCGCCGGGGCCGCGAGGATCAGCACCGCGGTGCCGAACAGCCCGCCGATCACCGAGAACACCAGCCCGGCGCCCAGCGCCAGTTCGCCCTGGCCCTTCTTCGTCATGCCATAGGCCTCGTCGGTGTAGGCGGCGGAGGCCGGAGTGCCGGGCATGCGCAGGAAGCAGCTCGGGATGTCGCCGGCGAAGATCGCCATCGCGGTGGCGGTGACGATCGAGGCGATCGCCGGCACCGGCGGCATGAAGAAAGTCACCGGCACCAGCAGCGCGGTGGCCATGGTCGCGGTAAGCCCCGGCACCGCGCCGACGAACAGGCCGAACACCGCCGAGCCGAGGATCACCCACAGCACGGTGGGATCGAACACCAGCGCCAGGGCCTGGGTGAGGATGTCGGCGGTCACGTCAGAACGCGAAGCGCTCGAGCAGGCCCCAGGGCAGGGGAATGCGGAGTAATTTGTAGAATGACAAGTGGATCGCCAGGGTCGCGAGCACCGATACCGCAAGAGACATGCGCCAGCTGGCGCCCAGCACGCGCGTCCAAAGGGTGAGCAGCAGGAGCCCGGTGAAGTGAAAGCCAAGCCGATCCGCGGCAAGCACGTAGAACAGCAGGCCGCCGATCACCGAGGCGACCCCGGCGATTGGCCGCGCGCGCCTTGTCCACGCCGGCAAGGCGATCCAGGGCCCGCCCCCCGCACGCAGCACCAGCAGCGCACCGCAGGCGAGCAGCCCTACGGCGATCATGCCGGGGAACCACGCCGGGCCGAACTTCTGGCCCGGCATGGCCGGGAACCCCTGGATGTGCCAGAGGACGACGCCGCCGAGCGCGGCCAGTCCCGCGCCGCTCAGCGCGTCATTGACCTTCACGCAGCGGCTACTTGGCCAGGCCTACCGCTTTCAGCGCCGCGCCCAGGCTCGCGTCCGAGGCGGCCATAAATTTCGCCGTGCCCGCCGGATCGGCCCACAGCACGCCGAAGCCGCGGCTCGCCATGAAGTCCTTGTAGTCCTTGGAGTCGTAGACTTTCTTCAGCGCCGCGACGAGCGTTTTCTGCGCTTCAGGCGGGATGCCTTTGGGCGCGGCGATCACGCGCCACGCGGCAATCGCCCAGTCGGAGCCCAGTTCCTTCTTCAGCGTCGGCACGTTCGGGTACAGCGCCGGCGGGTTGGCGTCCATGATGGCCAGCGCGCGCACCTTGCCCGCGTCGATCATGGAGCGCGCTTCGGGCACCGAGCAGGGCACCACGTCCACGCCGCCCGCCACCATGTCCTGCAGGCCGGGCGCCGCGCCGTTCGAGGGCACCCAGGGCAGCGCATTGGGATCGATGCCCTGGTCTTTCAGCAGCCCGGCGATGGCGAGGTGCCAGATGCCGCCCTGGCCGGTGCCGGAGGCTTTCAACTTGCCGGGGTTGGCCTTGATCGCGGCGAGCAGGTCCTTCACCGACTTGTAGGGCGAGTCCACGCGCACGTGCACGCCCGCCGGGTCGGCGTTCACCAGCCCGATCGGCGTGTAGTCGGTGTGCTTGAGCGGCGTGAGCCCCACGTGGTGCATCATGGTGATCTCCACCGTGATCATGCCGATGGTGTAGCCGTCGGCGGGAGACGAGGCGATCGCCTGGTGGCCGACCACGCCCGAGCCGCCGGTGCGGTTGACCACGTTGAAGGGCTGCTTCAATTCCTTTTCCAGCAGAGCGGCGATGATGCGCGCGGTGGCGTCCGTGCCGCCGCCCGCGCCCCAGGGCACGATCACCTGCACCGGGCGCTGCGGGTACTGGGCCTGCGCGGCAGCGGCGGCCGCGAACAGCAATGCTGCGACGAACAGTCTCATGGGTCTCCTCCCTGGATGGTGCGTGGCATTGTAAGTCAACCGCCTGCGTTCCCGGGCCGTTGCTGCAGGCATGGCCCGGCAAGCCTGCCCGCAGCAGCCCGGCGTCGCCTTGCACCTGGTGCAGCGCGGCCGCGGCGCGTGCTTCTTCGGTGAAGACGACCGGCTCGCCTACCTGGAGCGCCTGCGCACGTCCTCCACCGGTCTGGAGTGCCCTGTGCACGCCTATGTGCTGATGGGAAACCACGTGCACCTGCTGGTCACGCCCGCGCGCGCCAACGGCGGCACCGGGCTGCTGCGTGAACTCGGCGGGAGCGTGGAAGAGCTCGACGCGACGCCAGTGGTGGCGTCGCGCTACCTGCTTGCGTGCATGCGCTACATCGAGCTGAACCCCGTGAGGGCGGGGCTGGTGAAAAGCGCCGCCGACTACCGCTGGTCCAGCTACCGCGCGAACGTCCTGGGCAAGGAGGATGCGCTGGTCACCCCGCACCCGTGCTACTACGCGCTGGGGCGCACACCGCAGGCGCGGCGCGCCGCCTATCGCGCTACGATCCCCGGATAACCACCGGCTACTTCAGGCGCTCGGTGAGCAGGCGCAGCCGCCCGGCGAGTCCGACCAGCATCTTCTCCGCGAATGCCGGGCTGACTTTCACCAGCTCGAGGAAAGCGGTGCGGCCGACCGGCTGCAGCGCGCAGTCGGTTTGCGCCTGCACGCTCGCCAGGCGCGCCGCCTGGTCGAGCAGCGCCGCCTCGCCGAACACGCCGCCCGGGCCGATGCGCTCGACCATGCTGCCATCGATGGTGACCGCGACGCGGCCCTCGAGCACGGTGTACATGCGTACCCCGGTGGAGCCTTCCTTGATCACGATCGCGCCGCGGTCGAAGTAGATCGGCGGGTCGTTGGCGAGGCCCTGCACCAGGTCGGCGAGCTGGCGCTGGTCGAACACGGCGGCTTCCTTGCACTCGCCGCTCACCGAGAGCTTGCCCTCGGCGCGCAGCGCCGCGATGCTCTGGCGCAGCCGGGCGACCATCACGCTCATCAGCATCAGCGCGAAACCGGGTTTCTTCATCAGCGCGGCGTGGAACTCGCGATCATCGAGCGCGATGACGCGGCAGGCGGTCTTCGCCACCGCGCCGGCGCTGCGCGGCGCGTGCGTGATCGAGGCCAGCTCGCCGAACACTTCGCCCTTCTTCACGCTGCCGATGGCTTTCTTCTTCACCACCAGGGTCACTTCCCCGTCGTACACGTAATACATCTTGTCGCGCTGCAGCAGGATGGCGCGCGACTTCTCGTTCTCGCGGAAGATGGTCGCGCCCTGCGGGTACTTTTCCGGCTTGCCGGCGGACTTGAAGAAGGCGAGGGCGACGGCGGGGTCGTAAAGGGAGCTCATCGGATCTCCTGCATTCCGCATTCTGACGGCAGGCGATAGAATCCGCCATCCACTTGTTCACACTTCCGCGGAATTTCCCATGACCATCTCGATGTACCAGGCGAGCGCGCCGCGCTTCGCCAATATCCTCAACAACCTGTCCGCCATGCTCGACAAGGCGCAGGCGCATTGCGAGGCGAAGAAGATCGATCCGCTGGTGCTGGCGTCGTTGCGGCTGTTCCCCGACATGCTGCCGTTCACGCGCCAGATCACCATCGCCTGCGACACGGCGAAGGGCGCGGTGGCGCGGCTCGCCGGGGTCGACATCCCGAAGCACGAAGACGTCGAAAAGACGCTCGAGGAACTGAAGGCGCGCATCGCCAAGACGGTGGCTTTCGTCGGCACGTTCAAGCCGGCGCAGCTGGACGGCTCGGAAGACAAGGAGATTGTCCTCAAGCTCACCAGCCGGGAAGTGAGCTTCAAGGGCATGCAGTACCTGCTCGGCTACGCGCACCCCAATTTCTACTTCCACGTGGTCACCGCCTACAACATCCTGCGCCACAACGGCGTGGAGCTGGGCAAGCGCGACTACCTCGGCCAGCCGTAGGCGAAGATTCAGTCGGCGCGGATGCCCGCCTGCTTGAACAGCGCGGCGTAGCGCCCTAGCTGCACGCGCGTGAAGCGCGCCAGCTCCTCGGGCGAAGTGGCGTTCACCGTGAAGCCCTGCGCGACGAGCTTGTCGCGCACCTCGGGCGCGCTGGTGGCCTTCGCGATCTCGGCGTTCAGGCGCGCGACGATCTCCTTCGGCGTGCCCGCGGGCGCCACCACGCTGAAATTGGAGTTGAAGACGTAGCCGGGCAGCGCCTCGCTGACCGCGGGCGCATCCGGGAACAGCGCCGAGCGCGAGGGGCTGGCGACGCCGAGCAGCTTCACCTTGCCGCCCTTGATCATCGAGAACACCGTCGGCATGCCGGAGAAGCTCGCGTCCACCTGGCCCGAGGCGGTGTCCACCGCCGCGGCGGCCGCGCCGCGGTACGGGATGTGGGTCATGAAGATCCCGGCGCGCGACTTGAACAGTTCCATGGCCACGTGCTGCGGGCTGCCGTTGCCGCCCGAGGAATAGTTGAGCGCGCCCGGCTTGGCTTTCGCCGCGGCGATGAGGTCCGCGGCGCTCTGGTAGGGCGAGCCGGGCGGCGCGACCAGCGCCCACTCCATCGTCGCCACCAGCGACACCGGCTCGAAGTCGCGCAGGATGTCCCAGGGCATTTTCGCGTGCACGTTGGGCAGCATGGTCATGATGCTGTCGTTGAAGCCGCCGATGACGTAGCCGTCGGGCGCCGCCTTCGCCACGCGCTCGGCGCCGATCAGGCCGGCGGCGCCGGGCTGGTTCTCGATGACGATCGCCTGGCCCATGTTCTCGGACATCTTGTGCGCGACGATGCGCGCGGCGTTGTCCACGGCGCTCGCCGCCTGCAGCGGCACCAGCATGAGGATCGGCTTGCGCGGGTAGCCGGACTGCGCGAGCGCCGCCAGCGGCAGCGCCAGCGCGGCGAAGATGCACAACAAGCGATGCAGCATTTTTCGGTCTCCCCTCATTGATCGGCGCGGTGCTGCTTGACGAAGCCCGCCGCGTCGAGCGGCGCGCCGACGAACGAACCCTGCATGATGTCGCAGCGCAGCGCCTTCAGGCGGGCTGCGGTGGCCTCGTCCTCCACGCCCGCCACCACCACTTCCAGCTTCAGCCGGTGCGCGAACTCGATGAGCGACTGCACCAGGGCGAGCTTCTGCGGCGCTTGCGTGATGCTGCCCACCGACGCCAGGTCGATCTTCAGCTCGTGGAACGGCAGGGTGGCGAGCCAGGAGAGCGAGGCGTAGCCCGCGCCGGGGTCGTCCAGGCACAGGCGCACGCCGGCTTCGCTCAGGTGCTGCAGCGTCTCCACCGATTCCAGGCTGCGCGCGAGGATCGCGGTCTCGGTGATTTCCAGCACCAGGCGGCTGGGGCGCAGGTTCCAGGTCTTCAGCGCGCTGGTGACGAACTCCGGCAGGTCGGAGTGGCGCAGGCTCGTCGCGGACAGGTTCACGCCGACGCGCAGGTCGAGGCCGGCGGCGTCGCGGAACTCGCGGCAGTTGCGCAGCGCGCCGTTCACCAGCCACAGCGTCACCTCGTTCACCAGGCCCGCGGACTGCGCGGCGGCGATCGCCTTCGCCACCGGCACGCTGCCCAGGTCGCTGTCGCGCCAGCGCAGCTGGCTCTCGGCGCCGACGATCAGGCCGGAGCGCAGGTCCACCTGCGGCTGGAACACGATGTCCAGCGCGTCCTGCGCGATCGCCGCACGCAGGCGGTTCTCGTAGAGCAGCAGCTCGGCCTCGTCGCGCTCCTGCTCCGCGGCGTACACCGCAAAGCGCTCCGGCCGCTCGCGCGCCGCGCGGCTGGCGGTGCGCGCGCGCTGCAGCAGGCTCACCGGGTTGTCGCCATGGTCGGGAAACACCGCGATGCCCACTGCCGGGCGCGCGTACACCTCGTCCACGTCCACCCACAGCGGCGCATCCAGGGTGCGCAGGATCTTCTCGGCCGCCAGCAGCGCCACGCCGGGGCTCTGCACCGTGGCCAGCACGCAGGCGAACTCGTCGCGCCCCGGGTCGCCGAGCAGGTCGCTGTCGCGCAGCACCTCGTTGCGCAACCGCGCGCCGAGGCGGTCGCGCACGCCGTCGCCGATCATGTAGCCCCACACGCCGTCGATGCGGCTGATCACGCCGCAGTCGACGAACAGGAGCGCCATCTGCTGGCCGTCGGCCAGCCGCTCGCCGACGCAGGCGTCCAGGCGCGCCATGAAGGCGGCCTGGCTGGACACGCCGGCGTCTCGCGCGTGCGCGCCGCGCGCGGCTGCCTCGGCCACCAGCGCGAGCTGCGCCGCGCACAGCCGCTCGGCCGCGGCGAGCGCCGCCTCGCAGCGCGCCCGGTCGCGGCCGAAGACGCGTAGCGCGCCGGCGCGCAGCAGGTCCTGCAGCGGGAGGCAGTCGCGCTTCGCGCGTTCGGTCGGTTCCTCGGGATTGAGAGTCGCCGCCCACTCGAGCAGCAGCCGGTGCAGCGATTCCCGGCCGAGCGCGCCGAGCGACAGCGCGTTCACCAGCGCGCGCTGCGGCTCGGACATGCCGACCGGGAGCAGCGGCAGGAAGAAGGGCGAGGTGGCGCTCGACAGGGTGCTCTCGCCGCGCGCCGCCTGCAGCGATTCCGGCGCCTGCTGCCGCAGCGCGGCGCCGAGCGCGTCCAGGGCGGCGATGGCGTCGTCGCCGAGGCCGAACTCCTCCATCAGGTGCTGGATCGCGGCGCTATCCAGCGCCGCGGTCACAGGAACAGCTCGCGCGAGTCGACCTTCACGGTGGTCTGGTCGAGCGTGCGGCGGATGCGGTAGGGCTCGTCCGGCGTGGCCATCGGCTCCTTCACCAGGTCGAGGATCTTGTGCGGGTGGATCGGGTTGCCGCTGGCGTCCTGCACCACCATGACGCGCGGCTGCAGGCGCTTGACCAGGTTCTGCGTGATCACCACCCCGACCTCGCCGCTGTTGAGTTCCACCACGCTGCCCACCGGGAAGGCGCCGACGCACTGGATGAACTGCTCGACCAGCGCGGCGTGGAACTGCGTGCCGCGGTTCTGGAACAGGACGTTCAGCGCGTTCGACGGCGGCATCTGCAGGCCGTAGGGCGCGGGCGCGGTCAGCATGTCGAAGGTGTCGACGATGCCCGCGATGGCGCCGGTCTGCGAGATCGCGCCGCCCTTCAGGCCGCGCGCGTAGCCGCTGCCGTCGTAGCGCTCATGGTGCAGCGAGGCGAGGCCGGGCAGCTCGGCCGGCAGGCCGGTGGTGCTGCTCAGGATCTCCACGCTGTGCGTGACGTGGGTCTTGAAGATCTCCTCCTCCGCGGCGGTGAGGTCGCTGCGCCGCGCGGGCATGCCGGGCGGCAGCTTGAGCATGCCCACGTCCTGCAGCAGCCCGATCAGGCCGAGGAGCTCCAGGCGCTCGCGCTCGAGCTGCAGGAAGCGCCCGAAAACCGTCATGTACACCGACACCTGCGTGGAGCGGTTGAGCGTTTCCTGCGCTTTCTCGCGCATCGTCACGAGCAGCATCATGGCGTCCGGGTTGCGCACCACGCTGTCGGTGATCTCGGTCACCGCCTGCCTGGCGCGGTCGCCGTCCAGCGCGTTGCCGGTGGCCACGGCGCGGGACATGGTATGGACGATGGCGGTGGTCTGCGTGAAAACGGTGCGCGCGCGCGGCAGTTCGTCCTCCACCGTGGCGAGCTCCTTGTACACGACGGTGCCGCGCACCCGCTCCTTGGACTGCTCCGCGATCACCGAGCGCGTCGAGGACGGCAGGGTGAGCAGCTTCGACGCCACCATCACCCGCATCTTCTCCGGGTCGACGTAGACCTTCTTGCAGTACTTCTTCAGCGTGTTCAGCTGCTCCTCGGTCTGCAGCACGAAGCCCTGGTACACGAACGGGGTTTCGGTCCACGGGCGGTCGAGCTTGGCGACGAACATGCCGAACTCGAGGAATTCGACCGGAACTTCCTTGTGCGCCATCGTTGTGCGTGGGCCGGCAGCGTGGATCGGACGAAATGAGTAGGGGATTCTCGTTCGGGCGCGCGCTCTCGGCAAGCGCCGCGATGCAGTAACATGCCGGTCCGGGAGCCGATCGGGGAGGAAATGCGGCGGTGGCGCAAGTCATGGAGCTGGGCCTGAGCCTGCAGGTCGGGAAGTACGACATCCAGAAGATGCTGGGCAAGGGCGCCACCGGCACGGTGTACCTGGCCAGGGACACCTTCTCCGGCCGGGAAGTGGCGCTGAAGACCATCGAGCCGGAGGTGTTCCGCGACCCCGAGTTCGGCACCGCGTACCGCTCGCAGTTCCTCAACGAGGCCTCGCTCGCCGGCAAGCTCAAGCACCCGCACATCGTCGCCATCCTCGACGCGGTGGTGGAGGAGGACTCCGGCTACATCGCCATGGAGCTGGTCACCGGAGGGGACCTGGTGCCCTATACCAGGCCGGAGAACCTGCTGCCGGTGGCGGACGTGCTGCAGATCGGCTTCAAGGTGTGCGGGGCGCTCGACTACGCCTTCAAGGAAGGCATCGTGCACCGCGACATCAAGCCGGCGAACATCATGATCGCCAAGGGCACCGACGTGAAAATCGCCGACTTCGGCGCCGCCTACCTCAGGAAGACCCATGCGGTGCAAACGGCGATGATGGGCTCGCCCTACTACATGTCGCCCGAGCAGATCGCCGGAGCGCAGCTCACCCACCACAGCGACATGTACTCGCTCGGCGCGGTGCTCTACGAGATGCTCACCGGACAGCGACCGCTGCGCGCGGAGAATTTCGACGCGCTGCTGAAGAAGATCACCGAACTGCAGCCCCTGCCGCCCAGCGAAGTGCGCGCCGACCTGCCCAAGGAGCTCGACAAGGTGATCCTGCGCGCCTTGCGCAAGAAGCCCGAGAGCCGCTACCCGACCTGGGCGGAGTTCGCGCTGGAGCTGTCCAAGGTGGTGCGCCTCGTGCTGCCGGCCAACGCCATCCCCGACACCGAGAAGTACGTCGCGCTGAAGCGCGTGCACATGCTCGCCGGGCTCACCGACGCCGAGACCTGGGAACTGGTCAACGCCGGCAAGTGGTCGCGCGTCGACAAGGGCAGGACCATCTTGCGCGAGGACGCCAAGGGCCAGAGCTTCTTCTTCCTCGCCGAGGGCGAGGTGAAGGTGACCAAGGGCGGGCGGCTGCTCAACGTCGTCAACCACAGCGAGTGCTTCGGCGAGATGGCCTACATCTGGGGCGGCGAGCTGCCGCGGCACGCCACCGTCGAGTCCATGACCCGGTTGCTGCTCGCCGAGTTCGAGCCGGCGGCGCTGCGGGAGATGAGCGGCGGCGCGCAGCTGCAGTTGACGCGCGCCCTGGTGCGCAACCTGGTGGACCGCCTGGTGCTCGCCAACACGCGCATTGCGCGCTAGCCGCGCACGCCATGCCGCGCATCGCCGCCTCGAGCGCCTTCCGGCACCTGCGCATCCTGGACCTTTCGCGCGTGCGCGCCGGGCCGACCTGCGTGCGGCAGTTCGCCGACTTCGGCGCCGATGTGATCAAGATCGAATCGCCGCCCGGGGTGGACCCGAACGAGGGCATGGGCGGCGCGCGCAGCGGCTCGGATTTCCAGAACCTGCACCGCAACAAGCGCGCGATCACCCTCAACCTGAAGCTCGCCGAGGGCAAGGAAGTCTTCGCGCGCCTGGCGAAGAGCGCCGACGTGGTGGTGGAGAACTACCGCCCGGACGTGAAGTACCGGCTCGGCGTGGACTACGAGTCGCTGGCGAAGATCAACCCGCGCATCATCCTCGCCAGCATCTCCGGCTTCGGCCAGGACGGTCCTTACGTGGAGCGGCCCGGCTTCGACCAGATCGCCCAGGGCATGAGCGGCCTCATGTCGGTGACCGGCTTTCCCGGGCAGGGGCCGTTGCGCAGCGGCGCGGCGATCGCCGACGTCACCGCGGGGCTGTTCGCGGCGCTCGGCATCATGACGGCGCTGATCGAGCGCGAGCATTCTGGCAAGGGGCAGTGGGTGCAATCGTCGCTGCTGCATGCCGGCATCGCGCTGCTCGATTTCCAGGCGGCGCGCTACCTCAAGGAAGGCGAGGTGCCGCCGCAGGTGGGCAACGACCATCCGACGAGCATGCCGACCAGCGCCTACAAGACCGCGGACGGACACATCAACGTCGCCGCCTCGGGCGACGGCATGTGGCAGCGGCTGTGCCGGGCGATCGGCCGCGAGGACCTGCTCGCGCGGCCCGAGTTCAAGGGCCAGCCGGCGCGCGCGAAGAACCGCGCCGCGCTCAACGCCGAGCTGAACGCCGCGCTGGCGAAGAAGAAGAGCGCGGAGTGGATCGACGCCCTGAACGAGGCCGGCGTGCCCTGCGGGCCGATCTACACCATGGACCAGGTGTTCGCCGATCCGCAGGTGCGGCACATCCGGGCGGCGGCGGAAGTGAAGCACCCGAAGCTCGGGCGTTTCAGCGTCGTCAACCAGGCGGCGCGGCTGTCGCGCACGCCGGCGACGATGGCGAGCGCGACGCCGGAACTGGGCGAGCACACGGAAGAAGTGCTGGCGGAGCTGGGATACACCGCCGCCGAGATTGCAGGCCTGCGCGAAAGAAAGGTGGTCTAGCCATGACACGCACGATTGCCGCACTCCTGAGCGCGCTGTTCGCCGCGGGCGCGGCGGCGCAAGGCGCATTCCCCAGCCGCCCGATCACCATGGTGGTCGGCTTCGCGCCCGGCGGCGGCACCGACACCGCGGCGCGCATCATCGCCAAGGCGGCGAGCGAGAACCTCGGCCAGGCGGTGGTGGTGGAAAACCGCGCCGGCGCCGGCGGCAACATCGCGCACGAGCTGGTGGCGAAGGCGGCGCCCGATGGCCACACCATCCTGCTCGGCTCGGTCGGGCCGCTCACCGTGGCGCCGCACATGATCGCCAACCTGCCCTACGACCCGCTGAAGGACCTGGTGCCGGTGACCATGGCGGTAACCTTCGCCAACGTGCTGGTGGTGCACGACGGCGTGCCGGTGCGCACGCTCGCGGACTACGTGAAGCTCGCCAAGCAGAAGCCGGGAACGCTGACTTACGGCTCCTCGGGCATCGGCGGCGCCGGCCACCTCTCGGGGGAGCTGTTCCGCATGATGTCCAAAGTGAACATCGTGCACGTGCCCTACAAGGGCGGCGGGCCGGCGATGCAGGACCTGCTCGGCAAGCAGATCGTGTCCATTTTCGCCACGCCGATTTCCGCGGGGGCGCACATCAAGTCCGGCAGGATCCGCGCCATCGCGGTCACCAGCGCGCAGCGCACGAGCTTCATGCCCGAGGTGCCGACCATCGCGGAATCGGGCTATCCGGGCTTCGAGGCCACCAACTGGTACGCCTACGTGCTGCCGGGCAGGACGCCCTCCGAGATCGTCGATCGCTGGAACCGCGAGCTGGTGAAAATCCTCAACGACCCCGCGGTGCGCGAGGCGCTGCTCGCGCAGGGCATGGAGCCGGCGCCGAGCACGCGCGAGGCGGTGGCCGCCACCATCAAGCGCGAGTACGACACCTGGGCCCGGGTGGTGAAGGAAGCCAAAATCACCGCCAACTGAAAATCGGGGTCAGACCCCGATTGTGGTGGTGCGGTGCGAAGGGCAGGCCCGGCTCGGCGCCGCTATCGTAGCGCGATTCCATGTAAGCTCGCGCGGTTTCGGGGAAGAGGAAAGCGCGGTGTCCGCTGCACGTCTTGTCCTGTTGTCGCTGCTTTTCGCATCGCTTGCCGCGCAGGCGAGCGACTACCCGCTCGTCGATCCGCTGCCCGAGGGAGGCGCCGGCTCGGGCGGCGTGGGGCGCGTCACGAACTCGATCTACCGTGGCGAAGGCGCGCGCTTCGACTACCTGCCGCTCAACCTGTTTCTGGGCGAACGCCTGTACCTGCACGGCGACCGCATCGGGCTGAAGCGGGACATCGACTCGACGCTGAGCGTCGACATGTTTCTCGCGCATCGCTACGAGGGCACGCCGCTCGACGGCATCCCGCCGGTGCTCGCCGGGATGGCGGTCCGCGAGCCGGGCACGGACCTCGGTTTCGGCTACCGGCAGCGTACGAGCTGGGGCACGGCGTTCGGCGAGGTTCTGCACAACGTGGACGGCGAGTCGCGGGGACGCGAATTTCGCCTGGGCGTGCGCCAGGAGCGCGCAAGCGGCCGCCTGCGCTACTGGCCGCAGGCGACGCTCGCGTGGCGCGATGCGAAACTGAACAACTACTACTACGGCGTGCTGCCGAACGAGGCTACGGCAACGCGGCCGGCGCACGCGCCGGGCGGCGGTCTCAACCTGGAGCTGGCGATTTACGCGACCTATCCGCTCGGTGCGCACTGGAAGGTGCTGGCGGGCGCGTCGGTGACGCAGTGGGCCGGAGGCGTGCGCCGCAGCCCGGTCGTGGAGAGCGGCCTGCAGCCCGCGGTGAGCCTCGGCCTGCTCTATGAGCACTCGCCCCAGCCCTGGCCGGTGCCCGACACGCGCCCGCTGCTGGTCAAGGCCACCTACGGCAAGGCGAGCGACTGCGACCTGGCCAAGATCGTGCTGTGGCGCTGTACTTCGACACGCACGCCGGATGAAACACGCGTAGCTGCGCTGGAGCTCGGCCGCACGCTGATCGAGCGCGTCAACGGCTGGAACGTGGACATCGCGGGATATGTAGGCCTGCTGCACCACGACGAAAAGGGGCGCCAGCCCGATTCCTGGCAGCTGAACGCCTACTTCAAGTCCTACTGGTACGGGCTGCCGTGGCGCCACCGGGTGAACACGCGCCTGGGCATCGGCTCGGGCCTTTCCTACGCGGGCCGCGTGCCGTTCGTCGAGGGCCAGGACCAGTTGCGGCGCAACCGGCCCAGCAGCAAGCTGCTCACCTACCTCGACCCGAGCATCGATTTCAGCGTGGGCGACCTGGTCGGCGTGCGCAAGATGAAGGACACCTATCTCGGCATCGGCGTGACGCACCGTTCGGGCATCTTCGGCTTCTCGCAGCTGCTGAACAACGTCAACGGCGGGTCGAACTACATTTACACCTACGTCGAGTTCGCGCTGTGAGCTACGCGGCCTTGAACTGCGCCACCCGGTTGCGGCCGCCTTCCTTGGCCAGGTAGAGCGCGCGATCGGCGCGCGCGAGCAGCGCGTCCATGGTGCGCCCATGTTCCGGGTAGCTCGAGACGCCGATGCTGACGGTGCACGGCACGCGCCCGGCCTCGGCGCTGAACGGCGCCTCCGCGATCGCGTGGCGGATGCGCTCGGCGACTTCAAGCGCCCCCCGCGCCGGCGTATCCGGCAGCATGACGACGAATTCGTCGCCGCCGTAGCGTGCCGGCACGTCGGTGAAGCGCAGCTGCGCGTGCAACGCCTTCACCAGATGCTTGAGCAGCCGGTTGCCGGCCTCGTGGCCGTGTTGGTCGTTGACCTGCTTCAGATTGTCGGAATCCACCATCAGGAAGCTCGCCGGGCGCTCGTAGCGCTGCGCCTGGGCGAAGAGCCGGTTCGCGATCACGACGAAGCCGCGCATATTGAAGATGCCGGTGAGCTCGTCGGTTTCCGACAGCAGTTTGGCGCGGTTCAGGCCGTAGCGGATGTCGGCCGAGAACATGGTGGTGATGTAGGCCACCAGCACCACCGGCGCGAGCTGCGCGGCATAGCCGCCCCAATAGGCGAGGCGCGCCATGTCCTTGCCGCCGACCTGCCAGTCGAGGAACGCAACACAGGCGCCGATCAGCGCCACTTCGGCGAGCGTCACGGTCTTGCCCAGCGTCAGCGCGCTGGTGATCACCACCAGCAGGTAGGCGTTGACCAGGGGACTCGCCAGGCCGCCGGTGTACCACAGCACCCAGGTGATGAGCCCGATCATCGCCAGGGTCTCCACCGCGATCTTCCAGCGCGTCTCGCGCTTGTAGAAGTTCGCATAGCGGAAGCTCATGACGAAGGCGGCGTAGAAGAACATCGCCGTCGACAGCGCGGGCTCGATGTCGGGGATCGGCCGGCCGAACACCAGGTACACCAGCACCAGGATCAGCAGCAGCCATTCGATCTCGGCCACGGTGCGCGAAATGCCGCGCAGTTCCTCCTGCTCGACGCTGGGGACGGTGATGCGTGACGACGGGGGAGGGGATTCGGGCACGGCGCCGCTATGATACCGGCCTGGCAAAGGATGGCGGTAACAAATGCTTCACACGAGGATTTGCATGATCCGCCACGGCGAGACCGCCTGGAACGCGGAGGGCCGCGTGCAGGGCCAGACCGACGTGCCGCTCTCGACGGTGGGCGAGGCGCAGGCGCGCGCGGTGGGCGCGGCGCTCGCCGGCGAGCGCTTCGCCGCGCTCTACGCCAGCGACCTGGCGCGCGTGCGCCAGACCGCGGCGCCGGCGGCGCGCGCGCTCGGCCTGGAAGTGCGGCTCGACGCCGGCCTGCGCGAGCGCCACTACGGCAAGTTCGAGACGCTGACCTACGCCGAGGCGCGCGAGCGGCACCCGGAGGATTTCGCGCGCTTCAAGGCGAAGGAGCCGGACTACGACTTCGGCAGCGGCGAGAGCCTGCTCGGCTTCAATGCGCGCGCCATCGCCTGCGTCGCCGCCATCGCGCGGCGCCACGCGGGCGGGGCGGTGCTGGTGTTCACGCACGGCGGGGTGCTCGAGATGGTGCACCGGCATGCCCGCGGCACCGGTTTGTCCGCGCCGCGCGACTTCGACATCCCCAACGCGGTGATCAACTGGGTCGAGGTCGGGGCCGCGGGGTGGAAGGTGCTGGCTTGGGCCGAGCGCGGCCACCTTGACGCGGCGCTCGATGACCTGCGGGAGTAGCCGGCTGGTCAGCCTAGGCGCGGCGAGCGCCCCGCTGCCAGACCTGGAGGAAAGCGGTTTCCAGCTCGCGCACCCGTGTCGCCGTGTCGAACAGCGGACCCGCGCGCGCGGCGAGCCTGCGGCGGTATGCCGCCAGGCGCGACGGATCGGAGGCGAGTTGCAGGGCTAGCGCGACGTACGAGTCCTGATCCGCTGCTACGAGTTCGGGCAGGCCCGCGGCGCGCAACAGACTCTCCCCGGCCCGCGAAGCCATGGCCGCTCCTCGCAGCGTGAGGACAGGCAGCGCCGCCGCCAGCGCGTCGCAGGCCGTGGTCATCGCGCTGTGCTGCACCGCGTCGAGCATCAGGTCGCCGAGGCGTTGACGCGCAAGGTATTGCTCGCGCGGATCGAAGGGGGCAAAGACCAGGCGCGCCGGATCCACGCCTTGTGCGGCGGCTTCCCGCCGCAAATTGCGCTGCGCTGCAGCCGGCAATGCCAGCATCCACAGGACGGCACGCGGAGCCCGCGCCAGGATGCGCAGCCACAGGGCGAAGGCATCCGGCGAGATCTTCTCGGCCTTGTGGAAAGCGCAAAACACGAAGGCGTTCTCGGGCAAACCGTAGTGCTGCCGCGATAATCCGAGTTCCGGCACCGGCATGCGGAAGTCATACAGGTAGTAGGTGTGCGGCAGGTGCACGAGGGCTTCGCTCCATTCGGCGGCGGAGCCGCCGACGACACGATCCACGATGGCGTAGTCCACCCGCTTCGAGCCGAGCGATCCGGGGAAGCCGAGGTAGAGCACCTGCAGACGCGCCGGACGCCGCGCGGTGATGCCGAATCTGCCGCCCGTGGTATGGCCGCCTGCGTCGATCAGGATGTCGAGGTCGTCGTTGCGTATGCGCGACGCGGCATCCTGGTCCGCAGTCGCGTGAAAATCCCGGAAGTGATCGGCCGCGGCGCGAAGCTTGGTCCGGATGTCGCTGCCGTCGTCGGCGGCAAGGGAATAGGCGTACAGCTCGAAGCGCCTGCGATCGATCAATTCGAACAAGGGCAGCAGCAGATAGGCGTTCAGATGCTCGCGCAAGTCCGGGGACAGGACTCCCAGCCGGATGCGCGCATGGCGCGTTGCCGGCGGCGGCGGCAGCACCGGGGTGCGCGCCTCGATGCGCGCCGCGACGTGGCGCGCGATCGCATGGCGCTCCTCGCCCGTTAGCGGCAGGTGAAAGGCGATGAACGCAACCGCCGGCTCGACCAAGGTGTCCGGTGAAGCGGGAAGACGGCGCATTTCCTCGACGCAGGCGTGCCAGGACGTCCAATCGCAGCGCTCTTGCGCCAGGTGGCATTGCCAGAAGTACAGGTTTTCCGGGGAGAGCATGAGATCCAGGTCGGATCCCGGCGCGATGCGCTGCACGTACCCGGCGACGGCCTGCGCATCGCGGGCGCGCGCGTCGGCGAAGACGGCTCTTGCTTCGTCGTATCGTTGCAACGACGCCAGTGCGACGCCGCGCCTGATGCGGGCACCGATATCTTGCGGAGCGAGGCGCTCGAGAGCCTCGATCGCTTCCTCGAAGCGCCCCGATGCGAGCAGAACGTCGGCTAGCGCGCTGTGCGCGCGCGCCGCCTCGGGGAAAGCCGCGATGTAGCGCCGCTGGTTGGCTTCTGCCTCGTCCAGCCTGCCGAGGCGCGCGAGAAGGAGACCTCTGTTGTGCAGGGCATCTTCGTGTTGCGGCGCGATGCCCAGTGCGCGGTCGTAGTGGGCGAGCGCGGCATCCGCCTGCCCGAGGTCCTCGAAACTCAGCGCCGTGGCGTAGAGGAGTCGCGCGTCGCCGGGCAGGTGCGCGAGGGCCTGCAGCGCTGCGGCCAGGGCCGCCTGCGTGTCGCCGGCACCACGCAACACAGTTACCAGCGCTACATGAGTTTCAGGACTGGCAGGATCGATATCGCGGCTGCGCGAGAACGCCGCCGCGGCGCCGGTGAGGTCATGCAGCGCATGGCGGCATGCGCCAAGCAGAAACCAGCCTTGGGCGTCCTGCTCCTCGGACTGGAGCTGCGACTCGAGGAGCGCGGCGGCGGCCTGCGGGCGACCGGCCTGCAGCTGCGCGAGCGCCTCCGCGCGCGACAAGCGCTGCTACTTCTTGAATGCCGCCGCGCCGATGACATCCTTGCCGGTGACAAAATCGTTGATGTGATAGCCCAATCCGGCGCGCTCGGCGCTTGTGCCGGCAAAGAAACCACTGACCAGTGCATTGCAGCCGCTGGTGCAGGCGCCTCCGGTCCCTGACGTCGTAAGCCCGTTGCCGCTGGAACCGAGGATGATGTTGCCTGCAATCTGCGCGGTCCCGCCCACACCGTATCCCCGACCATCGGGCATGGCGACGTTGAGGTTCATACCAACCGTGAGTGCCGTGAAGTCTACGTTAAGGCTGCCGCTGAAGGTGCCAGGCGCGGTGCTGCCATCTATGTACGTCGGTCGCGTCGCACCAAGAAGTGTGTAGGTTGCTGAGCCCAACAGGGGCATCGACGCGGTGGGCATGCCGACGACGTAGTGGAATCCCTGGTTCGCGTTGTAGGTCTCATCGACGGTGAGCAGTCCGTCAATGTTCGCTAGGCCGGTGACTCTGCCAGTCCAACGTCCCCAGGCGATGATGCCGTCGTTGCCGAAATCGGAGAAAGGCGTGCCGTCGGAGGAGAAATTCTGGCCGATCGAGTCGGTAATGGCCGTCAATCGACCCGCGGCGTCGAACGTGGCTGTTGCGTCGGGAGTGATTGAAATCTGCGGGCTTGAAAACCAGCTATAGGCCATGGTCCCTGTGTAGCCGCTGCCGCTTTGCAGCACCTGCGCGGTCGGGGGCGGCGGGAGGACCCCGATCGCCGGTTCGCCGTTCATCTCGCGCTCATCGCCCTGCACGTACTCCCGCTGCGCCGTGGGCGGTGTCGGCCCGGCGGTGGGCACGTCGGAAGTTTCCGTGGGCGGTTGATTGGGGTCGGACGGCGCGAGCCCGGAGACGCCCGCCGGAATGTCTATCGAGCCGGAGGGATTGGCGAGGAACCAGATGCCGCTGGTGCCGTGCACCAGCGTGGAGCCGTCCAGCAGGACCTGGATCAGCCCGCCGGTGCCGCGGATGCCCACCGTCGCGGTGGGGGTAGCGACCCGGTACTTGTCGCGATTCACCCTGCCGATGAAGCCGGTGACGGTGCGCATCGCGCCCTTCACCAGCGAGTAGAACGCGCTCTCGGTGCCGTCGGTCTTGCCCTCGAAGCGGTAGTTCTTGATGCCGAACTCGGTATTGGGCTGCAGCGAGATGAAGGCACCATCGGTCATCCTTACCTGCACGCGCCCGTCGGTGGTGCGCACGGTGTCCCCGGTGTCGAGTTCGGTGCCGCGGGCCACCGGGCGGCTGCGGCCATCGGTCCCGACCACGGTGGCGCTGCCCACCGCGAAGTCCACGCGGCCCGCAGCGGCGTCCGCTTGGCCGGCGAAGGCCGCCGAAATCAGGACGAGGAGCAACCCACTGCGGTTCAGTCGGAAAGGTGCGGAACATGCCATGGGGACCTCCTAGAAATTGAAGCGCAGCGACATGCTGAAAACCGTGCGATCGAAATCGTTGAGCGCGACGTTGGACTGGTTGTCCGTGTGGGTGACCTGCGTGAGCACCGTGGTGCCAGGGCGCCACAGGTAGCTCAGGCCGGCATTGATGTCGGTCTGCTTGTCCTCGCGCGTGACCAGGAACAAGGGCTCGGTACCGCCGTACTTGCGCTGCTCGTAAGACGCGGAACCGAAAAGCGACCAGCCCCCGCCCAGGCGCAGTTGCCCGCCCAAACGCACGCCCACCGGCTTGTGGCCCAGGTGCGGGAAGGCCGCGTCCACTTCCTTCTCCTCGCCGCCGTACAGGCTCGCGAAGAACGCCGGCGAGAACTCCCCGCTGAACGCCTGGGCGTAGGCCACGCCAATAATGCTGCGGTCGGCATCGCGCACCGGCTGCGTCGCGTAGCGCAGCTGCGCATGCTGGCCAAAGAGCGTTGCCTGGGTGCGCTCGTCGAAGCTGTGCTGCCACTGCGCCACGACCCCCGTGGTATCGCGGTAGCGATTGGCGTCGATGGCGAAGTACTGCGCCTGGGCGCCCAGCGTGAAGGCGTTGAGCCCGCTGGAATAGCGCAGGCCGAGATTGCCGTCCGCGGTGTCCGTATTGAAGCGCGTGGCATCGGTGTTCATGCGCGTGGCCGCGGCCACCCCGCCGACCATCGACCAGGGCTGGCTGAGTTTCCTGGTGAAGTTCACGCCGCCGGCGAAATTGAAGAACTGGTCGCCGCGCTCCGTCAGGGACGGATCCAGCGTGAAAGTCGCCCCGCCGAACGCCGGGATCGCAATCGTGGAGCTGCCGATGGCGCTGCTGACGTTGGTGTCGTAGCCGAGGCTGAGTTCAGCGTAGCCGTCGATGCGCGTTGTCTCCGCCGCAGCGATGGCCGACAGGAACCGCTCCACCGTCGCCTTGGCCTCCTCCGGGATGGATTGCGCGCGCACCGTCTGGAACTCGCGTCGGGCGGCCTCGCGCTCGCCCATCGCGTAGTAGGCGCGCGCGATCTCCGCGCGTGCGACATGGTTGTTCGGCTGCAGCGCCAGCACGCGCTCCAGCGCGAACACCGCGCGCTCCGGATCGCCGGCGTCGAGCGCGGCGATGCCAAGCAGGTAATCGAATTCGGCATCGCCGGCGCGCTGCGATTCCAGCGGCAGCAGCAACTCGTAGGCGGCCTTGGCATCGCTGCGCTTGAGCAGCGCCTTGGCGCGGTCGGTCAGCGCATCGCCCAGCGCGAGCGCAGGCAGTGCAACGAGGACCAGTGCGAGCGTTGCCCGCATGGCGGCGGTGGCCAATTGCATAGTCCAACCCCCCACAGTGAACTGCGCGCGCCAGTCTAGCACCACTGCAACGCGTGCTGCACCCTGTCCGCCTACCAGCTTCTCTAGGGCGTGGCCAGCGGTTCCTCGTCCATCAGCGCGATCTGCTCGCGCAGTTCGAGGATCCGGTCCTGCCAGTAGCGCTGCGTGTTGAACCAGGGGAAGGCGGCGGGAAAGGCCGGGTCATCCCAGCGCCGCGCGATCCAGGCCGCGTAGTGGATCAGGCGCAGCGTGCGCAGCGCCTCGACCAGGTGCAGCTCGCGCGCATCGAACTCGCGGAACTGCTCGTAGCCGGCGAGCACGTCGCCGAGTTGCCGCGTCATGTCCGAGCGCCCGCCCGAGAGCAGCATCCAGAGGTCCTGCACCGCGGGGCCGGTGCGCGCGTCGTCGAAGTCCACGAAGTGCGGGCCCTGGTCGGTCCACAGCACGTTGCCGGCGTGGCAATCGCCGTGCAGCCTGAGCGTGCGCACGGCGCCGGCGCGCGCGTAGCAGCGCGCGACGCCCTGCAGCGCGAGGTCCGCCGCGCTTTTCCACGCCTGCAGCAGATCCGGCGGGACGAAACCGTGCCCGAGCAGCCAGTCGCGCGGCTCCGTGCCGAAGCTCTCCGCATCCAGGGCCGGGCGCTCGGCGAATGGGCGCGTCGCGCCCACCGCGTGGATGCGGCCGATGAAGCGCCCGAGCCACTCGAGGATCTCGCGCCGCTCCAGTTCCGGCGTGCGGCCGCCGCGGCGCGGGAACACCGCGAAGCGGAATCCCGCGTGCTCGGCGAGCGTCCTGTCCGCGAGCACGAGCGGCGCCACGGCGGGAATCTCGTGCTCGGCGAGTTCATGCACGAACGCATGCTCTTCCAGGATCTGCGCATCGCTCCAGCGCCCGGGGCGGTAGAACTTGGCCACTACCGAGCCGCCATCCTCCAGCCATACCTGGTAGACGCGGTTCTCGTAGCTGTTCAGCGCGAGCAACCGCCCGTCGCCGCGCAGCCCGACCGCGTCGAGCGCATCCAGCACTGTTTCCGGGGTGAGCCCGGCGTAGGGCGCGATGGCGGTCATGCGATCGGCTAGACTATCACCGCACATGAAAGGCACCGCCGAGAACATTGTCGAGGTCAGCGACCTGCACTTCGCCTACAACGCGAACCCGGTGTTCCGCGGGCTGTCGCTCACGGTGCCGCGCGGCAAGCTGGTGGCGATCCTCGGCACCAGCGGTTGCGGCAAATCCACGCTGCTCAAGCTGATCGGCGGCCAGCTGCGTCCGGCGCGCGGCGCGGTGCGCGTGAATGGCGAGGTGGTGCACGAGCTCGACACCGCGGGCCTGTACGCCATGCGCCGCAAGATGGGCATGATGTTCCAGACCAGCGGCCTGTTCAGCGACCTGTCGGTGTACGAGAACGTGGCCTTCCCGATCCGCGAGCACACCAGCTTGCCCGAGGAGGTGGTGAGGAGCCTGGTGCTGATGAAGCTGCACGCGGTCGGCCTGCGCGGCGCGCACGCGCTGCGCGTCGGCGACCTCTCGGGCGGCATGACGCGGCGCGTGGCGCTCGCGCGCGCCATCGCCATGGACCCGATGCTGGCGATGTACGACGAGCCCTTCGGCGGGCTCGACCCGATCTCGCTCAACGTGGTGGCCGGCCTGGTGCGCCAGCTGAACGACGCGCTCGGCGCCACCTCCATCGTGGTCACCTACGACGTGAGCGAGTCGCTGAAGATCGTGGATCTGCTCTACGTGATCTCCGAGGGCGTGGTGATCGGGCAGGGGGCGCCCGACGAACTGCTCGCCTCGCAGGACCCGCGCATTCACCAGTTCCTGCACATGCAGCCGGACGGGCCGGTCAAGTTTCACTACCCGGCCAGGCCGCTGGCACAGGATCTGCGCCTGTAGGGTGGGCCAGCGGCCCACCCGGCGGGCCATGGGCCCGCCCTACGCTTTGCCGTCCTTCGCGATGAACTTCAGCGCCACGCCGTTGTTGCAGTAGCGCAGACCGGTGGGCGGCGGGCCGTCCTTGAACACGTGGCCGTGGTGCCCGCCGCAGCGCTTGCAGCGGTACTCGGTGCGCGGGTAGATCAGGTAATAGTCCGTCTTCTCGGTGAACACGCCCGGGATGGTGGTGAAGAAGCTCGGCCAGCCGGTGCCGCTGTCGAACTTCATGGCCGAGGTGAACAACGGCAGGTCGCAGCCCGCGCACACGAACGCGCCGGCGCGCTTCTCGCGGTCCAGGGGGCTGGACCCCGCGCGCTCTGTGCCGTCCTCGCGCAGCACGTTGTAGGCGGCGGGCGACAGCCGCTTGCGCCATTCGTCCTTGGACAGCTTCACCGCATCCGTCGCCAAGGGCACGGGGGAGCCGGGGGCGAGGAAGGACTTCCAGTTGTTCTGCAGTTCTTCGACCATTACCGGTCCTTTCTTCTGCGCATGGGCGTGCCAGCCGGCCCCGGCGAAAGGAGCGGCAGCCAGCGCCTTCAACAATGTACGTCGTTTCATGTGGCCTCCTTGCGAAGTTTAGTCGAAAGCCGCCCGCCTTCCTGACAATGAAAACGGCCATCCGCAGATGGCCGTTGCATCATTCCGGGGGACAGAAGTTCTAGTAGTTGCCGCCCGCGTGGTTGGCGATGGCTGCGCCGATCACCGTGCCCAGGATCAGGCCACCAAGGACGTCATGCCTTGGCGCGTAGTATCCGTACGCCGGGCGATGCACGACCACCGGGCGGTGCCCGTAGTAGCCATAGGCCGGGCGCTGCACGATCACCGGGCGGTGCTGGAAATGGTTGCCCCGGAAATGATCACCCCGGAATTGCTGGCGGTCACCCCGGCCTTGGTCGGCGAAGGCGGGTGCAGCAGCGAGGAGCACGGTGCCCGCGAGGGCGGCGAGTGTGACTTTTTTCAGAAGCATGGCTGACTCCTTTGGTTGTTGGGTCCGGCACTCGCAATAACGCCGGCACGCAACCATGGTTGTCCCGAACGGTGGTTACGTGTGTAACCGTGTGTTACCCCCGTAACTGCCCGGAAACTACTTCTTGCGTTTGCGCTTGCGCGGGCGTGGATTGCGGTACTGCAGCAGCTCGCCCGCCGTGCGCTCGAAGGGGTCGCGGCGCGCCACCACCTTCAGGTGGTGGCCGTTGATCAGGGGAAAGTGGCGCAGATCATCGAGGGTCTCGGGAATCTCCCACACGTTCTTCTCGCCGCCGGCCCACACGCGCGGATCCGCGCGGCGCAGATCGAAGGGCACCGAGTACTCGCGCAGCGTCTTGTGGTCGCGGCGGTTGCAGTACTCGTGGAAGTAGGACATCGCCAGCTCGCGCAGGGTGCGGTACACCGGGTCGCGCCACCTCAGCCCAATGCCGTTGGTCTTGGAGATGGCGCCCCAGCGGCCGCGCCGGCGGAACAGAGCCACCACGTGGTCGAAATCGCGCACCGCGCGCATGTCGAGGAGCAGCGGCGGCTCGCCGTGCACCCACAGCGCGGCGGCGGCGAGCATCGCGCCCTCGATGCAGTGCGCGCGCCGCGTGCGCAGCACCCTGCGTACCGGGTGGCAGGTGTCGCCGTCGGGTTCGAAATTCTGCTTCAGGCCGAAAAGGAACTGCTGGATCTTCTGCGGGCTGTCCAGGCGCCGCAGCACGGCGAACTCGGCCTTGGTCAGGCCGAGGTCCCCGCGCCGGGCAAATTTGCTTCTCGCCGCCATGGGGCCGCATCTTGACACGGCCGGGCGGCCTGGCTGATACTTAACCTTATGGTTCAGTATCAGGATGCCGTCCTGGATCGCGTCTTCGGCGCGCTGTCGGACCCCACGCGCCGCGGGGTGCTCGATTCCCTGGGGCAGGGCAGCCTGGGGGTGTCCGAGCTGGCGCAGCCGCACGGGATGTCGCTGCCGGGCTTCATGAAGCATTTGCGGGTGCTCGAGGACGCCGGGCTCATCGCGCGCACGAAGGAAGGGCGGGTGGTGAGCTGCGAGCTCTCCGCCGCGCCCATGAAGGCGGCGGCGGCCTGGATGTCGCGCTACGAGAAGTTCTGGACCGAGAAGCTCGATTCGCTCGCCCGCTACCTTTACCAGCAGGAGGAATTGCACGCATGGAACAAGCCAAGCTCTCCGCAAAGCCCTCCCTCAGCCTCACGCGCAGCTACCCCGTCGCACCGGAGAAAGTCTGGCGGGCGTGGACCGACGCGGAAGCGCTGAAGCAATGGTGGGGGCCGGGCGGCAATGATCCGGTCCCCGTGGCGGAACTCGACGTGCGCGTTGGCGGGCGCTTTCGCATCGTATTCGGCGGTCCGCAAGGCAGGGACCACGAATGCGCGGGGATTTACCGGGAGGTCGTCCCGAACCGCAAGCTGGTGTTCACCTGGTGCTGGCCGAACACCACGCCCGAGCGCGTGTCGCTGGTGACGATACTCTTCAAGCCGGTCGCCGTCGGCACGGATCTCGAGTTCCTGCACGAGCAGTTCTTCGACGAGGCCGCGCGCGACGGCCACCAGCGCGGCTGGGGCGAAGCCTTCGCCAAGCTCGAGCATTACCTGCAGCAGATTTGACCAATCAACCCCTAGGAGAAACTCATGGCTTACGTTGACGGATTTGTAGTGCCGGTACCGAAAAAGAAACTGCAGGCTTACCGCCGCATGGCGCAGAAGGCGGGGAAAATCTGGCGCGAGCACGGCGCGCTCGAGTTCCGCGAGTGCGTGGCCGACGATGTGAAGTGGGGCAAGCGGACGTCGTTTCCGCGGAGCGTCAAGCTCAAAGCGGGCGAAACCGTGATGTTCTCGTTCATCGTGTACAAGTCGAAGGCCGACCGCAATCGCGTCAACGCCAAGGTGATGAAGGACAAGCGCCTCGCGAGCATGATGGATCCGAAGGCGATGCCCTTCGACGCCAAGCGCATGATCTACGGCGGCTTCAAGGTGATGGTGGAC
>JBGQFF010000025.1:0-27695 GCA_041496745.1 Gammaproteobacteria bacterium
CATCGTTGCTGGCGGCTGGCAGATGGCGCGCGCCGCGCTCGCCGCGGAGAAGAAGCTCGCCTCAAGCGACCGCGCTTTCTACGCGGCCAAGCTCTCCACCGCGCGCTTCTACGCCGACCAGGTGCTGGTGCAGGCGCCGGCGCTGTGCGACACCGTGGTGAAAGGCGCCACGGCGGTGATGGCCGTGCCTGAGGAGTCGATGCTGGCGGCATGAAAATCGGGGTCAGAGCCCGATTTCCGGCGGATCGAGCCGCCTGCGCGCGGGCTTGGCATTTCAAATCGATCTCGTGTTTTTTGGCTCCGTGAATCTTGGAGCCAAAAAACACGAGACCATGGAACGGCAAATCAAAGCACGGCGGGTCTTGCGGCACGAACCCGAAAAAATCGGGCTTTGACCCCGATTTTCAGCCCTGCAGGCCGAAGAACCTGCGGATACGGTCGAGAAGATCGGGTTGCGAGGGCGTTACGGGATTGGCCATCTCCAGCGCCGCCTCGGCGCGGGCGGTATCCAGCCCGGGCTTCCTCGAGGCGATCACGCGGCTGACCTCGTTGGCGATTTCGGGGCGCGCCAGCAGCAATCCCTGGAACGAAGGCCGGTCCAGCCGATAGCACTCGACGTCGGTGCGGGCGACGACGGTGGCCTGGCGCGGCTCGCCGGTCAGCAGCCCCATCTCGCCGAAGAACTGGCCCGCGCGCACGCTGCCGATGACGCGCGATGCGCCCCCGGGCTGCTCGTAGCGCACCTCGGCCTCGCCGAAGGCGATGATGTAGAGCCAGTGCGCGATGCTGTCCTGCTTGGTGATCACGTCGCCGCGCGCGAACGGCGCGTACTGCAGGCGCTCGGCGACCAGCACGCGCTCCTCATCCGACAGCGGCGAGAGCAGGTCGATCGATTTCAGCATCTGCAGGCGCCGCGACAGCTCGCGCTGCCGCACGGTCTCGGCGTGCGCCTCGTCCTTGGCCACCGCGTGCACCGTGCGCTGCTCCTCGGCGACGCGGACGCCGGCGCGCTGCAGCGAGGCGAACAGGTGCACGCGCACCGCGGAGTCGGTGAGTTCGTCCTCCTGCAGGTCGGTGAGGTAGTAGCGCAGCTTGTAGAGCAGGTTGCCATTCTCGAAGTCGACCAGGACGCAGCTCGGCGCAGGCGCGCGCGCCACGTTGGCGATCAGGATCTCGCGCATTTCCTCTTCCACCAGCGAGATCACGCGGGCCGGCGGCACCGCCGGGTCGACCATGAATCTGAGCCCGCGCAGCCACTGCAGCGGCGCGCCCTCGCGCCGGCCGAGGATCACGAACTTGGCTTTCATCAGCGCGCTGTTGGGGATCACCACCGTTTCCCAGTTGCGCGTTTCGATGGCCGTGGAGCGCCAGCGGATGTCGGTGACGCGGCCCACCAGGTCTTCGATGCGGATCCAGTCGCCCACGCGCACCGAGTTGTCCACCTGGATCGCCAGGCCGCCGAGCACGTTGCCCAGGGTGTCCTGCATGGCGAACGCCAGCACCGCGGTAATCACCGCGGAGGTGGCGATGATGCCGGTGAGGTCCACGCCGAGCACGCGCATCTGCGTCAAGCCGTAAATGGCGTAGACGATGGTGATCGCCAGGTCCTCGATGATGCGCGGCAGGGGCTTGCCCAGCTTGGGCAGCACCAGGCGGAACAGGGCGAAGCCGGCGATGCGGATCAGCGCGATCGACCAGACGATGCGGAAGAAGATGTCGAGGACCCGTGCCGCGGTGTCGAACCCGAGCGCCTCGACCGCCAGGCCGCTCGCCTGCCCGAGGATGCCGAGCAGGAACAGCCACAGGGTGTTCAGGAACGTCGAGCGCTCGGCCGGCCGCGTCCGCAGCAGCGAGACGGTGAGGACCAGCGCGATGATGATGACGTAGGGGAGCTCGGAACTCCAGAAGCTAGCGTGCACTGGGGCTAGAGCCTGATCTTGAGCGTGGCGCCTGCGAAATGCAGGCGGCGGCAGGTGCGGTTGGAGTGCTCCGCCAGGCAGAAGGGGTAGAAGTTCGCGAAGCTGCTGTAACGCGCCGGGGCCTGCGCTGCCATGGGGCGCTCCTGATCCCAGGTCATAACCGCAAATCTTACTGGATTAGAGAGAGTTCGGTGGCCGACCTAAGGCGGACGCTGATGGATGTCTGCATCCGCTGCGGCGGGGCGCATAATGGACGAATCGCTTCGGTCCGGGCTAAATTCGAAATGCCTCGCCTCGCATCGATCCGTGCACACGTGCTGCGCCTGGTCCTGGCGGTGGCCCTGCCGCTGGCCGCGCTCGAAGCATGGAATCTCTACGCCACCGGGCAGGCGGAGGCGGAGCATGCGCGCCAGCAGGTGCTTCACCTCGCCCAGGTCACGGCTTCCGAGACGAACAGATTTCTCGACCAGACGCAAGACATCCTGAACGGTTTGGCGGCGCGCCCCGCGGTGAGCGCGTTGGATTCCTCGCGCTGCGATCCGATCCTGAAGGACTTCCACGGGCTTGCGCCGCGCTTTGCCAACGTTGTCACGATGACCATCGATGGCCGGGTGGTCTGCAGCGCGGTGCCCCTCGCGCGGCCCTCCCGTGGGGATCCCGGCAGGTTCCTCCTGCTGATGCGCGGCCCCGATCAGTTGACCGTGGGTAAGGCCGCCCCCGGCGTCGTAACCGGCAGATGGGTCGTGCCGGTTGGCCGACCGCTACTCGACGCGCAAGGCGGCATCGCCGGCGCGGTGGTTCTGCCGGTGGACCTCCTGAGTCTTCCCGTGTTGCCGAGCGTCGACGGCCTGTCGGCCAACATGATCGTCGGTCTCGTCACGGCGGACGGAACCGTACTGGCGCATTCGCGGGACCCGAAGCGCTTCGTCGGCACCAACCAAGGCGAGTGGGCCGTCACCCGCATTGTGCTGCGAGATAAGCAAGGCACCGCCGAGGACGTCGGCATCGACGGCATCGCGCGGATCCAGGGATTTGCCCCGGTCCCCGGCACCGACTGGATCGCGGTCGCGAGCCTCCCGGCGAGCGAAGTCTATGCCGGCGTCAAGGCGCGCATCGCGACGAGCGTCCTGCTTGCGATCGCCATCCTGTCCGCCGCCCTGCTGCTCGCTGTCCGCTGGAGTCGCGAGATCCGCAACCCGATCGCCGCCCTGGCCGGTACCGCGAACGAAGTCGCCACCGGGAATATTGCTGCGCGGGCGCCGGTCGCGGGCGCGGCGGAAATCGCCGCGGTCGCTACGCAATTCAACCGCATGCTCGACTCGCGCGCGCGCGCCGAGGCCAAGCTGCGCGACAGCGAAGAGAAATTCTCCAAAGCGTTTCATTCCAACCCGGCGATTGTCGCCCTTATGACACTCGACGGCAAGAATGTGGATGTCAATCAGGCGTATCTGGATTTCCTCGGCAAGACCCGGGAGGAGGTTCTTGGGAAGAGCGTGGTGGATTTACAGATGCTCCGCGTGGAGGAGTGCCAGAAAATACTCGAACTCATCCAGCAGGGTGGCGGCTCGTTGCGTAATGCCGAGATCGCTGTGCGGTTCCGCGACGGCAGCCTTCGCCATTTTCTTATTTCAGTGGACATCATTTCGCTGGGCGGTGTACCACATCGCCTAACGACTCTGCTGGACAGCACCGAGCAGAAAGCTGCGGAGGAGGCGCTGCGCGAAAGCAGGACAAGGCTGCAGGCGCTCACCCGCCGGCTGCTCGAGGTGCAGGAAACCGAGCGCCGGACGATCGCGCGCGAGCTGCACGACGAGGTGGGCGGCGTGCTCACCGCGGTGAAGCTCAACCTGCAGTCGCTGCGTCGGAGACGGTTGAGCGATGCGGGCGAAGCGGCGCTCGCCGACGGACTCGCGCTGGTGGATGGCGCGATCCAGACGGTGCGCTCGCGCTCGCTCGACCTGCGCCCGGCCGTGCTCGATGACCTGGGCCTGATCCCGGCGCTCAAGTGGTATTGCGGGCGCCAGGCGCAGCGCGCGGGCGTGGCGATCGAACTGGCGCTGGACGCGATCGACCTGAAGTCCACGCCGCAGTTGGAGAGCACCTGCTTTCGCATCGTGCAGGAATCGGTCACCAACGCCCTGCGCCATGCGAACGCGCGCCACATTCAGGTTACGCTGCATCGGGACGAAGACAGCCTGGTACTCGAAATCGCCGATGACGGCACCGGCTTTGGGCCGGCGGCCGCGCGCCGGCGCGGCCTCGCGGGCGAGAGCAGCGGCCTGCTGGGCATGGAGGAGCGCGCGAATCTCATGGGCGGGCGGCTCGGCATCGACTCCGCGCCCGGCGCGGGCACCCGCGTTTGGGTCAAGTTTTCCCTGCCGCAAGAGGCGCATGCATGACGCGCACGCGCATCCTGCTCGCCGATGACCACGCGCTGGTGCGCCAGGGTCTCAGGTCTCTGCTTTCGGCGATCGCCGATTTCGAGGTGGTGGGCGAGGCCGCCGACGGGCGCGAGGCGCTCAAGCTGATCCGTGCGCTCGCACCGGACGTAGCGCTGCTCGACATCACGATGCCCGAGCTGAACGGCCTCGACACCACGGCGCGCGCCCTGCGCGAGCATCCGCAACTGAAGGTGATCATCCTCTCGATGCACGCCGCCGAAGCCTATGTGCTCGAGGCGCTGCGCGCCGGCGCCGCCGGTTACCTGCTCAAGGACGCCGACGCGGACGAGCTGGAGCGCGCGATCCGCGCCGTCGCGGGCGGCGAGCGCTACCTCACGCCATCCGTCTCGCACCATGTCATCGATCGCTTCCTGCGCGCCGAGGGTGGCGCGCAGGGCCCCGAGGCCGAAGCGCTCAGCCCGCGCCAGCGCGAGGTGCTGCAACTGATCGCCGAGGGCAGGAGCACGCGCGAGATCGCCGAGCGGCTGCACCTTTCGGTGAAGACCGTCGAGACGCATCGCGCGCAGCTGATGCAGCGCCTGGAGATCTTCGATGTCGCGGGATTGACCCGCTACGCCCTGCGCATCGGCCTGGTCGACCCCGAGCGCTGAGCCGGCGCTTTCCTGCCCCCCGGAATCAGGCTTTAGCACCGCAGGTTTCAGGGTTTCCCCGATGGGGGGTGCCCGCATCAGTCCCTACGCTGAGGTCCATGGAATCGCCAGCGGGACTGGAACCGGTACACCTTTTTCTCGTCGGCCTCAGCGAAGGCTTCGCCCGTTCACTGGCGCGCTACGTCAGCGGTGATCCACGCGTTGCGCTCACCGGGGTTGCACCCAGCCTCGCGCTCGCCGGCATGCTGCTGCCGGCCACCCAGCCCGACCTCGCACTGCTCGACTGGTCGGTGCTCGGCGCATCGCCCGCGAACGCGGTGCAGGCACTGCGGCTGGCCCGTCCGAGCCTGCGTATCGTCTGCGTGGCGAACGAGGCCGAACCGTACCGCGCCGCCGCGGCGCAGGCGGGCGCCGACGCGGTGATCTCGAAAAACGGGTTTAGCGAGGAACTCGAACTCCTGCTGCGCGGTTTCTTCCCCGAGCGCTTCGGGGCATCGGGAGGCCGGAATGAATAGCGGCACGCAACGGCGCAGGGTTTGGATTCTTGCCGTGGTCGCCCTCGGAGTGGCGGTCGCGGTCGCACTTGCCCTTGGATACCTGGGCACGCAAACGCGATCTTCCGCGCCGCCGGCGCCCGTTGAGAAGCTGAGCATCGCGGTGGTCATGGCGCCGCACCCCGCTTTGCTGCAGCTGGCGGCGGCAAAGGGATATTTCGCGGAAGAAGGACTCGAAGTGGCGATCACGCCCGTCACCCACGGCAAGCTGGGGATCGAACTCCTGCTTCAGGGCAAGGCGGACCTGGCAACCGCTGCGGAAGTGCCATTCGTCCTTCAGGTCCTCGCGGGGCAGCCGCTCGGCATTGCGGCCAGCGTTCTCGGCGTCTCGAACGACATCGTGATCGTGGCGAGACGGGATCGCGGCATCTCGTCGCCGCGAGATCTGATGAAGAAGAAAGTCGGGGTCACTTTCGGCACGACCGGCGAGTACTTCCTGTGGGCGTTTCTGATCAGGCAAAAGCTTCCGCCCGATTCGGTGACGCTGGTGGATGTGCCGCCCGACCGGATTGTGCAGGAGCTGGCCAAGGGGACCCTCGACGCGATCGCGACCTGGCAGCCGATCGTGTTCGCCGCCCAGTCCGCGCTGGGCGAGAACGCCCGGTCCTTCACCGAAGCCAACGCATACGCGCAATCGCACGTGGTGGTCGGCCGCAGCGATTTCCTCAAAGGGCATCCCAAGGCGATCGAGAAATTCGTGCGGGCGCTGCTCAAGGCGGAGCAGTTCAATTCGTCCCAGCCGGAAACAGCGCTGCACCTCGTGGCTGAGTGGCTGAAGATCGACGCCCAGGTGCTGCGCCCAACGTGGAATGATTTCGACTTCAGGGTGAACCTGCTCCAGTCGCAATTGATGACCCTGGAGGAAGAGGCGCGCTGGGCGATGGCGCGCGGATACGTCGAACAGGGGCCGGTTCCCAACTTCCTTCCGCACCTGCACCTCGACGCGCTGCTCGCCGTCCGGCCCGAGCGCGTGACAGTGGTGCGTTAGCGTGGCGGCCGGCGCATGAACATTGGCGGCAAGGAACGGCTCGCAACGGCGATTCTGCTGGCCGTGATCGGCGTCATCGCGGCGGCAGTCTGGTGGACCAGTACCGAGGTCGAGGACGCCCGCCGCCAGCGGCGCGACGCCTCGGAGCTCGCACGCGCGGAGACCAATCTAAGGCTGGTGACGTTCGAATACGTACTAAACCGCCATGAACGGGCGCGCGCGCAGTGGCACGCGGCCTCGCAACGCACCGATCGCCTGATCGCAGCCAGCCACCTTTCCGACGAAGCGGAGCGCGAAATCCTGGCGGACGTGCGCGACAGAAGGACGCGGGCGCGGCAAATCTTCGGCGAGCTGGCTTCGGTCTCCGCGGATGGCCGCACGGAAGCCCCGGGCGCCGAGTTGAACCGGCGGTTCGAAGCACAGCTGGTGAGCAGGCTTTTCATCCTGCAGCAGGACAATCTCACCGCCGCCTTTCGCCTGAGCGACCTTGCGACCGGGCGCAGCAGCGCCGCGCAGCGGCGGCTGCTGGCCGTCATTCTCTCGGGACTGGCCCTGATCGCGATGATCAAGATCGGCGGGTCGTGGCTGATCCACCGCGATGTGCTTGCCCCGGTCGCCAGGCTGCAGCATGCGGCCCAGCAGGTCGCCGCCGGGAACTGGAGTTTCGAGTTCGGAACAGGCGGCGCTGACGAGATCGGCCAATTGACGCGCAACCTCGGCAGCATGACGCAGGCGCTGCGCAATGCGCTCGGGCAGGTCGAGCGCAGCAACCAGGAGCTCGCCGCGCTCAACCAGGAGCTCGAAGCGTTCAGCTATTCGGTCTCCCACGATCTGCGCGGACCGCTGCGCAGCATGGACGGGTTTTCGCTCGTGCTGCTCGAGGACTACGGCGACAAGCTGGACGCAGAGGGCAAGGATGCGCTGGGGCGCATTCGTGCTGCAAGCCAGCGCATGGGACAGCTCATCGACGACCTGCTCCGCCTGTCGCAGGTGACGCGCGCCGAGCTGAAACTGAAGCGTGTGGATCTGAGCGGGATCGCGCGGGCGGTCGCCGCATCGCTGCAAGGCGACCGTTCAGGGCGGAGCGTGCAATGGGCGATCGAGGAGGGCATGACGATTACCGCGGATGCCGAGCTGATGCGCATCCTCATGCAAAACCTGCTGCAGAACGCCTGGAAGTTCACCGGCAAGACGGAAAAGGCGGCGATTCGCGTGGGCACGCTGGAACGCGACGGCAGGAAAGTGTGTTTCGTGGCCGACAACGGCGTGGGGTTCGACATGGCCTATGTGGCCAAGCTTTTTGGCGCGTTCCAGCGCCTGCATCACGCCGCCGATTTTCCCGGGACCGGAATCGGCCTCGCGATCGCGCAGCGGGTCATTCATCGGCACCAAGGGGAGATCTGGGCGGAGGCGAAGGAAGGCAAAGGGGCGACGTTCTTTTTCACCATAGGAGACCTGGGAAATGACTCTAGTCGACAACAAGACCATCTTGCTGGTTGAGGACAACCCGGACGACGAGAAGCTGACGATCCGGGCGTTCAAGAAGAGCAACATCATGAATCCGATCGCCGTCGCGCGCGACGGCGTCGAGGCGCTGGACTTCCTGTTCGCCCGGGGCGCCTACAGCGAGCGGGCCGGCGCGCCGCTGCCCACTCTGGTGGTGCTCGATCTGAAACTGCCCAGGCTCGACGGCCTCGGAGTCCTGAGGGCCGTGCGTGCCAACGATCGAACCAAGCTCATCCCCGTGGTGATCCTGACCTCCTCCAAAGAGGAGCAGGACCTGATCGCCGGCTACCAGCTCGGGGCCAACAGCTATGTGCGCAAGCCTGTGGACTTCGTCGAGTTCATGGAGGCCGCGAAACTGATCGGCATCTACTGGCTGATGACGAATCAGCCGCTGCCGGAGCAGACGACGAAGTGAGCAAGGCAATAAAACTGCTGGTGGTCGAAGATTCGGAAGACGACGCCAAGCTCGCGATCCGAATGCTGAGGCGCGGGGGTTTCGATGTGCAGCACGAGCGTGTCCAGAGCGCCGCTGCATTGCAAGCTGCATTGGCGGGACAGCAGTGGGACGCGGTCATATCGGATTTCGGAATGCCGGGCTTTACCGGCATGGATGCCCTCAGGATCCTTCAATCCACCGGCCTGGACATCCCGTTCATCCTCATATCCGGAACGGTCGGCGAGGAAACCGCCGCGGGCGCAATGAAGGCCGGCGCCAACGACTACATCATGAAGGAGAACCTGGCGCGGCTCGCACCGGCGCTGGAGCGGGAGCTGAAAGAGGCGGCGATGCGCGCCGGGAACCGGCGGGCGCAGCGCAGACTGATCGAGGGCGAGGCGGGGTTGCGCCGCGCGCAGCTGATGGCGGGGCTCGCACACGTGATCACCGGGCCGGACGGTGCGTTCGAAAGCTGGTCAGAAACCTTGCCGCAGCTGATTGCAGTAACCCCGGCGCAAATGCCCACCAGTACGCGCGAATTCCTGGAGCTCGTCCACCCGGAGGATCGCGCGTCGCTCCGCGCCACGAGCATCGAGGCTGGGAAGCGTGGTACGCGGATGGACGTCGAGTACCGCGTGCGGCGCAGCGACGACCAATGGCTCCACATCCGGCAGACGTTCGAACCGCTCGAGGAGTCAGCGGACGAAACGGGCAGAATGCGATGGTTCAACACGCTGCAGGACGTAAGCGGCCAAAAGCAGGCGGCGTTCGCGTTGCGCAGGAGTGAAGAACTCTACCGGGCAACATTCGAGCAGGTGGCGGTCGGCATGGTCCGCAGCTCGCTCGATGGCGAATTCCAGATCGTCAATCAGAAGCTCTGCGAATTGACCGGATACCCTCGCGGGGAGGCGATACTGCTCAGCATGCGGGACATCATCCATGCGCAAGACATCGAATCGAGCATTGCGGGGCGCTCGCGAATGCTGACTGGACCGGGCACTCCTTATCAGGAGGAACTGCGGCTGATGCGCAAGGGCGGGTCGCAGACTTGGGTGAACGTCACAACGTCACTGGTGCGCGCCTCGGGCGGCCAGCCGTCCTACTTCGTCTCGGTCTTCGAAGATATCTCCGAGCGTAAACAGGCCGACAAGCGCATCAGGCGGCTCAACCGCGTCTACGCAGTGCTGAGCGGCATCAACGCGCTGATCGTGCGCGTGCGCGACCGGCAAGAGTTGTTCCGCGAGGCCTGCCGGATCGCGGTCGAGGCCGGGCAATTTCGCCTGGCGTGGCTGGGCGTGGTCGACCTGACGGCGATGCGGATAAAGCCCGTCGCCTGGCACGGCGCCGGACAGGGCTACATCGAGTTGATGCCGCTGCGACTGGACGACGCCGGGTCCGCGGGGCGCGGCCTGGCGGGGCGGGCGTTCGCGGAGCGCAAGGCGATGATCAGCGACGACATGACGCTCGACCCGCGGGTTCTGCTGAAGAAAGAAGCGCTGGAACGCGGTCTTCATTCGCTGGCGGTGCTGCCCCTGTTGGCTGGCGAGGAGGTCGTCGGCGTACTTGCGTTGTACGCCGGGGAGGTCGGATTCTTCGACGCCGACGAAATGAAGCTGCTGCACGAGCTGGCCGGAGATATCGCATTTGCAATGGACCATATCGAAAAGGCGAACAAGGTCAACTACCTCGCCTACTACGACTCGCTCACCGGCCTCGCCAACCGCACGCTGCTCCACGAGCGGCTGGCGCAGTTCGTCAGCGCCGCGAGCGACGGCCAGCACAAGCTCGCGCTCGTGTTGTTGGACATCGAGCGCTTCAAGACCATCAACGATTCGCTCGGCCGGCACGCGGGCGACGCCTTGCTCAAGCAGATGGCGGATCGGCTGCAAGCGACGGTAGGCGAACAAAGTCAGGTTGCACGCGTCGGCGCCGATCACTTCGCATTCGTGATTCCCAATGTGGGGCTGGAGCAGGATCTGCCACGCATCATCGAGGACGATCGCCGGCGCATCCTGGAGGAGCCCTTCCAAGTGAATGGCACCGAGCTCAGGATCTCCACCAAGGCGGGGGTTGCGCTGTTCCCGCGCGACGGCGCCGACGCAGATACGCTTTTCAGGAACGCCGAAGCCGCGTTGAAGAAGGCGAAGGCGAGCGGCGAACCCCATCTGTTCTACACGCAACAGATGACCGAACGCAGCGGCGAAAGGCTGACGCTGGAAAATCAGCTGCGGCAGGCGCTGGAGAAGGAGGAATTCGTCCTGCACTACCAGTCCAAGGTGGATTCCACGACCGGGGCGATTCTCGGGGTGGAGGCGCTGATCCGCTGGAACAGCGCCGAACTCGGCCTCGTGCCGCCGATGAAGTTCATTCCGCTGATGGAAGAAACGGGGCTGATCCTGGAGGTCGGCGCCTGGGCGCTGCAGAAGGCGGTACAAGACCATTCCCAGTGGCTGAAGCAGGGGCTGGTGGCGCCGCGCATCGCGGTCAATGTGTCCCCGATTCAATTGCACAAGCGGGACTTCGTCACCACTGTCGAGCACGCCCTCAAGCAAGGCGCCACGCCGCCCGGCATCGACCTGGAGATCACCGAGAGCCTGATCATGGAGGACATCCAGGGAAACATCGGAAAACTGAAGAAGATCCGGGATCTGGGAGTCGGCATCGCGATCGACGACTTCGGCACCGGCTATTCGTCGCTGGCCTATCTGGCGAAGCTGCCGGTGCAGACGCTCAAGATCGACCGCTCCTTCATCATCACCATGCTTGACGATCCGGACACCATGTCGCTGGTCTCGACGGTGATCTCGCTGGCCCATTCGCTGCGGCTGAAAGTGGTCGCCGAGGGCGTGGATGCCGAAGACCAGGCGAAATTCCTGCGGCTGCTGCGCTGCGACGAGATGCAGGGCTACCTGTTCAGCAAGCCGCTGCCGCTGGAGGAAATGACCGCGCTGTTGCGCTCCGCCGCGCTGGCGCAGACCGAATGAGCCTGCGCGCCAGAATCCTGCTGCTGGTCCTGTTTGCCACCCTCACGCCGGCCGTGGTGCTCGGGCTCCTTCTCTTTGAACACCGTAACCGTGAGATCGCCGAGGCGAAACACACCCTCGGCGCGCTGGCGAAGTACGCGGCCGAGAATCTGGATGACAAGATCAAGGGCACGGTGCAGCTCCAGCATGGCCTGTCACGCGCGCCCGACCTCGACACCCGGGACAAGGCCGCCTGCTCGGAATTTCTCGCCGGGGTGCTGGCGCGCTATCCGCAATACACGGGATTGCTCACCATCGCACCGAACGGCGACCTGCACTGCGATTCGCTGCGCACAGGCCGCACGCTCAACGTGAGCGGGCGTGCGTACTTCAAACAGGCCAGCGCGTCGCTGGAGACCGCTTTCGACTTGGTTTTCGGCGGGCTTACCGGAATCGCGGTGCTGCAGGTGGCCTATCCGGTGCTCGACGGCCGCGGCGAGCTGAAATACGTGCTGCTCGCGTCGCTGAATCTTTCGCAGTTCGCCCGGGGTTTCGTGGCTGCGAGCCAGTACCGGGACATGACGATGCTCATCTGGAGCCAAAACGGGACGCTGATGGTGAGTGAACCGGACGCCGTCCCGGCAAAGCTGGCGGGCAAGGAGATTGCGGATTCCGCGCTGTTCAGGTTTGCGCGTTCGGGCGAGCTCGGCGCAACCGCAGCGCTGCCGGGTCCCGGCGGGCGCCCCGGGATCTGGGCGATCGGTGCTCTTCCTCATCCGCACGGAAGCGGGATGCTCATCAATGTCGGCGTTCCGCGGGACGTGCTGGTCGCGGAAGCCGACAAGGGCCTGTACGAAGCGCTGGCGATACTCATCGGTGTATCGCTGCTCGCCTTCCTCGGCGCCTGGCTGGTCGCGGAACTGAGCATCCGCCGCCAGGCGGCGCGCATCATGAGCGTTGCTGCGCGCGTAGGGGCGGGCGACCTGGGCGCGCGCATCGGCGCGCCCTATCCGAGGGGCGAGCTGGGCGAGCTGATGGCGGTCGTGGACCGCACCGCCGGCGCGGTGCAGGCGCAGCAGGCGGAAATAGAACTCAGGGGCCGCGACCTGCAGCGCGCCAACCGCACGCTGCGCATGCTGAGCGGCATCAGCTCGCTGATCGTTCGCGTCAAGGACCGGAACGCGCTCTTCGAGGAGTCGTGCCGGCTCGCCGTGGAAGTGGGCGGGTTCAGGATGTCATGGATCGGGTTGGTGAACCGCAGCGAGATGAAGGTCGAGCCCGTCGCCTCCGCGGGTGCGAAACCGGAGTACCTGGCATTCATCAAAGACCATTTCTCATTGGCCGAGGACGCGGCCTTGGGCGATACCCTGACCGCGCGCGCGATCAGGGAAAAAAAGGTCCTGTTCTCGAATGACACGCATCACGACCCCGCGATCCGTTTCAAGCAGGAGCACTTGGAGAGCGGGACACGCTCGCTTGCCATATTGCCGTTGCTCGTCTCGCGTGAGGTGGCCGGCGTGCTGGCGCTGTACTCCGAGGAGGCCGGCGTCTTCGATGGCCAGGAGTTGAAGCTCTTGCGCGAACTCGCCGGCGACATCTCGCTCGCGCTGGAACACATCGAGAAGTCGGAGCAGCTCGAATACCTCGCCTATTACGACCCGCTCACCGGCCTTGCAAACAGCACTTTGTTCCACGAACGGCTCGTGCAGTGCGTGGCCGCGGCAGACAGCGCGAAGCGCGGGCTCGCCGTATTCGTCCTCGACATCGAGCGGTTCAAGACCATCAACGATACCCTCGGCCGCCAGGCGGGCGACGAGCTGCTGCGCCAGGTCGCCGGGCGGCTGGTGGGCCCCACCGGCGAGACGAGCCGCTTTGCCCGCGTAGGGCCGGATCGCTTCGCCGTGGTGGCCCCGGCCGTGCAGACCGAGATCGACGCGGTGCGCCTCGCCGATCAAAGGCTCGCGCAATGCTTCGGCGCGCCTTTCCTGGTCGCGGGAAGCGAACTCAAGATCTCGGTCAAGTTCGGCATCGCCATATTCCCCGGCGACGGCACGGACGCGCCCAGCCTTTTCAGGAACGCGGAGGCTGCCCTCAAAAAGGCCAAAGCGGGCGGCGACAGGTTTCTTTTCTACACGCAAAAGATGAACGAGCGCATGGCGGAGAACCTCGCGCTCGAGAACAAGCTTCGCCGGGCGCTGGAGAAGGACGAATTCGTCCTGCATTACCAGCCGAAAGTCAGTCTTGAGGACCGCAGCGTCGTCGGGCTCGAGGCCCTGATCCGCTGGCGAAGCCCGGAGTTCGGTCTTGTGCCGCCGCTCAGGTTCATCCCGCTTCTCGAGGAAACGGGGCTGATCCTGGAAGTGGGAGCGTGGGCAATGAGGCAGGCAGCCGCCGACCACCGCGCGTGGACCGAGGCGCGTCTGAAGCCACCCCGGGTGGCGGTCAACGTTTCGCCGATCCAGCTGCGCCAGCGCGATTTCGTGCGCAGCGTGGAGCAGGCGATCATGGAGGGTGTCGCCCCCGTAAGGATCGACCTCGAGATCACCGAGAACCTGATCATGCAAGACGTGGAGGCCACGATAGCCAAGCTGGTGAGCATCAGGCAACTGGGCATCAAGATCGCGATCGACGATTTCGGCACCGGCTACTCCTCGCTTTCCTACCTGGCGAGGCTGCCCGTCGAGACCCTGAAAATCGATCGCTCCTTCGTGATCCGGATGCTGGAGGACGCCAATACGATGACGCTGGTGCAGACGATCATCTCGCTGGCGCATTCGCTGCGGCTCAAGGTGGTGGCCGAAGGCGTCGATGCGGAAGAGCAGGCAAAGGTGCTGCGGCTGCTGCGCTGCGACGAGATGCAGGGCTACCTGTTCAGCGAACCGTTGCCGCGGGAGGGGATCATCGCGCTCCTGCGCAGAAACGTCAGACATATCGAGGCGGTCGGCGCGGCCTAGGCAGGCGATCCGCTAACCATGAATCCCACTTCCAGTCACATGTTGGGGTAGTTGGGTCCGCCGCCGCCCTCGGGCACCACCCAGACGATGTTCTGCGTCGGGTCCTTGATGTCGCAGGTCTTGCAATGCACGCAGTTCTGCGCGTTGATCTGCAGCCGCGGCACGCCGTTGTCGCGCACGATCTCGTACACGCCGGCCGGACAGTAGCGCTGCTCGGGCGCGTCGTACAGCGCCAGGTTCACGTTCACCGGCACAGCCGGGTCCTTGAGCGTCAGGTGCACCGGCTGGTCCTCGCCGTGGTTGGTGTTGGAGAACGACACCGACGTGAGGCGATCGAAGGTGAGTTTTCCGTCCGGCTTCGGGTAGGCGATCGGCGCCGCCTCGGTGCGCTTCCTCAGCGTCTCGTGGTCGGCGTGCGCGTGGCGCAGGGTCCAGGGCGCCTTGCCGCCGAACACGACCTGGTCGATGCCTACCATCAGGCTGCCGGTGTAGAGGCCCTTCGACATCCAGGGCTTGAAGTTGCGCGCCCGGTAGAGCTCGTCGAACAGCCAGGAATCGCGAAACGCCTCGGGATAGGCGGAAAGCTCGTCCGCCGAGCGCCCGGCCCCGAGCGCTTCGTGCGCCGCATCGGCGGCCATCATCCCGGACTTGATGGCGCCATGGCTGCCCTTGATGCGCGAGGCGTTGAGGAAGCCGGCGTCATCGCCGATCAGGCAGCCGCCGGGGAACACGAGCTTTGGCAGCGATTGCAGCCCCCCGGCGGTGATGGCGCGCGAGCCGTAGGCGAGGCGCTTGCCGCCCTCGAGGAAGCCGCGGATCGCCGGGTGCGTCTTGTAGCGCTGGAATTCCTCGTACGGCGCGAGGTAGGGATTGGTGTAGCCCAGCCCGACCACGAAGCCGACCGCCACCAGGTTGTTGTCGAAGTGGTACAGGAAGGAACCGCCGTAGGTGCCGGAATCGAGCGGCCAGCCGGCGGTGTGCACCACCAGTCCCGGCTGGTGCTTCTCCGGCTTGATCTCCCAGAGCTCCTTCAGCCCGATGCCGTACACCTGGGGATCGATGCCGTCGCGCAGCTTGAACTTCTGTTCCAGTTGCTTGCCGAGATGGCCGCGGCATCCCTCCGCAAAGAACGTGTACTTTGCGAGCAGTTCGACGCCCGGCTGATAGGCCCCAGTCTTCTCTCCCTTGCGGTTCACGCCCATGTCGCCGGTGGCGACGCCGCGCACCGCGCCTTGCATGTCGTAGAGCACCTCCGCGCCCGCAAAGCCGGCGAAGATCTCCACGCCGAGCGCCTCGGCCTGCTGGCCGAGCCAGCGGCACAGGGTGCCGAGGCTGATGACGTAGTTGCCGTGGTTCCTGAAGCAGCCCGGCAGCATCCAGTTGGGCGTGGCGAACGCACCGGTCCCGGTGAGGAAGAGGAACCTGTCCTCGCTCACCGGCACGGTAAGCGGCGCGCCCTTCGCCTGCCAGTCGGGGAACAGCTCGGCGAGCGCGCGCGGGTCCATCACCGCGCCGGAAAGGATGTGCGCGCCGATCTCGGAGCCCTTCTCGATCACGCAGACCGAAGTGCCGGCGGACAACTGCTTCAGCCGGATCGCCGCGGCGAGCCCGGCCGGGCCGCCGCCGACCACCAGCACGTCGTAGTGCATGGATTCGCGCGACATGCGGGGAATTATAATCGCCGGCAAATGAGCCAAGAACGCAAACTGGTCCACGTCGAGCGCATCCCCATCCGCTGGGGCGACATGGACGCGATGGGCCACGTCAACAACACCGTCTACTTCCGCTACATGGAGCAGGCGCGCATCAGCTGGTTCAACGAGCTGGGCGTGCTGGCCGGCCCCGACGGCGAGGGCCCGGTGATCGTCAACGCCAGCTGCACGTTCAAGCGGCCGCTCGTCTATCCGGGCATGGTCGAGGTGCGCACCTTTGCCGGCAAGCCGGGCGGCTCGAGCATCCCGACCTTCATCGAGATGCGCATCGAGGGTGATCCGGCGCTTTACGCCGAAGGCGCGGCGGTCGTGGTATGGATGAACTTTCCGGCCAACAAGCCGATCCGCGTGCCCGAGCGCATCCGCGCATTGCTGCCGCGATGAACCCGCTCTGGACGCCCGACCCGGGGCGCGCCGCGCGCACCGGCATGGCGCGCTTCATGCGCCTTGCGGTCAAGCGCGACTACGATGAGCTGCACCGCTGGTCGGTCGAGCACAGCGAGGATTTCTGGGAACTGCTGTGGAAATTCGGCGAGGTGCGCGGCGAGCCGGGGCTGCGGCGGCTGATCAATCCCGGCCGCATGCCCGGCGCCACGTGGTTCCCGGAGGGCAGGCTCAATTTCGCCGACAACCTGCTGCGCGAGCGCGACGCCACGCTCGCCATCTCCTTCTGGGGCGAAGACCGGGTCAAGCGCCAGCTGTCGCGTCGCCAGCTCTACGACCTGGTGTCGCGGCTGCAGCAGGCGCTCGCCGCCGCGGGGGTGAAGAAAGGCGACCGCGTCGCCGGCTATCTGCCCAACCTGCCCGAGTCCGTGGCGGCGATGCTCGCCACCGCCAGCCTGGGGGCGATCTGGTCGAGCTGCTCGCCCGACTTCGGCGTGCAGGGCGTGCTGGACCGCTTCGGCCAGATCGCGCCGAAGGTGCTGTTCTGCGCCGACCGCTACCTGTACGGCGGCAAGGAATTCGAGCTGAGCGGGAAGAACGCCGAGATCCTCGCCGGGCTGCCGAGCGTGCGCCAGGTCGCGATGGCGCGCTACGACGGCGGCTTCGGAGAATTCACCGCGCCGTTCGCACCCGGCGACGTCGCCTTCGAGCAGGTGGAGTTCAATCACCCCCTCTACATCCTTTACTCCTCCGGCACGACGGGCGTGCCCAAGTGCATCGTGCACGGCACCGGCGGCACGCTGCTGCAGCACCTGAAGGAGCACCGGCTGCACAGCGACGTGCGCCCGGGCGATCGCCTCTTCTACTTCACTACGCTCGGCTGGATGATGTGGAATTGGCTGGTGTCGGGACTGGCGAGCGGGGCGGCGCTGCTGCTGTATGACGGCTCGCCCTTCGTGGGGCGGGGAAGGGTGCTGTTCGATTTCGCGGATGCCGAGGGCATGACGCATTTCGGCACGTCCGCCAAGTTCATTGACGCCATCGCCAAAATCGACCTCAAGCCGAAGGAGACGCATCGCCTCGAGCGGCTGCGGGTGCTGCTGTCCACCGGTTCGCCGCTGGTCGCCGAGAGCTTCGACTACGTGTACGCGAACATCAAGAGCGACCTGTGCCTGTCCTCCATTTCGGGTGGCACCGACATCGTCAGCTGCTTCGTGCTCGGCAACCCGCTGCTGCCGGTATGGCGCGGGGAGATCCAGTGCAAGGGCCTGGGCATGGCGGTGGAAGTATTCGACGAGCAGGGCCGGCCGTTGCGGGGGGGAAAGGGCGAGCTGGTCTGCACCCGGCCGTTTCCCTCGATGCCGGTGGGCTTCTGGAACGACCCTGACGGCGCCGGGTACCGCGCCGCCTATTTCGGGAAATTTTCCAACGTGTGGCGCCACGGCGACTGGTGCGAGGTCACCGCGCACGGCGGCATCGTCATCTACGGGCGCTCGGACGCGGTACTCAATCCGGGCGGCGTGCGCATCGGCACGGCGGAGATCACCCGCCAGGTGGAGCAGCTGGAGGAGGTCGTGGAAGCCATCGTCATCGGCCAGGACTGGCCGCCGCGCAACCCCGACGACGTACGCGTTGTGCTGTTCGTGAAGCTGCAGGAGGGTTTGCAGCTCGACGAGGGCCTTGCCAACCGGATCAAGAAGCGCATCCGCGACAACACGACGCCGCGCCACGTGCCGGCGAAGATCCTGCAGGTGAGCGACATCCCGCGCACCAAGAGCGGCAAGATCGTCGAGCTCGCGGTGCGCGACGTCGTGCACGGGCGACAGGTGAACAACCTCGAGGCGCTTGCCAATCCCGAGGCGCTGGAACACTTCAAGGATCGGCGGGAACTTGCCGATTTGTAGGGGCGGGGGAGTTCCTGTAGACTCCTTCATCCCTACACGCCGTGGGTAAATGACTAAGTATGTATTTGTAACCGGTGGTGTAGTTTCCTCTCTGGGGAAAGGCATCGCCGCCGCCTCCCTCGCTGCGATCCTCGAATCGCGCGGCATCCGCGTCACCAACATCAAGCTGGACCCGTACATCAACGTCGATCCGGGCACCATGAGCCCGTTTCAGCACGGGGAGGTTTTCGTCACGGAGGACGGCGCGGAGACCGACCTGGACCTCGGCCACTACGAGCGTTTCCAGAGCTCGAGGATGCGCCGCGCCAACAACTTCACCGCCGGCCAGATCTACGAGTCGGTGATCAAGAAGGAGCGCCGCGGCGACTACCTGGGCGGCACGGTGCAGGTGATCCCGCACATCACCGACGAGATCAAGGCTTTCATCAGGAAGGGCACCGGCGACGCCGAGGTGGCGATCATCGAAGTCGGCGGCACGGTCGGCGACATCGAGTCGCTGCCGTTCCTCGAGGCCATCCGCCAGATGGGCCTGGAGCTCGGGCGCAACAACGTCTGCTACGTCCATCTCACGCTGGTGCCCTACATCGCCAGCGCCGGCGAGATCAAGACCAAGCCGACGCAGCACTCGGTGAAGGAGCTGCGCGAGATCGGCATCCAGGCCGACGTGCTGCTGTGCCGCACCGACCGGCCGCTGCCCGACGAAGAGCGGCGCAAGATCGCGCTGTTCTGCAACGTGCAAAAGGAGGCCGTTATCTCGGCCTGGGACGTGGATTCGATCTACAAGATCCCGATGATGTTGCACGACCAGATGCTCGACGAAATTGTGTGTCATAAATTGCAGATTCTGGCGCACGCCGCCAACCTGTCGGCGTGGAGCAGGCTGGTGTACGCGCTCGAGCACCCGGAGCACGAGGCGGACATCGCCTTCGTCGGCAAGTATGTGGACCTGCAGGATTCCTACAAGTCGCTCAACGAAGCGCTGGTGCACGCCGGCATCCACACGCGCAGCCGCGTCAAGATCCACTATGTGGATGCGGAGGAGGTCGAGCGCAGCGGCACGGCGATGCTGGAGAAGATGGACGCCATCCTGGTGCCGGGCGGCTTCGGCAAGCGCGGCACCGAGGGCAAGATCAGCGCCATTCGCCATGCGCGCGAGAACGGCATTCCCTACCTCGGCATCTGCCTCGGCATGCAGCTCGCGACCATCGAGTTCGCGCGCAACGTCGTGGGCCTCTCGGGCGCCAACAGCACCGAGTTCGATCCCGACACGCCGCACCCTGTGGTGGCCTTGATCACCGAGTGGCTCGACCGCACCGGCCGCATCGAGCGGCGCAGCGAGCAGTCCGATTTCGGGGGCACCATGCGCCTGGGCGCGCAGAAAGTGCCGGTGGAGCCGGGTACGCTGGCGGCAAAGATCTACGGCGCCGAGGTGAACGAGCGCCATCGCCACCGCTACGAGGTGAACAACGTCTACCTGCCGCTGCTGGAAGCCAAGGGCTACAGGGTGTCGGCGCGCACGCCGAGCGAGCGCCTGCCCGAGATGATGGAGCTGCCCGCGCACCCGTTTTTCTTCGGCGTGCAGTTCCACCCGGAGTTCACCTCCACGCCGCGCGCCGGGCACCCGCTGTTCAAGGCGTTCGTGCAGGCGGCGCTGGAGCGGCGCACCAAGGTGCGCTCCTCGCCCGGAGGGTCGCTTTCGGTCGTCGCGGCATGAAGCTTTGCGGATTCGAGGTCGGCCTGGACAAGGCGTTGTTCCTTATTGCCGGGCCGGATACCCTCGAGAGCGAGCAGCTCTGCCTCGACGTGGCAGGCCGCCTGCGCGAGGCGACGGAGCGCCTGGGGATGCCGTACATCTTCAAGGGCTCCTTCGACAAGGCGAACCGCAGTTCGGGCGCGAGCTACCGCGGCCCCGGCATTGCGGGGGGGCTGCGCATCCTCGCGGCGGTGAAGAAGCAGATCGGCGTGCCGGTGCTCACCGACGTGCATGAGGACACCCCGCTCGGCGAGGTCGCCGCGGTGGTGGACGTGCTGCAGACGCCTGCGTTCCTCTGCCGCCAGACGAACTTTGTCCGCAGCGTGGCGCAGCAGGGCAAGCCGGTGAACATCAAGAAGGGGCAATTCCTCTCGCCCTGGGAGATGGGCAACGTGGTGGAGAAGGCGCGCAGCACCGGCAACCAGCAACTCCTCGTGTGCGAGCGCGGCTTCAGTTTTGGCTACAACAACCTGGTGGTGGACATGCGCAGCCTCGCCGCCATGCGTGCGACCGGATGCCCGGTGGTATTTGACGCTTCCCACTCGGTGCAGTTGCCGGGCGGGCAGGGAAGCTCGAGCGGCGGTCAGCGCGAGTTCATCCCGGTGCTCGCGCGTGCGGCGGTCGCTGCGGGCGTGGCGGGCGTGTTCATGGAGACGCACCCGAAGCCGGACGAAGCGCTGTGCGACGGCCCGAACTCCTGGCCGCTCGCGCTGATGCCGGAGCTGCTCGAGACCCTGCACGCGCTCGATGCGGCCGTGAAAAGAAACGTATTTGCGGAAACGAAGGTGACCAGCTCATGAGTTCCATCGTCGACGTCGTCGCGCGCGAGATCCTCGACTCGCGCGGCAATCCCACCATCGAGGCCGACGTGCTGCTCGAATCCGGCTCGATGGGCCGCGCCGCGGTGCCTTCCGGCGCCTCCACCGGCAGCCGCGAGGCGATCGAGCTGCGCGACGGCGACGCCAAGCGCTACGGCGGCAAGGGCGTGCTGCGCGCGGTCGAGCATGTCAATACCGAGATTTCGGAGGCCATCGCGGGACTGGACGCTTCCGAGCAGGCTTTCATCGACAAGACGCTGATCGAGCTCGACGGCACCGAAAACAAGTCGCGCCTCGGGGCCAACGCGCTGCTGGCGGTATCGATGGCGGTGGCCAAGGGCGCAGCGGAAGAGGCCGGGCTGCCCCTGTACCGCTATTTCGGCGGCTCGGGGCCGATGCAGATGCCGGTGCCGATGATGAACGTGATCAACGGCGGCGTGCACGCCAACAACAGCCTCGACCTGCAGGAGCTGATGATCGTGCCGTTGGGCGCCCAGTCCTTCCGCGAGGCGCTGCGCTGCGGTGTGGAAGTGTTCCAGGCGCTCAAGAAGCTGATCGACGGCAGGGGCATGTCCACTACGGTGGGCGACGAAGGTGGCTTTGCGCCCGACCTGCCCAACCATGCGGCGGCCATCGAGCTGATCCTGCAGGCGGTCGACAAGGCGGGCTATGCTGCGGGCCAGGACGTGGTGCTGGCCCTCGATTGCGCCAGTTCCGAGTTCTACAAGGACGGCCACTACGTGCTCGAGTCCGAAGGGCTCAAGCTGAACGCGGCCGGTTTCGCCGACTACCTGGCGAACCTCGCCGATCGCTACCCGATCGTCTCGATCGAGGACGGCATGGCGGAGAACGACTGGGAGGGCTGGAAGCTGCTGACCGGGCGCCTGGGAAAGAAGCTGCAGCTGGTGGGCGACGACGTTTTCGTCACCAGCACGCGCCTGCTGCGCGAAGGCGTGCGCCAGGGCGTGGCCAACGCGATCCTGGTGAAGGTCAACCAGATCGGCACGCTGACGGAGACTTTCGCCGCCATCGAGCTCGCCAAGCGCTCGGGCTACGGGGCGGTGGTCTCGCACCGCTCGGGCGAGACCGAGGACACTACCATCGCCGACATCGCGGTGGGCACCAACGCGCTGCAGATCAAGACCGGGTCCCTGTCGCGCTCGGACCGCGTCGCCAAGTACAACCAGCTGCTGCGCATCGAGGAAGACCTGGGCGACTCGGTGAGCTATCCGGGCCGGGAGGTCTACTCCCGGCTGCGCTGACGTGAAGACCCTGGCCGCCATCCTCGGCGCGCTGATCGTCCTGGTCCAGTATCCCTTGTGGTTGGGGAAGGGCGGCTGGTTGCACGTGTGGGAAGTGGACCGGCAGCTCGACGCGCAGCGCGGCAGGAGCGAGCAGCTGCAAGTGAGGAACCAGGCGCTGGAAGCCGAAGTGCGCGACCTCAAGCAGGGGCTGGACGCGCTCGAAGAGCGCGCGCGCTACGAGCTGGGCATGATCAAGGCCGACGAGGTGTTCTTCCAGATCGTCGAAAAGAAGAAATAAAATCGGGGTCAGAGCCCGATTTTCTAGTCGTCGACGTCGGGCTCGAAGAACAGCCACTGAATTTCCGGAAACTCGGCGCGCATCGCGGCTTCGGCCTGATTGATTGAGGCGACCAGATCCGCGGCGCTCGCCGCGCTCATTTTCACCTTCACCGCCACCATCAGCGTCCCGCCGAGCTGCAGGGTCAGCAGCGTGTAGATTTTCTCGACGCCGTCGCGCTTTTCCAGGAACTCCCGCAGCCGCGCTTCGGTATCCGGATCCGCGCTCTGGCCGATGAGCAACCCCTTGATCTCGACTGCGATGCCGATCGCCACCAGGACCAGCACGACCCCGATGGCCATGGAGCCCAGGGCGTCCCAGACGGGATTTCCGGAAACGATCGTTATCAGGATCGCCGCGAGGGCGAGCGCCAGGCCGAGCAGGGCGGCCAGGTCCTCGCCGAGGATCACCACCAGCTCGCTCTGCCGGCTCTGGCGGAACCATTGCCAGAGGCTGCGGCCGCGCCGCACCTTGGCGACTTCGTGCAGGCATGCGCGCAGCGAAACGGCCTCGGCGCCGATGGCGAACACCAATATGCCGACCGCCACCCAGGGATAGCTGAGGCCCTCGGTGTCGCGCAGCTTGTGCCAGCCTTCGACCAGGGAGAACAGCCCGCCCAGGGAGAACAGCACCAGGGCGACGATGAACGACCAGAAGAACACCGCCTTGCCCCAGCCGAGCGGGTAGTCCGGCGAGGGCGGGCGCTTCGCCTGCCTCAGGCCCCACAGCAGCAGAACCTGGTTGCCGCTGTCGGCGTAGGAGTGGACCGCTTCGGCCAGCATCGAACTCGAGCCGGTGAAGATCGCGGCCGCGGTCTTGGCGGCCGCGATCGCCAGGTTCGCGCCGAGCGCATACAGGATGGTGCGGACGGAATCGGCTTGCACGGGCTTATACTATTTCAATGAGACTCACATGAACCTCTACGCCAAGCTGCAGCAGCGAGAGGCCGAGGGCAGGCCGCTGCGCATCGGCATCATCGGCGCCGGCAAGTTCGCCGCGATGTACCTCGCGCAGGTGCCACGCACCCCTGGCGTGCACCTGGTCGGCATCGCGGACCTGAACCCCGCGAGCGCCAAGGCGAACCTCGAGCGCACGGGCTGGACCGCGGCGCAATACGGGGCAGCTTCGCTCGACGCCGCCCTGAAGGAGCGGCGCACGCACGTCGGCGAGGACTGGCGCGCGCTGGTGCAGCACCCGGCGATCGACATCGTCATCGAGGCGACCGGCAATCCGATCGCCGCCGTCGATCATGCGCTCGAGGCCTTTCGCAACGGCAAGCACGTGGTGATGGTGACGGTGGAAGCCGACGCCTACTGCGGGCCGATGCTGGCGACCAGGGCGGCCGAGGCGGGCGTGATTTACAGCCTCGCCTACGGCGACCAGCCGGCGCTCATCTGCGACCTCGTGGATTGGGCGCGCGCGGCCGGCTTCCCGGTGGTGGCGGCGGGGCGCGGGCACAAGTGGTCGCCGCACTACGCGCAGTCCACGCCGGAGACCGTGTGGGGCTATTACGGACTGACGCCGGAGCAGGCGAAGATCGGCGGGCTCAACCCGAAGATGTTCAACTCCTTTCTCGACGGCTCGAAGCCCGCGATCGAGACGAGCGCGGTGTGCAACGCTACCGGCCTTACGCCTGCGCCGGGCGGGTTGACGTATCCCGCGGGCAGCGTGGACCAGATCCCGAACCTGATGCGCCCGCGCGAAGAGGGCGGCGTGCTGCACCACAAGGGGCAGGTGGAAGTGGTGTCCTCGCTGCAGCCCGACGGCACGCCGATTGCCTACGACATCCGCTTCGGCGTATGGGTCGCCTTCGAGGGCGAGAGCGAATACATCCGCCGCTGCTTCGCCGAGTACGGCGTGAAGACCGACGACAGCGGTCGCTACGCCTGCCTCTACAAGCGCTGGCACCTGATCGGGCTGGAGGTGGGGATTTCCATCGCTTCAGTGGGGCTGCGCGGCGAGCCTACGGGCTGCGCCACCGGATTCCGCGCCGATGCCGTGGCGACGGCCAAGCGCGCGCTGAAGCCCGGCGAGCTGCTCGACGGCGAAGGCGGCTACACGGTGGTCGGGAGGCTGATGCCGGCGCAGGATTCGCTCGCGCAAGGCTGCCTGCCGCTGGGCCTCGCGCACGGCTGGAAAGTGTTGAAGCCGGTCGCCGCCGGCCAGCCGGTCAGGTGGAGCGACGTCGCCGTGGACGCGAACGTGAGCGCGGTGAAGCTGCGCCGCGAGATGGAACGCGTTTTCGGCGAGCGAGCGCGCGACGCCGCCTAGGCGCCGCGCTCCTTGAAGACTTCCTTGGCGCAGCGGAAGCTCACCACCGCGGCGGGCACGCCGCAGTAGATCGCCACCTGGAGGAACACTTCCCGGATCTGTTCCTTGCTCAGGCCGTTATTCAGCGCGCCGTTGATGTGCAGCTTCAACTCGTGCTCCTTGCCCAGCGCCGAGAGCATCGCCAGGTTGAGCATCGAGCGCGTCTTGCGCTCCAGGCCCGGCCGGTTCCAGATGTCGTTCCAGCAGTAGGTGTTGAGCAGGTCGACGAAGGGCTTGTTGAAGTCGTCGGACGCGGCCATCGCCTTGTCCACGTACTCGGCGCCCAGCACCTCGCGCCGCGTCTTCAATCCCGCATCGAACCGTTCCTTGTGGCCACGCTTGTCCATTCGATTCTCCGTTCAGAGGATGTTCAGCAGCCGTTTTTCGCTCAGGTCCATGGCTTGCCCGACTATAGCCGCTTTCGGGCGCGCAGCAGTAGCGCCGCGGCGATCCCCATGTTGAGGAGATTCCAGGCGATGCCGTTGATGAACGCCGCGCGGTACGAGCCCGTGAGATCGAAGATCACACCCGACATCCAGCCGCCCAGGGCCATGCCGAACAGGGTCGAGGTCAGCACCATGCTGACCGTAGTTCCGGCGACTTTGGGATCGAAGTACTCGCGCACGATGATGGCGTACGAGGGCACGATGCCGCCCTGGAACAGGCCGAACAGCGCGGAGGCGAGGTACAGCGAGGTCAATCCTTCGGCGGGCAGGAACAGCGCCAGCGCCACGGCCTGCAGTGTGGAGCCGAGCAGCAGCGTGCGCAGGCCGCCGATGCGGTCGCAGATCCATCCCGAGGCGAGGCGGCTGACGATGCCGAAGCCGAGCATCAGCGACAGCATCTCGGCGCCGCGCGCCGCGGCGAAGCCGAGGTCGCCGCACAGGGCGACGATGTGCACCTGGGGCATGGACATGGCCACGCAACAGGCCACGCCGGCGGTGCACAGCAGGCCGAGCAGCAGCGCCGGCGGGAGGCCCAGGTCGCGCGGCGCGCCCGATGCGGCAGCTCCCGGCGCGGCAGGAGCGAGCGCCGGCGGACGGCGCCGTAAAACCAGCGTCAGCGGCAGCATCGCGGCGATGCAGAACACGCCCACGCCGATGTAGGTCTGGCGCCACCCCACGCTGTCGAAGAAGTGCTGCACCACGGGCGGCCACAGCGCCCCGCCGAGATAGTTGCCGCTGGCGCAGATCGCCACCGCGATGCCGCGGCGGCGGTTGAACCAGAGCGAAGTGTCGGCGACCAGCGGCGCGAAGGTCGCGGAACTGCCGAGAAGACCGATCAGCAGGCCCTGCGCCAGTGCGAACTGCCAAAGACTGCCGGCGAAGCCCGCGGCGACGAAACCGAGGCCAAGGCAGAACGTACCGATCAGCACGGGCACGATGACACCGAAGCGGTCGGAGAGCTTGCCCATGAGGATGCCGCCCAGGCCGAAGCCGATCATGGTCAGTGTGTAGGGCAGCGAAGCGTCCGAGCGACCCACGCCGAACTCGGCCTGCACCGGCGGCAGCGCTACGGTCACGGTGTACATGCCCGCCGCGCCCAGCGTCATCAGCGCGAGCGAGGCGGCGAGCCTCAGCCAGGCATAGCCGGATTCCGCTTCGGCGCGCACGCGGCTAAGAGGCGGGCCGGAAGACGAGGAAATACTGGTGGGGGAGGAACCGATGCTCAGCGGCCAGCGCGTGGCCGGCGGCCTGCATCTCCGCTAAGACGTGTGCCCATTTCTCGGCGTCGCTGAAGGAGTGCTGATGGGTATGCGGCGACTGCGCCGCGGCGAAACCCGGAAAAAACCCGGCGTGGCAAAGGATCAGGACTGCCACGGCGAGACGCGCCTGCATTTTTTTGCCTATTTCAATGAGATAGCGCAATGCCGCTATGTCCCTCTGCGTACCAATTGCCGACGCCCTGAACTTTCTATGTGCGCTAGCGCACGGTAGGGCCGGCCGGCTGACTGTAAACGGTCTGGGGGGCTGCCGCAATCCTTGAGGAATCGACCGCAGGAGAGTTTGGCATGAATGCAGACGCACAGGCGGGGCGGGCTGAGACGGTCCTCTGGAAGCAGCGCGAGCCGCTCACCGGCGCGCGCACAGGCGAAATCACCTGCGCGAAATGCAATCTTCGCGAAACCTGCCTTTCCGGGTGCGTGCCGGCCGAAGATCTCGAGCAGGTCGAGAACATCGTCTACGCGCGTCGCCGAGTAAGGCGCGGTGAACGCCTGTTCAATGCAGGTGACAGGTTCACCTGCATTTATGCCATTCGCGGGGGCTTCTTCAAGACGAGCATTGCCGACAGCGCAGGGCGTGAGCAAGTCACCGGGTTCTTCATGGGCGGGGAACCTCTTGGCTTGGACGGACTGGGCGGCGGCCATTACATGAACAGCGCCACGGCGCTCGAAGATAGCTACGTTTGCGCGATGCCGTACTTGCTGTTCAAGGAGGTGGCGCAGGACCTGCCTTCGTTGCAACGCGGGCTGCACTCCGTGCTCGCGCGCGAAATCGTGCGCGGCCACGGCGTCATGCTGCTGCTTGGCTCGATGAGCGCCAGGCAGCGGATGGCCGCGTTTCTCCTCAATCTGTCCAAGCGCTACCTGCGCCGCGGCTATTCACGGTCCGATTTCCTGCTGCGCATGACCCGTGACGAGATCGGGAGCTACCTCGGCCTCAAGCTTGAAACGGTGAGCCGGGTGTTCTCGACGTTTCACAAGGACGGGCTGATCGACATACAGCAGAAGCAGGTCTCCATCGCGGACATGGAGGGTCTCGAGCGGGTGTTCGCGCAAGGCGATTGAGAAGCGCGCGCGGCGGGTGGGAGTGTTTTCCTTACTTGTGCCGCGGGTCGAGCGCGTCGCGCAGGCCGTCGCC
>JBGQFF010000026.1:0-27623 GCA_041496745.1 Gammaproteobacteria bacterium
CCGGGCCGTCGGCGACGTCGAAGCCGATGGAGCCGAAGATCTGCTCGATCCTCTGCCAGGTACGGATGATGGGGTGGATGCCGCCGCGGCCGCGGCCGCGCGCGGGCAGCGTCACGTCGAGCGCCTCTTCGGCGAGGCGCGCCGCGAGCTTCGCGTCGGCAAGCTGCGCACGCCGCGCTTCGAGCGCGGACTCTATGCGCTGCTTAGCGGAGTTGTAAGCGGCCCCGGCGGCTTTCCTCTCCTCGGGAGTACCCTGGGAAGGACGAAAACCGGAAAGCTCTCCCGCCTTCCCGAGATAGCGCGCTTTGGCGTTCTCCAGCGCAGCAGGATCGCCCGCCGCGGCGAAGTCGGCGAGCGCCCGCGCGACGGTGCCGTCGAGGTCCTGCAATTAGTGAGCGAGACTGGACTTGACCTGGCTGGCGATCTTGGCGAACGCAGGCTTGTCCAGCACCGCCAGATCGGCGAGCACCTTGCGGTCGATCTCGATGTTGGCGCGTTTCAGGCCGGCCATGAACGTGGAATAGCTCATCCCCAGCTCGCGCACGGCGGCGTTGATGCGCGCGATCCACAGCGCGCGGAAGCTGCGCTTGCGGTTGCGGCGGTCGCGGTAGGCGTACTGCCCCGCCTTCATCACCGCTTCCTTGGCCACCCGGTACACGTTGCCCCGACGGCCGCGGAAGCCCTTCGCCTGCTTGAGGACCTTCTTGTGGCGCGCGCGCGCCGTGACTCCGCGTTTGACTCTTGGCATGGCGCCCCCTTACGAGGAGTAAGGCAGCATGGCGCGCACTGCCCGTTTGTTGGTGGCGTGCACCTCGGTGGTGCCGCGCAGGTGGCGCTTCCTCTTGGTGGACTTCTTGGTGAGGATGTGGCGCATGTACGCATGCGAGCGCTTGATGCTGCCGGAAGAGCGGATCTTGAATCTCTTCGCGGCGGACTTCTTGCTCTTTGCTTTGGGCACGGGACTGCTCCTTCTTTTTTGGCCTGACGCCGGGCGGCCCGCCATGCGGGCGCTTGAAGCCTCGGACATCACTTGTGCTCGCTGCGACCGCTATGTCGCTGCGGCGGGTTTTGCTGCTGCTTCTTTCTTTGCCTTCGGTTCCTTCGGCTCCTTCGCTTCCTTCGGCTCCTTCGCTGCCTTCGGCTTCGCCTTGGGCGGCACGCCCTTCTTCTTCGGCGCCAGCACCATCACCATCTGCCTGCCCTCGAGCTTGGGGAACTGCTCCACCAGACCGACGGCCTCCAGATCCGCCTTCACGCGCTCCAACAGCCTCACGCCGAACTCCTGGTGCGCCATCTCCCGCCCGCGGAAGCGCAGCGTCACTTTCGCCTTGTCGCCCTCCTCCAGGAACTGGATCAGCTTGCCGAGCTTGATCTTGTAGTCGCCCTCGTCGGTGCCGGGGCGGAACTTGATCTCCTTGACCTGGATCTGCTTCTGCTTGAGCTTGGCCTCGTGCGCTTTTTTCTGTTCGCGGTAGCGGAACTTGCCGTAGTCCATCAGCTTGCAGACCGGCGGCACCGCGAGCGGCGCGATCTCCACCAGGTCCACGTTCTGCTCCTCGGCCAGGCGCACCGCGTCGGCGACCGCCACAATGCCGAGCTGCTCTCCCTGCTCACCGACCAGCCGCACCTGTGGCGCGGTGATCTCCCCGTTGATGCGCTGCGATCTTTCGAGTGCGATGGGTGACAGCTCCTCTGCTCGTCAAAAAAACCGGCCGTGCTGCCTACGCGCCCGCCTCGTTTCGAAGGCGTGCGGTGAAGGCATCCAGCGCCATGGCGCCGAGATCCTCACCGCCGCGCGTGCGCACGGCCACCGTTCCAGCCTGCTTTTCCTTGTCTCCCACCACCAGCTGGTAGGGGAGCTTTTGCAAGCTATGTTCGCGAATCTTATAGGAAATTTTCTCGTTTCGCAAATCTTCGAAGGCGCGGAAACCGGCCTTGCGCAGGGCCTCCGCAACCGATTTCGCGTAGTCCGCCTGGTGCTCGGAGATGTTCATTACCACGACCTGCTCGGGCGAGAGCCACAGCGGGAACGCGCCGCCGAAATGCTCGATCAGGATGCCGAGGAAGCGCTCCATCGAGCCGACGATCGCCCGGTGGAGCATCACCGGCACGTGCCGGGCGTTGTCTTCCCCGACGTACTCGGCGCCGAGCAGCCCCGGCATGCTGAAGTCCACCTGCATCGTGCCGCACTGCCAGACGCGGCCGATGCCGTCTTTCAGCGAGTACTCGATTTTCGGCCCGTAGAAGGCGCCTTCGCCCGGCGCCATCAAGAACGCAAGTTTTGATTTTTCCAAGGCAGTCAGCAAGGCCTTCTCTGCCTTGTCCCAGGCCTCGTCGGAACCAATTCGCTTGGCTGGCCGGGTGGCGATCCTGTAGATGACGTCGGCAAAGCCAAAATCGCGATAAACGCGTTGCAGCAACGTGGTGAACTTCACACATTCGTCGAGAACTTGTTCCTCGGTGCAGAAGATGTGGCCGTCGTCCTGCACGAAACCGCGCACCCGCATCAGGCCGTGCAGCGCGCCCGAAGGCTCGTTGCGATGGCAGGAGCCAAACTCGCCGTAGCGCAGCGGCAGATCGCGGTAGCTGCGGATGCCCTTGTTGTAGATCAGGATGTGGCCCGGGCAGTTCATCGGCTTCACCGCGTATGCGCGCTTCTCCGACTCGGTGAAGAACATGTTCTCGCGGAAATTGTCCCAGTGACCGGTGCGCTTCCAGAGGCTGACGTCGAGGATCTGCGGCGCGCGCACTTCCTGGTAGCCGTTGTCGCGGTAGACCCGCCGCATGTACTGCTCGACGCACTGCCACAGGACCCAGCCCTTCGGGTGCCAGAACACGAGCCCCGGCGCCTCTTCCTGCATGTGGAAAAGGTCCAGCTGGGTGCCGAGGCGCCGGTGGTCCCGCTTCTCGGCCTCCTCCAGCATCTTCAGGTAGGCGTCCTGCTCTTCCTTCTTCGCCCACGCGGTGCCGTAGATGCGCTGCAGCATCTCGTTCTTGGAATCGCCGCGCCAGTAGGCGCCGGCCACGCGCATCAGCTTGAACACCTTGAGTTTGCCGGTCGAGGGCACGTGCGGACCGCGGCACAGGTCCGTGAAGTCGCCTTGGGAGTAAAGTGATATTTCTTGGTCTGCCGGTATGGACTTGATGATTTCTGCTTTGTAGATTTCTCCGAGCAGAGCAAATTTGGCAACTGCAGCATCGCGCGGCATCACCGATCGTTCCACCTTAAGGTCCCGCTTCGCAATCTCGGCCATGCGCTTCTCGATGGCCGCGAGGTCTTCGGGCGTGAAGGGTCTCTTGTAAGAAAAATCGTAGTAAAAGCCGTTGTCGATCACCGGGCCGATGGTCACCTGGGCCTCGGGGAACAGCTCCTTCACCGCGTGCGCCAGCAGGTGCGCCGTGGAATGGCGCAGGATCTCGACGCCCTCGGGGTCGCGCTCGGTCACGATGGCAAGATCGGTGTCGCCCTCGATGCGGTAACTGGTATCGACCAGCTTGCCGTTGACCTTCCCGGCAAGCGCGGCGCGCGCCAGGCCGGCGCCGATGGACTGCGCCACCTCGGCGACGCTAACCGGGCCCGGGAAGGTCTTCACCGAGCCGTCAGGGAGCTTGATTTTGGGCAAGTTTTTGGTAGGCGCGATTGGACTCGAACCAACGACCCCTACCATGTCAAGGTAGTGCTCTAACCAGCTGAGCTACGCGCCTAAAGGAACGAGGAGCGGAATTTTAACTGAAGCGTCACATCCGCGGAACATCATCGGCTGTCGAACGCTCATACACTCATGGATCTGATTCTCTGGCGCCATGCCGAGGCTGAGGACGGCCCGCCCGACCTCGAGCGCCGCCTCACGCCGCGGGGCCACAAGCACGCCGCGCGCGTCGCCGAGTGGCTGCTGCAGCGCCTGCCGGCAAAGTTCGTGGTGATCGCCAGTCCGGCCCGGCGGGCGCAGGAGACCGCGCAGGCGCTGGGCGTCCCGTTCAGTACCGTCGACCAGCTCGCCCCGGGCGCCTCGGTGCAAGCCATCCTCGAGGCCGCCGAATGGCCGCAGCGCAAGTCTTCCGTGGTCGTGGTCGGCCACCAGCCCGACCTGGGCCGCGCCGCGCTGCACCTGGTGTCCGGCGCCGCGGGCGACGGCACGATCAAGAAAGGTGGGCTGTGGTGGCTCACCAACCGCGTGCGCAACGACGAGACGCAGGTGGTGGTGCGGGCCGTGGTCGCGCCGGATTTGATTTAGCCGCGGCTGAGCACCGACACCTTCTTATCGGAGAGCCCGCTCACGGCGAGCTTCATGCCGACGGTCTTCCAGTGCGCTGCCTCGTCCTCCAGGGCGGCCGCCGAGAGAGGGTTCTCGTCCAGCCAGGACTGCGCCAGCTCGATCTCGAAGCCGCCGGCGTCGCCCGCCACGCGCAACAGCGGCAGCTTGACGTCGATGCGGCTGCGCAGGATGAGCGAGGCGAGCCGCAGCGCGAACACCAGCGGCCAGTCGGCGCCCTCGAGGCCGGCGTCGTGCATCTTGCCGAGCTTGCCGCGGTGCGCCAGCACGATCCTCGCCAGGCGCTGCTGCTCCATGCGCGAAAACCCGGGCATGTCGGCGTTTCGCAGCACGTAGGCGGAATGCTTATGGTACTGCGCGTGTTCGATCGACAGGCCGATCTCGGCGAGGCTCGCCGCCCAGTCGAGCATCAGCCGGTCGGCGTCGTCCTCGCGCTCCCGGCCCGGCGCCAGGGCGTCGTAGATCGTCAGCGCGAGGCGCCGCACGCGCTCGGCCTGCGCCGCTTCCACGTGGTAGCGGCGCACGAACTGCGCCACTGTCGCCGCGCGCATGTCGCGGTGCTGCACGCGGCCGAGCAGGTCGTAGAGCACGCCGTGGCGAAGGGCGCCCTCGGACACCGCCATCGCCTCCAGGCCCAACTCGTCGAATACCGCGTTCATGATGGCGAGGCCGCCGGGCAGCACCGGCGCGCGGTTCGGCCGCAGCCCGGCGATACGCCCGGGGTCGGCGCGCTCCTGCTTGAGGAGAAGGCTCCTGAGCCGCTCCAGCCCTTCGCGCGTGATGCCCTGCTCGGCGTAGCCGTTCTCCCGCAGGATGTTCTCGATGGAGCGCGCGGTGCCCGAGGAGCCCACTGCCTCCTGCCAGCCTGCGGCGCGGTACGCGCGCGCGATGCCCGCGACTTCCTGGCGCGCGGCGAGTTCCGCCGCCTTGAGCCTGGATTTCTCGACATTGCCCTCGGGAAAGAATTTCAGGCTGTAGCTCACACAGCCCATGTAGAGCGACTCCGTGAGTTGCGGCTCCAGTCCCTCGCCGATGATGAACTCGGTCGAGCCGCCGCCGATGTCCACCACCAGCCGGTGGTGCTGCGCCGGCGGCATCGAGTGCGCCACGCCCAGGTAGATCAGGCGCGCTTCCTCGCGGCCGGCGATCACCTCGATCGGGAAGCCGAGCTCCTGCCGCGCTTCGCGCAGGAACTGCGGCGCGTTCTTCGCCACGCGCAGCGTGTTGGTGCCCACCGCGCGCACCGCCTGGCGCGGGAAGCCGCGCAGGCGCTCGCCGAACTTGCGCAGCGCCTCGAGCGCGCGCGCCTGCGTGGCGCGGTCGATGCGCTTGTCCGCAGTGAGGCCGGCGCCGATGCGCACCACCTCGCGCAGCGAGTCGAGGGGGTAGATCTGGCCGTCCACCGCGCGGCCGATCTGCAGGTGGAAACTGTTCGAGCCGAGGTCGACGGCGGCGAGCGTGTCCGGGCGCGGCATACGGACCTACTCTAGCTCAAGCCCCGACCTGGCGTTCGATTCCGCTGCTGCAACAGTAACCTTGGCGCCACCGGGAAGGCGTAAAATCCTGTTTCCCGCGAACCGCATCCCTGCGGTCCCCCGCGATGAAAAGAGACCTGCCCGCCGCGCATTTCCTCAACCGTGAACTCGGCATCCTCGAGTTCAACCGGCGCGTGCTCGCGCAGGCGGCGGACGACTCGGTGCCGCTGCTGGAGCGGTTGCGCTTCCTCACCATCGTGTCGGGCAACCTCGACGAGTTTTTCGAGATCCGCGTCGCCGGTCTCAAGGAGCAGATCAAGCTCCACCTGCCCGAGCCCGGCCCCGACGGCAAGGGGCCGCTGGAGGTGTTCGAGGCCGTGGGCCGGGAGGCGCGCGCCATCGTCGCCGAGCAGTACCGGCTGCTCAACGAGGTGGTGCTGCCGGCGCTGGCTGAGGCAGGCATCGTGTTCCCGCGGCGCGAGCAGTGGAGCGCGGCGCAGAAGCAGTGGATCCGCGACTACTTCTTTCGCGAACTGCTGCCGGTGCTGACGCCGATCGGGCTCGACCCGGCGCACCCGTTCCCCAAAGTGCTCAACAAGAGCCTCAACCTCGCCGTCGAGCTGGTCGGCCGCGACGCCTTCGGGCGCAGCTCGGGCGCGGCGATCGTGCAGGCCCCGCGCGCCCTGCCGCGCGTCATCCGCCTGCCCCCCGACATCGGCGGCGCGAATTTCTCCTTCGTGTTCCTGTCCTCGATCCTGCACGCGCACCTCGAGGAGCTGTTCGCCGGGATGAAGGTGCTGGGCTGCTACCAATTCCGCGTGACGCGCAACTCCGACCTGTTCGTGGACGAGGAGGAGATCAAGAACCTGCACACCGCCCTGCAGGGCGAACTGCTGCATCGCCATTTCGGCGACGCGGTGCGGCTGGAGGTGGCCGACAACTGTTCGCAGCCGATGGTCGACTTCCTGCTGCAGCAGTTCGGCCTGCGCGACGAGGACCTGTACCGCGTCGAAGGCCCGGTCAACCTGTACCGGCTGCGCGAGGTACCCGACCGGGTGGACCGGCCCGACCTCAAGTTCCCGCCGTTCCAGCCCGGGCTGCCGGCGCCGCTGGAGGCGCGCAGCGACCTGTTCGAGCTGCTGAAGAAGCAGGACATCCTGCTGCACCACCCCTACCAGTCGTTCCTGCCGGTGATCGACTTCATCCGCACCACGGCGGCCGACCCGAACGTGATCGCCATCAAGCAGACGGTATATCGCACCGGCACCGACTCCGAGCTGATGGAAATCCTGGTGGATGCGGCGCGCCGCGGCAAGGAAGTCACCGTGGTGGTGGAGCTGATGGCGCGCTTCGACGAAGAAGCGAACCTCAACTGGGCGGCGCGGCTGGAGGAAGTCGGCGCGCACGTGGTCTACGGCGTGGTCGGCCACAAGACGCACGCCAAGATGGCGCTGATCGTGCGCCGCGAAGACACGGATTCCGGCAAGGTGTTGCGGCGCTACGTGCATCTGGCCACCGGCAACTACCACCCGCGCACCGCGCGCCTGTACACGGATTTCGGCCTGCTCACGGCGAACGAAGAGCTGTGCGCCGACGTCGCCGAGGTGTTCAAGCAGCTCACCGGCCTGGGGCGCGCCGGGAAGATGAAGCACATCTGGCAGTCGCCGTTCACGCTGCACAAGCGCATGGTCGGCGCGATCCAGAACGAGGCGCGCCTGGCGCGCGAGGGTCAGCCGGCGCGCATCTTCGCCAAGATGAACGCGCTGCTCGACCCGCAGGTGATCGACGAGCTCTACATGGCGTCGCAGGTCGGCGTGAAGATCGACCTCATCGTGCGCGGCGTGTGTGCGCTCAGGCCGGGCATCGAGGGGCTGTCGGAGAACATCCGCGTGCGCTCGGTGATTGGGCGCTTCCTCGAGCACTCGCGCGTGTTCTACTTCCTCAACGCCGGCGCCGAGGACGTGTACCTCTCCAGCGCGGACTGGATGGGGCGCAACTTCTTCCGCCGCATCGAATTGTGCTTCCCGGTGCTCGACCCGGCGCTCAAGCGCCGCGTAGTGCGCGAAGGCCTGCAGCCCTACCTCGACGACAACGGCCAGGCCTGGGCGATGGACGCCGAGGGCGGTTACGCGCGCGTCAAGCCGCGCCGCGGACGGCGCCGCTCGGCGCAGGAAGAGCTGCTGTTCACGCTGGCGACGCCGTCCTGATGCCGCTGCCGCACAAGGGCGCCACCGGATTCCGGCGGCTGGTCAACGCGACGCGCAATTCCCTCGAGGGCCTCGCCGCGGCCGTGCGGCACGAGGCCGCCTTTCGCCAGGAACTGCTGCTTGCTGCCGTGCTGGTGCCGCTCGGGTTTTGGCTGGGCGGGGACGGCGTCGAGCGCGTGCTGCTCGTCGGCACGGTGCTGATGGTGCTGGTGGTCGAGCTGCTCAACTCCGCCATCGAAGCTGTAGTCGACCGCGTATCGCTGGAAAATCATGCACTCGCCAAGCGCGCCAAGGACTATGGCAGCGCCGCGGTCATGCTCGCCCTCGCCACGACTGGGATCGCCTGGTTGCTGTTGTTGCTTCCCCGCCTGTAACCAGCAAACTCAGCCCCGCGCAACCCTGATCACCCCCGCCACCTCGCGCACCACGGCAACGGCGCGCTTGAGCTGCGCCAGGTCACCGATGTCGAAGGAAAAGCGCATGAACGCCAGCTCGTCGCGGCTTTGCGTGCGCACTGCTGTGACGTTGATGCGCTCGCGCGCCAGCGCGTCGCCCACGTCGCGCAGCAGCCCCGGCCGGTCGCTCGCCGTCACCACCATGTCGACGCTGTAGGCACCGGGCGACTTGCCCCACTGCGCCTCGATCAGGCGCGCGGCATCGGTCTGCGCCAGGCGCTTGAGGCTGGCGCAGTCCTGGCGATGGATGGAAACGCCGCGCCCGCGCGTGACGAAGCCGCGGATCGGGTCGGGCGGCACCGGCTTGCAGCACCTGGCGAGCTGCGTGAGGAGGCGATCCATGCCCACCACCAGGATGCCGCTGTCCGCCGCCGCGGCCTTGCGCTTGCGCGGGGCGGGCGCGGCTGGCGCCGGCACCCGTGTCGGTTTCGGCGCCGGTTCCGCTTCCCGGCCGCCTTCCTGCAGGTTGAACCAGTGGCGCACCTTGGCGCGCGCGCGGCTGGTTTTCAGGAATCCGCGCTCGGGGCTCAACCAGTCGCGCGACGGCCCGCCGGCCTTGGCGACGGTGATCTCCACGCGCTGCCCGCTCTTCAGCGGCGTGTCCAGCGGCACGATGTGCCCGTCCACCTTGGCGCCGCGGCAGCGGTGCCCGACGTCGGTGTGCAGCGCGTAGGCGAAGTCGATGGGCGTCGAGCCCGCGGGCAGGTCCACCACCTTGCCCTGCGGCGTCACCGCGTAGATGGTGTCGTCGAGCGCGGCGCGCCGCGTCTTCTCGGCCCAGGTGCCGCTGTCGGCGACCTCGTCGCGCCACGCCAGCAGCTGGCGCAGCCAGGCGATCTTGTCGTCGAAGGCGCTGTCCGCTCGCGTCGATCGTCCAACCTCCTTGTAGCGCCAGTGCGCGGCGACGCCGAGCTCGGCGTGGCGGTGCATCTCCTCGGTGCGGATCTGCACCTCCAGCGTCTTGCCGCCGGGGCCGATCACCGCCGTGTGCAGCGACTGGTACAGGTTGTCCTTGGGCCGCGAGATGTAGTCGTCGAACTCGCGCGCAATCGGCTGCCACAGGTTGTGCGCCGCGCCGAGCGCGGCGTAGCAGTCCTTGACCTCGGGCACGATGACGCGCAGCGCGCGCACGTCGTGCAGCTGCTCGAAGTCCAGGCCCTTGACGCGCATCTTGTTCCAGATCGAGTAGATGTGCTTGGGCCGGCCGCTGACCTCGCCCTTGACGCCGGCCGCCTGCAGCTCGCGCGCCAGCGCCGCCATGGCGTCGGCGATGTACTGCTCGCGCTCCACGCGCCGCTCGTCGAGCATCTTCGCGATGCGCTTGTACACCTCGGGCTCGAGGAAGCGGAACGACAGGTCCTCCAGCTCCCATTTCAGCTGCCACACGCCCAGGCGGTTGGCCAGCGGCGCGTAGATGTCGAGCGTCTCGCGCGCGTAGGCGTGCCGCTCCTCGAGCGGGTGCTTCGCGAACCAGCGCAGCGTCTGTGTGCGGCTGGCCAGCCGGATCAGCACCACGCGCACGTCCTCGACCATGCCGAGCACCATCTTGCGCAGCGTCTCGGACTGCTGCGTGGTACTCGCGCGCGTCAGCACGCGCAGCTGGTAGAGCTTCTCCACGCCCGCGGCAAGTCCGGCGACCTCGGCGCCGAAGCGTTCGGTGAGCGCCTCATTGCCGCCGAGGTACTTGGGCGCGGCGAACAGCACGCCGGCGGCGCGCGCCGCCGGGTCGACGCCGATGGCGGCGAGGTTCGCGCCCAAGCCGAGTGCGTGCAGCCACACCGGCTCGCCGGTGGACAGCGCCTGCCCCGCGTACAGCGGCTCGGCGAACTCGAGCGCGCGCGCGAGCAGCGCGCGCTCCTCGCCGGCCAGACCTTCGGCGAGCGGCGCTAGCGCGGCGGCGCTGTTCTGCGGATGTAACTGGACGACCGAAACCATGTGTGTATTGTATCGGCACACCATGGGCTGGCTGAAAAACTGGCGGCGCCGGCGCGTGCTCGCCCGGCACCGCGTCGGCGACATATTATGGAACGCGGTCGTCGCGTCGCTGCCCTTCCTGCGCGGGCTGTCGGCGCACGAGATGCAGCGGCTGCGGGAACTGGCGCTGCTGTTCCTCGCGGAGAAGCAGTTCTCGGGGGCGCGCGGTTTTCCCCTCGACGACGCCATGCGCCTGTCGATCGCGGTGCAGGCCTGCCTGCCGATCTTGAAGCTGGGGCTGGATCGCTACGACGGCTGGAGCGAGATCGTCGTCCACCCGGGCGACTTCAAGGTGCAGGTCTCGGAGACCGACGACCACGGCGTGGTGCACGAGTTCGACGACGAGCGCGCGGGGGAATCCTGGCAAGGCGGGCCGGTGGTGCTGTCCTGGGACGCCGCTGCGCATGCTCCGGACATGAACGTCGTGATCCACGAGTTCGCGCACAAGCTCGACATGGCGAACGGCGAGGCCGACGGGATGCCGCCGCTGCATTCGGGCATGGACCGGCGCGCGTGGGCGGAAGCCTTCCGCGTCGCCTATGAGGGCTTTTGCGACGCGGTGGACCGCGACAAGGAGACTTGGCTCGATCCCTATGCCGCCGAGGCTCCGGCGGAGTTCTTCGCCGTCATCAGCGAAGCCTTCTTCGAAGCACCGAACGAGACGCGGCGGCGCTATCCCGACGTCTACGAGCAATTGAAGCTGTTCTACCGGCAGGACCCGGCCAGCCGCCTCGACTCCTGAATCAACGCGCCTTTGCCACTGCGCGCTTCAATGCCGCGTTGATCCGCGTCTGCCAGCCCGCGCCGCCGGCCTTGAAGTGCTCGACCACTTCGGCGTCGAGCCGCAGAGTGACCTGCGATTTGGGATTCTCCTTGCGTGGCCGGCCGCGCGGCCGCAGCAATTCCGCGGCCGCCTTTGCGCCGATCAACTTCGGCAAAACCTCGCGTGCCGGGCGCATGCGGCGGAAGTCCTCCGCCGTCAGGACCCGGACTTCGCCTTCCTCATTCGTCAGCGGCTTTCGCTTGCTCATGCTCGAGAACCTCTCGTTTGTTCGCTTTGCGCAGGCTGATCACGCGGATGCCACCCGAAATCCGGAGGAAGCACAGTACGTGCAACCTTCCGTCCAGGAACCCCATGGCCACCAGCCGAGTCTCGCCGTAGTCGCGGCGGACGTCGGGCAACACGATCGCGTTCTCCCAGTCGAAATCGGCTGCGCGTTCGAAGGGCAGGCCGCGCTCCCGCGCGTTGCGCTCGCTCTTTCGCGGGTCGAACTCGATCCTTGCCATTTATTGTAGCTACATTTATTGCCGCGTCAAGACGCGGGACAATGGCAATAACGCGCCTCGACCCGAAAGGTGTACGTCTAGCAATGAAGACCCTGCTCATCGTTTTTCACACCGGCGGCGTGAAGACCGCGAAGATGGCCGAGGCCGTGGAGCGCGGCGCACGCACGGAAGAAGGCGTGCGCGTGGTGATGAAGCGCTGCGCCGAGGCCGGGCCCGAGGACGTGCTCGCCGCCGACGGCCTGATCCTCGGCACGCCGGAGAACTTCGGCTACATGTCGGGGATGATGAAGGACTTCCTGGAGAGGATCTTCTACGCCTGTGAAGGGAAGATCGAGGGCAGGCCGTGGGCGCTGTTCGTAGGGGCTGGCCAGGACGGCAGCGGCGCGGTGACTTCGGTGGAGCGCATCGTCACCGGGCTGCGGCTGAAGAAGATCAGCGAGCCGATCGTCGTGGTGAAGGAACTCAAGGCCGAACAGCTGACGGCCTGCGAGGAACTCGGCGCCGCTATGGCCGCGGGACTGGCGGCGGGCATTCTGTAGTTGTTGGACTAGCCAAATGCGTTCAGGGGACCGCCGCATGAAGCCCATGGCGCTCACGCCGACGCAGCGACGCAGGCGAGTCGAAGCGCAAAGGCACAATTCCGAACGACCACGTGCAGCGGGGGGCGGTGTAAGCGGTCATTCGAGGAAGGGTGCCTATCAAGACCTGCGGCGCCTCGTTCTATTGCGTACTCTTGCGGCTACAACGGTTCGCATGGATTTCACGCCGGAAGCCGATAGCCCTTCACGCGAAACAGTCGCAAGCAGGCATCAACCACCGTGGCATCGTAGAGATTGCCGCGATTCTTCTCGATCTCCGCGAGCGCGGCCTCGATCCCGAGGCCCGGGCGGTAGGGTCGGTGCGAAGCCATTGCCTCAACCGTGTCCGCGACCGCGAGGATCCGGGCCTCGAGAATGATCGCCGTGCCCTTCAGCCCACGCGGGTAGCCGCCGCCGTCCAGCCGTTCGTGGTGCTGCCAGGCGGCCTCCGCGACCGGCCAAGGAAACTCCACGCCCTTCAGGATTTCGTAGCTCTGCTGAGCGTGCTGCTTCACGAGATCGAACTCGGCCTGCGAGAGCCGCGTCGGCTTCGACAGAATCTCGGCCGGTACCGCAATCTTGCCGACGTCGTGCAGGTAGCCGGCCACACGGATACCCTCGATGCGGTCGGCGGAGAGGCCCATCTCTGTCGCGATGGCGGTAGCGATCTCGCCGACGCGATGCTCGTGGCCGTGCGTATACGGATCGCGCAGCTCGCCGATTGTTGAGACCACCTGGATCGTGCTCTGTACCGCTCGGCGGAGCTTAGCGACGGTGCGCTCAATTTCCTCCTCCGCACGGTGCAATTCGGTCACGTCCTGCACGGTCGCAATCACGACCCGCTTGCCGCCGTACATTCCAATGGTGCCGTGTGCCCCCAGCGTGACGCGCGAGCCGTCCTTACGCATGGCCTGAAAGTGATAGCGGGCGCTTTGCGCCTCTCCTGCGATGCGCGTGCGCATATTTTCTGCGACCAAGGCGTGGTCCTCCGGCGCTACGAAGTCCAGCACCGCCCGACCGGTAATCAAAGCGGACGATTCGTAACCAAGGATGGCAATCAGACGCGGGTTGACATAGACGAAGCGCTGTTCGGCGTCAATGATGCACGTACCAGAGATCGACTGCTCGATCATGGCGCGGAAGCGTTCCTCGCTTTCTTGCAGCGCGGATTCGGCGCGCTTACGATCGGTAATGTCCTCCCCGATGCTCGCAGTGCCGATGACATCACCGGAGGACGAACGCAGAACCGTGTTGTTCCACCGTATTAGCCGCCGCCCGCCCGACCGCGTCAATATTTCGTTTTCGTAGTGCCATGCGTCCGGCAGGTCCCCCAGCAGAGAGACACGGACGCCCTCCAGTTCTTTTCCAATCTCGGGCGGCAAGAACATTGCGATCCAGTTCCTGCCGAAGACTTCCTCGCGCGTCCATCCGGTCAGTCGCAACAGGTAGTCGTTGCAATAAGTGACGCGCCCGTCGCGGTCCAGCATCAGGGAAAGCAGATCGACGTTGCGCAGCATATTGCTGAAGCGCCGCTCGCTTTCCCGCAATTCATCCGCCGCGTGCTTGCGCTCGGTGATGTCCTCCGCGACCCCCGCCACCCGGATGACTCTCCGCTCCTCATCCTGCACGGGGAACGCGCGATCCCGGATCCATCGCACTCCACCGTCTGGACGCACGACCCGGTACTCCATGTCGTAGTCTCCGGTGATCTGCATCGTCCGTGCTGCTTCGAGCACTCGATCCCGATCTTCCGGATGGATTGCCTCAAACCATTCGTGCGGTGACGAATACACTGCGCGCGCGCTTCGTCCCCAAATCGCCTCATACGCGGGGCTGACATACAGTATTTCGTTCTTTGAAGGATCAGTGAGCCAGAACACTTCGCGAATATTTTCGGTCACCTGGCGGAATCGAAGTTCGGTCTCGTGCCGTTCTTTCTCAGCTCGCTTTTGCGGAGAGATATCATGAATCAATGAGATGAAATGCACCGGCCTGCCGTCTGCGTCCCGCACTAGCGTAGTGGTAATGTGGGCCCAGATCTCGGCACCGCCCTTTCGAATGAGGCGTACTTCCCTCGCGTGATCCGAAATCGCTCCGTCGAGCATGCATGCCCTTGATTCGACACTCTTCCCTATGTCATCCGAGTGTGTCAGATGGTGGATGTCAAGAACCAATGCCTCTTCCCGTGTGTAGCCTGAAATCTCGCAAAATTTTGCATTTACGTTGAGAAACTTCCCCTCGGAATTACTATGCACTACGCCGACTGCCACCTGCTCAAAGATTGCGCGGTACCGTTCCTCACTTTGACTGATGTCGCGAATCGCGCCAAGGACGTAGGTCCCCTCACCAGTTTCGATCGGGCTGAGGCTGATCTCGACAGGGAACTCGGCGCCGTCCTTCCGCACGGCGCGGAGACTCAATCCCACGCCCATGGCGCGGGCCCTCGGTCGTGCAAAGTAATCTGAGCAATGGCCAGCGTGTGCGCCCCGGAATCGCTCCGGAATGAGCTCGCCAATTGTTCTTCCGAGCAGCTCTTGGCTCGCATATCCGAACATCTTCTCAGCCAAAGCATTGACTAGCACAATGCTACCGGTCGAATTGACCATGAAACTTGCGTCCGGCATGGAATCAAGCAGGTCCCGGACGTAAGCAGCCAAGATTTTCGCATCGCGAATCATCTTAGATTGACGCTCACATTCTCCGAGTCTCGCTGACTAAGGCTCTGGCAATTCGCGCAGCAGCCAATCTGCAAACCATCCTCCGCTACGGTATTGCACAGACAGGTATGCAAGCTGACGGTGCAACTTCAACTTCCTACAAAAGAGTAGTCCTGACTTTTCCCCACGCGCAAGCAAGTTGCGCGAGTTCTGGGAACTTTTCGTTAATGAACAAGACCCTGACGACAGTACAAGTATTGGTCGATCAGAGGGATGATTTGCCCGCAATCATGGCTCCACCGTGAATTGGTCTCACCGGTCATGGAGGCAGAGACAAATTGTTGGGGCCAAAGTTTTCAGCGCCGCAGTAGTGCTACCTCGTCACAGCGGCTTTGCAGGCCATTGGTGAACAAGCTAAACGCCTAGGTACGTGGCCCACCCTACAGAGTGATGCGCGGTGCTCCGGCAGCCCCCTTCGCCACCCGCCCATCATCCACCGCCTCGCCCAGCACCTGCCGGACCGGCACCACCCCCGCCCAGATCGGCAAAGCGTAGTCCTCCTCCTCGTCGATCGGCGGACCGGTGCGCACCTTGGCCACGGCTTCCCCGATGTGCATGCCGAGCACCGTCATCGCCTTCAGCTCCTGCTTATTCACCGGACGCAGTTCCTTCCAGCGCCCGGGATAGAGCCGCTCGACGAATCTCTCCATCTTGGCGAGCTTCTCCGCCGGCTCGGTCACTTTGTAGGGCTTGCCGAAGAGCATCGCCGAGCGGTAGTTGATCGACTTGTGGAATCCCGAGCGTGCGACCACCAGCGCGTCGAGGTGCATCACCGTCAAGCAGATGCTGGGGCTTTTTTCCAGCGCCATCAGCATGCGGCTCTTCGACGAGCCATGCCAGTACACCGCGTCGCCCTCGCGCCAATACGCCGTCGGCGTGACGAAGGGGTGTTTGTCGATGACGTAGCCGATGTGGCAGACGAACCCGGCGTCGAGGATGGCATAGACGGTGTCGCGGTCGTAGCGCGCCCGCTTGGGCAGCCGCTTGATCTTCGTGCGCGCGGTGGGGGTGAAGTCTTTCACTCGTGGCTCCCTGTGGTGGCCGCCATCTTAGCAGCGGCGCGCGGCGCGTTCGCCAGCCAGACGAGCGCCGCGAGGACCAGGAACAGCACACCCGAGAGCCAAAACAGGTCGATGGTGCTCAGCATGCGGGCCTGCGCGTCGAGCGTGAGGTCGAGCCGCGCCAGCGCCTGCTCCGCGGAAAAGCCCTGCGCCTGCAGCGCGGCCAGCGCGCCCTCGGTGTTCGGCTCACCGCGCGTCACATGCTCGGCGAGTTGCGCGCGATGGAGTTTCGCGCGGTCGTCCCATAGCGTAATCGCGAGCGAGGCGCCCACCGCGCCGCCCATGTAGCGCAGGAAGTTCTGCAGCCCGGTGGCGCCCGGCATGCGCTCCGGCGACATTCCGCGCAGCGCGAGCGCGGTCAAAGGCAGGAAAAACATCACGTTCCCCGCGCCCTGGATGAACATCGGCAGGGCGATGCTGAACCAGTCGGCCTCCAGGTTGAATCCCGAGCGCATGAACGACACCAGCGCGAAGACGAGGAAGCCGGCGCTGGCGACGAGGCGCGGGTCCACCACGTGCAGGGTCCTGCCGATGAGCGGCGCGAGCACCAGGGCGAGGATGCCGAAGGGCATCATCATCAGCCCCGCCCAGATCTGCGTGTAGCCCATCTGGATCTGCAGCCACAACGGCAGCACGACGATGGCGGCGAAGAACACGGCGTAGCCCACCGAGAGGGCCGCGGTGCCGGTCCAGAAATCGCGGTCGCGCAGCAGCTGCAGGTCCACGATCGGGTGAGGGTTGTCGAGCAACTCCCAGGCGAGGAACAACGCGAAGCCCGCGCCCGCGACGCAGGCGAACGCCACGATCTCAGCGGAAGCGAACCAGTCCAGTTCCTTGCCCTTGTCGAGCATGATCTGCAGGGCGGCGACCCAGACGATGAGCAGCACGAGCCCCACCACGTCGACCGGCACGCGCTGCGTGGGCGTCTCGCGCTCGCGGTACAGCAGCCAGATCATGCCGGCGGCGAGCAGCCCGACCGGCACGTTGATGTAGAAGACCCACGGCCAGGAGATCTGTTCGGTGATATAGCCGCCGATGATCGGCCCGGAGATCGGTGCCAGCGTCGCGGTCATCGCCCAGATGGCGAGCGCGGTGCCGGCGCCACCCGGCCCGAAGGTGGTCAGCAGCATCGACTGCGACACCGGAACCATCGGGCCAGCCACCAGTCCCTGCAGCACGCGGAAGGCGACCAGCGTCTCGATGCTCTCGGCCAGACCGCAGAGCCATGACGCCGCGGTGAACAGCAACACCGACGCGACAATGAGGCGCACCTGGCCGAAACGCCGCGTCAGCCAGCCGGTGAGCGGCATGGCGATGGCCTGCGCCGCGGCGTAGGAAGTGACGATCCAGGTGCCCTGCGTCGCGCTCACGCCGAGGTCGCCGGAGATGGTGGCCACGGAGACGTTCGCCACCGTGATGTCCAGCACCACCATGAAGGTCGCCGCGGCGAGCATCACCGCGCCGAGCATGCGCTCGGCGCCGACGAGCGGAGCGGCTCCGGAGACCTCGCTCACCTGTGTGCGGCAATGATCGCGCGCACTCGCGCCTCGGCTTCCGTGGCCGGCGCCGCGAACGCCTGCGTGGCGTAGGCCGCGCCGATGCGCGGCGCGCTTGCCAGTTGCGCCCCGCTCGCATCGCGGATCTCGACTTCGGCCTGCATCGACAGCCCGATGCGCAACGGGTGCTTGCGCAGTTCCTCCGGGTCGAGCGAGATCCTCACCGGCAGCCGTTGCACCACCTTGATCCAGTTGCCGGTGGCGTTCTGCGGCGGCAACAGGGCAAAGGCGCCGCCGGTGCCGGCTGCAAGCCCCGCGACCTTGCCGCGGTATTCGACTTTGCTGCCATAGAGGTCGGCGGTTATGCGCACCGGCTGGCCGATGCGCATTTCGCGCAGCTGCGCTTCCTTGAAGTTGGCATCCACCCAAAGCTGCTCGAGCGGCACGATGGCCATCAGCGGCGCGCCCGGCGCGACGCGCTGACCCACCTGCACCGAGCGCCGCGCGACGTAGCCGCCCACCGGCGCCGGGACCTCCACGCGCTTCAATGCCAGGTACGCCTCGCGCACGCGCGCCGCGGCGCGCAGCACATTCGGGTGCTGCTCCACCCTGACACGGTCGGTGAGCGTGCGATTGGAGGCCAGCTGCTCGCGCGCCGCGGCCAGCGAGGCGCGTGCGGCGGCGGCCGTGGCGCGCGCGTTGTCGAAATCCTCCCGCGTCACCATCCCCTTCTCCGCAAGCGAGGCGCGGCGCGCGAGTCCCTCTTCGGCGCGCTGCAACTCCGCTTCGCGCACGCGCACGTTGGCGTCGAGCGCCAGGTTGTTGGCATACAGCGTGCGTACCTCGCGCACGGCGCGCGCGAGCTCCGCTTCCGCCTGGTCCAGCGCCACCTGCGCATCGGCCGGGTCGAGCCGCACCAGCATCTGCCCGGCCTGCACGCGGTCGGTGTCGTCGGCGCCGATGGCGATCACGGTGCCCGCCACCTGCGGCGTGACTTCCACCAGGTTGCCGGCGACATAGGCGTTGTCGGTGCTCTCGTAGAAGCGCCCGACCGTATGCCACCACGCCGCCCAGGCGGCGCCGGCCGCGGCGAACAGGAGCACCAGCAGGAACAGGGTGCGGCGCCGGCTAGCCATGGTTGTCGAGCATCCTCTGCAGGAGGGCCTTCAGCTGGTCGAGCTCCGCGCGGGTGAAGCCGCGCAGGTGCTGGTTGAGCACCTTCGCCGCCACGACGGACATCTGCTCGGTGAGCTTGCGTCCGGCGGAGGTCAGCTCGAGGCGCACGACGCGCCGGTCGTTCTCGTCGGGCACGCGGCGCAGCAGTCGCTTGGCCGAGAGCCGGTCCACCATGCGCGTCATCGAGCCGGTGTCGTAGTCGTAGTCGCGCGCGATGTCGGCAGCCCGCTCGCCGCGGCCGTGCGCGATGTAGATCAGGATCGAACCCTGCGCGGCCGAGATGCCCCACTGCGCCAGCTCGCGGTCCACGGCGGCGAAGATCGACGCGCGCACCCGCGTCACCAGGTAGCCGACGCTGTCCTCGACGCGGTAGGTCTCGGCGCGGTACAGGCCCATGCCCCCCTCCAGATTACTGCCGAGGCAGCAAAATACCTGCCTCGGCAGCCAATGTCCAGCCGGCGGCGGCTTTTCGGTAGACTGCGGCCATGGCCCAGGACCCGCTCGCCGCCTACGACGCCCTCACGGCGGGCCGCACGCGTTTCGTACGCGTGGACGAGCTCTGCCGGCTGGCGGCCGAGCGCTTCCCCGGCCTGGTGCCGGGGGCGGACGAACTCGCGGCCGAGGCGCGCCGCGCGCAGCGCGACAAGAAGGGGCTGGAGAAAGCACAAGGGCAGTTCCTCGGCGCCGTGCTGTCCAACCCGGCGGCCGGCGCGCATCTGTGCCACGCCATGCTGCTGCCGCGCGAGGACTCGCGCGCGCACCTCGCACAGTTCGAAGCGAAGGGGGAACTCTCCCTCGGCGGGGCGCACCTCAGACGCCAGGGCAAGGCCGTGGTGCTGACCATGCGCAACCCGAGGTATCTCAATGCCGAGGACGAGTCCACGCTCGACGGCATGGAGATCGCCGTGGACGTGGCGCTGCTCGACCGCAAGTCCGAGCTCTGCGTGCTGCGCGGCGACCCCGTCGAGCATCCCAAGCACGCGGGCCAGCGCGTGTTCGGCGCGGGCATCAACCTCACGCACCTGTACCAGGGAAAGATCAGGTTCCTGTGGTACCTGATCCGCGACTTCGGCTTCGTCAACAAGTTCTACCGCGGCCTCGCGCTGCCCGCCATGCATCCTGAGCAGGATTGCATCGAGAAGCCTTGGGTGGCGGCGGTGGAGCGCTTCGCCATCGGCGGCCACTGCCAGATCCTGCTCACCATGGACTACGTGATCGCGGCGGAAGACGCGTACATGACGCTGCCCGCGCGCAAGGAAGGCATCATCCCCGGTGCGGCCAACCTCAGGCTGCCGCGCTTCGTCGGCGCGCGCGTCGCGCGCCAGGCGATCCTCGCCGAGCGGCGCCTGGACTGCGCTTCTCCCGAGGGAAGGAAGATTTGCGACGAGATCGTGCCGGCGACCGGCATGGACCAGGCAATCGAGCGCACCATCAGCCACCTCACCGATTCAGGTGTGGTGAGTGCGGCGAGCAACCGCAGGGCGTTCCGCGCCGGCGAGGAGCCGCTCGACACCTTCCGTCGCTATATGGCGGTGTACGCGCGAGAGCAGGCGCATTGCCACTTCAGCCCGGCGCTGATCGCCAATCTGGAAAGGCACTGGGACGCGGCGAACCGCCGCGCGTAAGGTGGGCCATTGGCCCACCCTACCGGCGTACCGTGGGCCGATGGCCCACCCTACGAGAGGAGGAAGTTCCGCACGATCCCGATCTGGTCGTCGTGCATCAGCGTCGGCGCGTGGCCGATGCCGGGAAGCTCCACCAGTTTCGCCTTGGGACCGCGCCGTGTCATCTGCTCTGCGGTCTCCTTGGACAGCAAATCCGACTGGGCGCCGCGGATCACCATGGTCGGGCAGCGCACCACGTCCCACACCGGCCAGACCTCCAGGTCGCCTTCCGGAATGTCCTTGCGGAAACGCTCGGCGATCTTCGGGTCGTAGTGGAAGCGGTAGCTGCCGTCCGCGTTCTTCCTCACCACGACCTCGGTAAGGAAGCGCCACTCCTCGTCCGTGTGCGGCCCGAAGGGTGCCGCCACTGCGCGCACCAGCTGCTCCGCCGCCTGAACAGTGGGCAGCGGCGGCCACTTGCCGACGTAGGTGGCGATGCGCTCAAGCGCCGCCTTGCCAATCACGGGGCCGGCATCGTTCAGCACCAGCTTCGTCACCGGCGAGTCCTTCTGCGAAGCGAGCGCCATGCCGATCAGCCCGCCCATCGAGGTGCCGACCCAGTGCACCTGCTCCACATCCAGGCGCGCGATGAGCGTCACCATGTCGGCGACGTACTGCGGGTTGGCGTAGAGCATCGGGTCGGCGAGCCAGTCCGAATCGCCGCGCCCGGCGACGTCCGGGCACACCACGCGGTAGCGATCCGACAGCGCGCGCGCCAGGTTGTTGAAATCGCGCGCGCAGCGCGTCAGGCCGTGCACGCAAACGAGCACTTGAGGGTTGTCCGGCTCGCCCCATTCCAGGTAGGCGATGCGGTGCAGCCCAGCGGGCGAGGCGCACTGCACGCGGCGCTGCACCGGGCTCAACTTGGACTGCGCTCCCCGGTCCACTTATCCACCAGCCTGCCCCCTTCGATCGCCGCGCCGCCGCGCGCGCCGTCCTTGTCCCACTGCACCTCGACGCGCAGCTCCGGGTACTCGGCGGTGGCCGTGACGAGAGCCGGGAACGGCAGGCCCCTGCGCAACTCGAAGCGGTACTCGAGCTGCCCGGGCACGTGGTGCTCGGTATAGGGCTCGGCGTCGACGTCGCGCACCAGCAGCCAGCGGACGCGCTCGCGGAAATCCTCGAAGCGGCCCGCGCTGCCGGTGACGCGCACCACCGCGGAAAATCCCAATCAGGCCCCGTACTTGAAGGACAGCGAGAGCCGCGTGCGGAACTGCGTGAGCTTGCCGTTCTCCACTTTCACGTCGAGCTTGGTGACTTCGGCGATGCGCAGGTCGCGCAGCGACTTGGCCGCCGCCTTCACCGCGTTGCGCGCCGCGTCTTCCCACGAATTCGGGCTGGTGCCGATGACTTCGGTGACGCGATAGACCGCATTGTCGCCTTTTGCCATGAACTCCTCCTTGAGCTTGGACGGGAGAACCCCGCGCGGTGAGTTTACGCCGGGCGGGGCGGGACGTGCCAGTAGCGCGCGCGCCGCGCCCTTTCCGCCTCGACGCCGATGGTTCCCGGACCAAGCCGCACGGTCAGCGCGCCGTCGCGGTCGGTGCGCAGCAGCTCGATGCCCGCGGCCGAGTAGCGGCCCAGCACATCCGCGTGCGGATGACCGAAGCGGTTGCGGTACCCGGCGGCGGCCACCGCGAAGCGCGGCCGCACCGCGCCCAGGAACGCTTCGGTCGAGGAGGTGCGGCTGCCGTGGTGGGGAACCAGCAGCGCGTCCGCGCGCAATGTGGCCGTGCGCAGCAGCTCGAGTTCCGCACCCCGTTCGATATCGCCGGTCAGCAGCATCGAGACGCCGCCCGCGCCCACCCGCAGCACGCAGCTCTCGTCGTTGCGCCGCCGCGCCACGCTGCCCGCCGCCGGGTGCAGCATCTCGAAGCGCACGCCGTCCCACTCCCAAGCCATGCCGCGCAGGCAACGCCGCGGCGAGGGCGCCAGCGCGAGCAGCGGGTGCGATTCGGGCAGCGAGGAGAGCACGTGGCCCACCTCCATGCCTTCCAGCAGCGACAGTGCGCCGCCAGTATGGTCCGTGTCGTCGTGTGTGAGCACCAGCGCATCCAGCTTCGCGATCCCCGCGGCGCGCAGGTAAGGCGCGACGATGCGCTCGCCGCTGTCGGCCTCTGCGCCGAAGGCGGGCCCGGCATCGTAGAGCAGCGCGCGGTTCGCCGTGCGCACCAGCACGGCGAGGCCCTGGCCTACGTCGAGCGTGGTGACCCACGCCTCCCCCGGTGCGGGCGCAGGAGCCGGCAGCGCCAGCGCGGGCAGCATCAGCGCGGCGCCTCCCGCGCGCCACGGGAAGCCGCGCGGCAGGAGCAACCATGCGACGCCGCCCAGGGCCAGCAGCGTCGCCCACAGCGGCGGCGCGTGCTGCTGCCAGATCGCCGCCGGCAACTGCGCGCACCACTCGAGATATTCGAGCTGCCACTGCGTCAGCCATTCCGCGAAATGCAGCAGCGCGTCCACCGGCAGCACGGCGGCCGCCAGCGCGAGCGGCGTGATCACCGCCGACACCAGCGGGATAGCGAGCGCGTTGGCGAGCGGCCCCACCACCGAGATCTGCGAGAACAGGAACAACGCGGCCGGCGCGAGCCCCACGGTGATCGCCCATTGCACACGCACCCATTGCAGGGGCCGCGGTTCGCGGCCGGTCCAGCCCGCCGAGACGTAGAAGATAAGCGCCACCGCGCCGAAAGAAAGCCAGAAGCCGGCCTGCAGCACCGCCCACGGGTCGAGCGCGGTCACCACCGCGAGCGCCAGTGCCAGCGTGCGCACCGGCGAGGCAATGCGGCCGGACCACAGTGCGAGCGCCACCACCGTGACCATGTAGCAAGTGCGCTGCGCCGGCACCGCGAAGCCGGCGAGCAGCGTGTAGCCGAGCGCCGCCGCGATCGCCGCCAGCGCCCCGGCCTTGCGTGCAGGCAGCCGCAGTACCAGGCGCGGGATGCGCCGCCACAGCGCCGCCACCAGCCACGCGCAGAGGCCCGACACCAAGGTCACGTGCAGCCCGGAAATGCTCATCAGGTGCGTGACGCCGGTGCGGCTGAACAGGCGCCACTCCTCGTTGGAGATGGCGCGCTGGTCGCCGACCGCGAGCGCGGCGAGGATGCCCGCCGAAGGCGTCTCGCCCAGCACGCGCTTGAAGCGGTCGCGCACCGCCTCGCGCGCCTGCTCGATGCGATCCGCGAAGCTGTCGCGCCTGCCGAGCAGGCGCTGCGCGCCGCGCTGGCGGACATAGCCCGTGGCGCCGATAGCGCGCTCGGTGAGCCAGGCCTCGTAGTCGAAGCCGTGCGGGTTGAATTGGCCGTGCGGCTGGCGCAACCGCACGGTGAACAGCCAGCGTTCGCCGGGGTGCACCGCCCCGCTCAGCAGCGCCGGCGAATCATCGGCCAGCGGGCTGCGGTACCAGGACAGCAGCACGCGGCGCGGCAAGCCCGGCGCGCTGGAATCGAGCTCGAACTCGAAGCGCAAGCCGCGCTCGGTGGCCGCGGGCAGGCTCGATACGACGCCCGCGACTTCGAGGTCCCTGCCCTCGAGTTCCGGCGCCAGGCGCTCGCTGAGTCTGAGGTGCGCATGCCCCGCGGCCCACAGCAAACCGATGGCGAACGCCGCGGGAACCAGCAGGATCCTGCGCCAGGAGGCGAGCGCGATGCACGCCGGAAGCGCGAGCAGCCACAGCAAGTGCGGCAGCCCCGCCTGCTGCTGCAGCAAAAGTACACCGGAAGCGAACGCAAGCGCCGCGCCAGTCATCTAGAATCAACGCGCCGGCCCCACGCCGGATGACCCGATGCCGCGCAAGCACTTCCGCAAGTACCTGCCCAGCGCCACGAGCGTGCGCGACAACCGCTTGGTGGCGGTGTTCGGCACGCTGTTGCACCATCCGAACCTGTGGCACCTGAACCGCGACTCGGTGGCCGGTGCGGTGGCGATCGGCTTGTTCGCGGGACTGGTGCCCGGGCCGCTGCAGATGCTGACCGCGCTGCTGCTGGCGATCCCGTTGCGGCGCAACCTGCCGGTGGCGTTGCTGGTGACGTTCTACACCAACCCCTTCACCATCGTGCCGCTGTACCTGCTGGCCTACGCCTACGGCAGCCTGCTGCTCGGCCTGAACCACGAGCAGCCGAAAATCCAGCACTTCGAGATGGACTGGGGACACCTCATCGACTCGATGTGGCGGCTCGCGGACTGGACGCTGGCGCTCGGCAAGCCCCTGGCGGTGGGACTGGTCGCGCTGGGGCTGACGCTGGCCGCGCTCGGCTACGTCGCGGTGATGCTTGGCTGGCGCGCCTACGTGATCATCGCCTGGCGGCGGCGCAAGAGGCGCCGCAACCACCGGGATTCCTGATGCTCGCCTAGCGCACCTGGTGCAGCACGCCCTCGCGCAGCTCGAGCACGCGCTCGGCGCGCGCGGCGAGCGCGGCGTCGTGCGTGACGATGACGAAGGCGGTGCCGCGCACCGCGGAGAGCTTCACCATCGCCTCGAAGACTTCGTCCGCGGTATGCGTGTCGAGGTTGCCGGTGGGCTCGTCGGCCAGCACGCAGGCCGGCTCGGTCACCAGCGCGCGGGCGAAGGCGGCGCGCTGGCGCTCGCCGCCCGAGAGCTCGCCCGGCAGGTGCTCGAGCCGCTCGCCGAGGCCGATCTCGCTGAGCGTAGCGCGCGCCCTGGCCAGCGCCTGTGCCTTGTCCATGCGCCGGATGTAGAGCGGCATGGCGACGTTTTCGAGCGCGGTGAATTCGGGCAGCAGGTGGTGGAACTGGTAGACGAAGCCCAGCGTCGCGTTCCTCACGCGCCCGCGCTCGGCTTCGCCCATCGCGCTGAACGGCCTGCCCTGCACCTCGACCGACCCGGCGCTCGGCGCATCCAGCCCGCCGAGCAGGTGCAGCAGCGTGCTCTTGCCCGAGCCCGACTTGCCCATGATCGCCACGCGCTCGCGCGCGCGCACGGAAAAATCCACGCCGTTCAGCACGCGCACCGGCTGCGGGCCCTGGTAGGTCTTCTTCAGCCCGCGGCAGGCGAGCACCGCCTCACTCATAGCGCAGCGCCTCGGCGGGATTGACGCGCGCGGCGCGCCAGCTCGGGTACAGGGTGGCGAGAAACGACATCAACAGCGACACCACGGTGATGACCGTGACGTCCGCCGCCTCCACCTGGGAGGGCAGATCGGGAATCATGTAGACGTCCTTGGCGAGGAACTTGAAGCCGAGCGCGGACTCCAGCGCCGGCACCACGGTTTCGATGTTGAGCGCGAGCGCCACGCCTCCGGCGACGCCGAGCAGCGTGCCGATGACGCCGATCACCGCCCCCTGCACCATGAAGATCTGCATCACCGATCCCGGCGCCGCGCCGAGCGTGCGCAGGATGGCGATGTCGGCCTGCTTGTCGGTGACCAGCATCACCAGCGTGGAGACCACGTTGAATGCCGCCACGGTGATGATCAGCACCATGATGATGAACATCATGCGTTTTTCGATCTGGATGGCGCGGAACAGGTTCGGGTTGGCGCGCGTCCAGTCATAGGCGTAGATGTCGCGGTCCAGATTCACGGTGACTTCCTGCGCCACCCTGCGCGCCTGGAACAGGTCGTCGAGCTTGAGGCGCACGCCGGAAACCGCCTCGCCCATCTGGTACAGGCGCTGCGCATCCGCGAGGTGCACCAGCGCCAGCGCGGAGTCGGCCTCGCTGTAGCCGACGTCGAACGTTCCGACCAGCGTGAACTGCTTCAGGCGCGGCAACACGCCGGCGGGCGTGACGTTGCCCTGCGGGATGATCAGGGCGACCTTGTCGCCGGCGATTGCACCGAGGTAACGCGCAAGGTCGGCGCCGAGCACGATGCCGAATTCGCCCGGCTTCAGCGCCTCCAGCCGGCCGGCCGTCATGTGCTGGCCGAGATCCGTGACCAGGGCTTCCTCGCCCGGCAGGACCCCGCGCACCAGCACCCCGCGCGCGGCCCGCCCGCGCGTCAGCATGCCCTGCCCGGTGACGTAGGGCGCCGTTGCCACTACGCGCGGGTTCTTTGCGGCCTCGCGCCCTACCGCCTGCCAGTCCGCCAGCGAACCGCGGGCATCCTGGATCTGCACGTGCGAGGCCACGCCGAGGATGCGCGTGCGGATCTCGTTCTGGAAGCCGTTCATCACCGACAGCACCACGATCAGCGCGGCGACGCCGAGCGCCATCCCGGCCATCGAGATGAGCGAGATGAAGCTGATGAAATGGTTGCGGCGCTTGGCGCGGGTGTAGCGCAGGCCGACGAGGAGCTCGTAACGCACGGTGGCGCGAGGATACTACAATGCCTTGAATGGACGCGGAAACTTCCCGGCTCCTGGCGCGCCTGCTGCGCAGCGAGCGCATCGCGCACCTCGCCACGCTGCGCGAGCGTGCGCCGATGGCTTCGATGACGCTCTACCTGCCGTCGCCGGACTTCTCGACCTTTCATGTGCACGTCAGCCGGCTCGCCTGGCACACGCAGGACATGCAGCGCGACGGCCGCGTCGCGCTTTCCATTGCCGAGACGGACGACCGGCGCGTGGATCCGTTCACCTTGATGCGTGTCACTGTCCGAGGAGAGGCGACGCAGGTCGCGGACCAGGGCGAGCTGAAGTCGAAATGGCTCGCCCGTTTTCCGGCGCAGGCGGTGAACTTCGAGCTGCCCGATTTCTCCTTCTGGCGCATCGCGCCGCGCGACGCGCGCTTCGTGGCCGGCTTCGGCCGCATCCACAACCTGTCCGCAGCCCAGTTGCTGCAAGCGGCGCAAGCATGAAAAGGAGCTAGGCATGTTCACGGTGTACGGCATGGCGGATTCGGGCAACTGCTACAAGGTGAAGCTCGCGCTCGAGCAGCTCGGCAAACCCTACCGCTGGGTGGAGGTGGATTCCACCAGGGGCGAGACGCGCTCGAAGGAGTTCCTCGCGCGCAACCCCAACGGCAAGGTGCCCACTTTGCAGCTCGAGGACGGGACCTACCTCCCGGAGTCGAATGCCATCCTCTATTACCTCGCGGAGGGCACGCCGCTCCTGCCCGCGGACAAACTAGGCCGCGCGCGCGCCCTGCAGTGGATGTTCTTCGAGCAATACAGCCACGAGCCCTACATCGCGGTGGCCCGCTCGATCCTGCGCTACCAGCCTCCTGAGTCGCCGCGGCGCGCCGAGTTGCCGCGATTGCAGGAGCGTGGCAATCAGGCGCTGGCGGTAATGGAACAGCATCTGTCGCGGAGCCCGTTTTTTGCCGGCACCGGTTACTCGGTCGCCGACATCGCGCTTTTCGCCTA
>JBGQFF010000027.1:0-27357 GCA_041496745.1 Gammaproteobacteria bacterium
GCGCGGCGCTCGCCGCGCGCGAGAAAGTTTCGAAGGTGCTGGTGCTCGAGCGCGCGCCCGAGGACGAGTCGGGCGGCAATTCGCGCTTCACCGCGGGCCTGATGCGCGTTGCGTACAACGGCGTGGGGGACCTGAAGCGCGTGATGCCGGACCTCTCCGCGGAGGAGATCGCGCGCACCGACTTCGGCACCTACACCGAAGAGCAGTTCCTGGACGACATGGCGCGCGTCACCGAATACCGCTGCGACCCAGACCTGACCGAGATCCTGGTGAAGAGGAGCCTCGACACGGTGGAGTGGATGCGCACCAAGGGCGTGCGCTTCACCGCTGCCTGGGGCCGGCAGGCTTTCAACATCGGCGGCAAGTTCAAGTTCTGGGGCGGGCTCACGGTGGAAGCCGTGGGCGGCGGCCCGGGGCTGGTCGAGGGGCTCACCAACGCGGCGAAGAAGAACGGCATCGAGGTGTGGTATTCGGCGCGCGCTGTGGGCCTGGTCGCGGATGACGACGGCGTGAAAGGCGTGCGCGTGAAGCGCAACGGCAAGACAGTCGAAGTGCACGCGAAGAGCGTGGTGCTCGCCGCGGGCGGCTTCCAGGCCAATCCCGAATGGCGCGCGCGCTTCCTCGGGCCGGGCTGGGAACTCGCGAAGGTGCGCGGCACGCGCTTCAACACGGGCGACGTGATCCGCATGGCGCTGGATGCGGGCGCCGCGCCGGCGGGCAACTGGTCGGGCTGCCACGCGGTGGCCTGGGAGCGGAACGCCCCGGAGTTCGGCGACCTCGCGGTGGGCGACCAGTTCCAGAAGCACTCCTATCCCTGGGGCGTGTACATCAACGCCCAGGGAAAGCGCTTCGTGGATGAGGGGGCGGACTTCCGCAACTACACCTATGCGAAGTACGGGCGCATGATCCTCGCGCAGCCCGCGCAGTTCGCCTGGCAGGTGTTTGACGCCAAGGTGAAGGCGCAGCTGCGCGACGAATACAAGATCCGCCAGGTCACCAAGCGGGTCGCGAACACGCTCGAGGACCTGGTGAAGCAGCTCGACGACGTCGATGCCGACGCAGCGCTCGCGGAGCTCAAGGCCTACAACGCCGCCGTGCGCACCGACATCCCGTTCAACCCTAACGTGAAGGACGGACGTTGTACCAGGGGCCTCGCGATCCCGAAGTCGAACTGGGCCAACACCCTGGATACCCCGCCCTTCGAGGCCTACGCGGTCACCTGCGGCATCACCTTCACGTTCGGGGGCTTGCGCATCAACACCGACGCCCAGGTGCTCGACACCGACGGTGCGCCGATTCCCGGCCTTTATGCCGCGGGCGAGCTGGTGGGTGGAATTTTCTACTTCAACTACCCGGGCGGCACCGGGCTTACCAACGGCGCCGTGTTCGGGCGCATCGCCGGCACCAGCGCCGCGCGCTAACGCTTGCGCTCGATCGTCACGCCGACGAACTTGGCGTTGGCGAGGATGCCGATCTTGGCCACTGAGATCTTCGCCCAGGGCGCGCCGAAATCATCGAGCAGCAGCCGCGCGATGCGCTCGGCGAGCGTTTCCACCAGGCGGAAGTGACCGCTCGCGGCAAGCGCCTTGATCTTCAGCGACACCTGCTCGTAGTCGATGGTGTCGGCCACCTTGTCGCTCTTGAACACCGTCGTGCCGGGCAGGCCGATGTCCAGGTCGATGGACACCGTCTGCGTGACGTGGCGCTCGCGCTTGTGGATGCCGATGAGGGCTTCGACGCGAAGGTCGCGGATCAGGATGGCGTCCATGGTCCGGCGGATTATAGGCGGCCGACGGTAGAATCCGCGCGATGCAGACTGCCCTGGTCATCCTCGGCGCCTACCTCCTCGGCTCGGTGTCCTTCGCCATCGTGTTGAGCCGCCTGTTCGCGCTGCCCGATCCGCGCAGCTACGGCTCGAAGAACCCGGGCGCCACCAACGTGCTGCGTACGGGGAAGAAAGCCGCCGCAGCGCTGACCTTGCTCGGCGATGGCGGGAAAGGCTGGCTGGCGGTGTTCCTTGCTTCGATCTATGTGCCGGGAGCCGTCGCGTTTGCGGCGCTTGCGGTGTTCATCGGCCACCTGTTCCCGGTGTTCCATCGCTTCCACGGCGGGAAGGGCGTGGCGACGGCGGCGGGCGTGCTGCTCGGACTGGACTGGCGCATCGGCCTGGGCACGATCGCCACCTGGGCGATCATCCTGGCCTTGTTCCGCTACTCCTCGCTCGCCGCGTTGATCTCGGCGGTATTTGCCGCAGTGTTCACTGCCCTGCTCTACGGATTCGGCGTGCAAGCGGCGTGCGTCTTGGCCATGTCTGTGCTGTTGGTGTGGCGCCACAAGGAGAACATCGCGCGGCTGCTGCGGGGTGAGGAAAGCCGCGTCGGCGCCAAGGCTAGCGCAGAGCCTCCAGCGCCCAGCGCGGGCGAACGGTGAAGGCGTGGGCGCCGGCGGCCGCGGCGCCCGAGCGCAGGCGCAGCGCCGCCGCGAGCGCGATCATCGCGCCGTTGTCGGTGCACAGTTCCGGCTCGGGATAGAACACGTCGAAACCCGCGTCGCGCGCCTTCGCGTCGAGCGCGGCGCGCAGCTGCCTGTTGGCGCCCACGCCGCCCGCCACCACCAGGCGCGTGAGCCCGGTCTGCTCCATCGCCACCGCGCATTTCGCCACCAGCACCTCGACGATCGCGTCCTGGAACGCGCGCGCCACGTCGGCGCGAAACTGCTCGTTCGGATCTGTTCCCCTGACCAGCAGCATCGCCGCGGTCTTCAATCCGCTGAAGCTGAACTCCAGGTCGCCGCTGGCGATCATCGGCCGCGGCAACCGGTAGCGGCCGGGCGTGCCGTGTTCGGCCAGCTTCGACAACGCGGGACCGCCGGGATAGCCGAGGCCGAGCAGGTGCGCGGTCTTGTCGAAGGCTTCGCCTGCGGCGTCATCCTGCGTCTCGCCGAGCAGCTCGTAGCGCCCGACGCCCTCCACGCGCATCAGCTGCGTGTGGCCGCCGGAGACCAGCAGCGCGACGAAGGGGAACTGCGGCGGCCGCGCGGAAAGCAGCGGCGAGAGCAAGTGGCCTTCCAGATGGTGAATGCCGAGCGCCGGTACGCCAAGGGCCGCGGCGAGCGCATGCGCGAAGGACGCGCCGACCAGCAGGGCCCCGGCGAGGCCGGGACCCTCGGTGTAAGCGACCGCTTGCAGTTCCCCGACCTTGCGGCCCGTGCGCTCGAAGAGCCCGCGCGCGAGCGGCACCAGGCGCCGCACGTGGTCGCGCGAGGCGAGCTCGGGCACCACGCCGCCGTAGGCCTCGTGCATGTCCACCTGCGAGTGCACGGCATGGGCGAGCAGCCGGCCCGCGGCAGCGTCGTAAAGGGCCACCCCGGTCTCGTCGCAGGAGGTCTCGATGCCGAGGATCAGCATGGGGTGATTCTGATACAATTTCGCCCTTTCCGAATTTCGGGGAACTGGATGCCGACCGTACGCGTCAAGGAAAACGAGCCCTTCGAAGTGGCGATGCGCCGCTTCAAGCGCACCGTGGAGAAAACGGGGCTGCTGACCGAACTGCGCGCCCGCGAGTTCTACGAGAAGCCCACCTCCGAGCGCAAGCGCAAGCTCGCGGCGGCGGTGAAGCGCCACCACAAGCGCCTGCGCAGCCAGATGCTGCCGGCGAAGCTGTACTAGAACCCGATCACAGGATTTTTAGCCAGCGCCCCGGTGCTTCCCGCCGGGGCGTTTGCGTTTCTGGAGCGCCCATGACCCTCAAACAACGCGTGACCGAAGACATGAAGGCGGCGATGCGCGCCAGAGACCCTGCGCGCCTCTCGGCGGTGCGTCTTCTGCTCGCCGCGATGAAGCAAAAGGAAGTGGACGAGCGCGTCGAGCTTTCCGACGCCGACGTGCTCGGCATCATCGACAAGATGGTGAAGCAGCGGCGCGAGTCCATCGCCCAGTACGAGAAGGCGGCGCGGGCGGATCTCGCCGCGGTGGAGAAATTCGAGATCGAGGTGGTGTCGGCCTACCTGCCGCAACAGCTGTCGCAGGCCGAGGTGGAGCAGGCGATCGCCGCCGCCATGGCGGAGTCCGGCGCCAACGGCGTGAAGGACATGGGCAAGGTGATGGCGCTCCTCAAGCCGCGGCTCGCCGGGCGCGCGGACATGGGCAAGGTGTCGGGGCTGGTGAAAGCGAAGCTAGGAGCGTAACAATGGGGTCTGACCCCATTTTTTTGCCTTGATCCCCGATTCCTTCAAGCAGGACCTGCTCAACCGCGTCGACATCGTCGAGGTGGTGGGGCGCTACGTCCAGCTGAAGAAGGGCGGCGCGAACTTCATGGGGCTGTGCCCCTTCCACAACGAGAAGACGCCGTCCTTCACGGTCAGCCCGGCGAAGCAGTTCTACCACTGCTTCGGCTGCCAGAAGCACGGCAATGCCATCGGCTTCCTGATGGACTACGGCGGCATGGGCTACGTCGACGCGATCAAGGATCTCGCCGCCTCGGTCGGCATGCAGGTGCCCGAATGGCGGCCGCGCACGCCCGAGGAAGCGCAGAAGAAGGAACGCGAGACCGACCTGGTCCCGCTGATGGAAAAGGCGATGGAGTTCTACCGCGCCGAGCTGAAGAAGTCGCCGCGCGCCATCGAGTACTTGAAAGGGCGGGGTCTGGAAGGCAGGATCGCAGGGCGCTTCGGCATCGGCTACGCCCCCGACGACTGGCAGGCGCTGAAGGCGCCTTTCGCCGCGTACGAGGACCAGGCGCTGGTCGAGTGCGGCCTGGTGATCGAGAACGAAGGCAAGCGCTACGACCGCTTCCGCGACCGCGTCATGTTCCCGATCTTCAACGTGCGCGGCGTGGTGATCGGCTTCGGCGGCCGCGTGCTCGGCGCAGGCGAGCCCAAGTACCTGAATTCCCCCGAGACCCCGCTGTTCGAGAAGGGCCGGGAGCTCTACGGCTTTGCGCAGACGGGCGACGCGATACGCGCGGCCAGGCGCGCGCTGGTGGTCGAGGGCTACATGGACGTGGTGGCGCTGGCCCAGTTCGACGTCGGCTACGCAGTGGCGACGCTGGGCACCGCGACCACCCCGGTGCACGTGTCCAAGCTGCTGCGGGTGGCCGAGGAGATCGTCTATTGCTTCGACGGCGACGCCGCGGGCCGCAAGGCCGCCTGGCGCGCGCTCGAGGTCAGCCTGCCGCTCGCCACCGACGCCAAGTCGATGAAGTTCCTGTTCCTGCCGGAAGGCGAGGACCCCGACACCTATGTGCGCCGCCACGGCAAGGAGCAGTTCGAGCGCCTGGTGCGCGAAGCGCAGACGCTGACGGCGTTCCTGCTCGGGGAGCTGCGCGCGCAGTCCGACCTCGACACGCCAGAAGGCCGCTCGAAGTTCCAGGTCGCAGCCATGCCCCACGTGCAGCGGCTTGCAGCCCCCGCGCTGCGGCTGCAGCTGGTGAGGGAAATCGCGCGGCTGGCGCAGGTCGAGCCGCAGGATGTCGAGCGCTTGTATGCGCCCGGCAGCGCCCCCAACTACCGCCGTGCGGCTCCCGCGAAAGCGCCGGCGCCGCGGGCACCTTTGTCAGAGGAGCAGAACCTGCTGCGCTGCGTTCTGGTCAATCCGGCTCTCGCAGGGGAGCTGGACGAAGAGCTGCTCGACGCCGACGCGCCGGAAGCGGGCGCGCTGCGCGCGATCGCCGCGGACCTCGCCGGCAGCGATGCGATCAGCGGGGGCATGCTCGTCGACCGCTTCCAGGGCAGCGAGTTCGAGCAGATCGTGTTCCACGCGCAGGCCTCGGCGCTCGAGACCAACTTCGACGCCGAAGGGGCGGCGCACGAGTTCCGGCAGATGCAGATCGCGCTGCGCATCCGCAGGAAGCACCGGGAAATCGACGCATTGAAGGTTCAGGTGGACGGCAATCCGGCTTTGAACGTTGAGCTGAATCAACGCGTCAAAGAGTTACATCAACTGAAAGCCCAGAGGTCCTGAGCGTCGGATTGGGGTAGAATCGCCCCCTTTTTTCCGGCCCTGCGGGTCTTGGGCGAGGACGAGGCGAGAATGGTCAAAGTCAAGCGCAAGTCGAAGGTTAAACAGTCTCGCAAGCCTGGGAAAAAAGCCAAAGCTATCAAGGTCTTGAAGAAAAAGAAGCATCGCCCTGCGGCGAAGGCGCGCCCGGCGGCGAAGGCGCGCGCGGCGGCGCGGCCCGCGAAGAAGCCGGCGCACGAAGCCAAACACGCCAAGGCGCCAGTCGAGGCGAAACCGCAGGCCAAGGCCGACGCCAAGGCCAAGAAGCCCACCATCAAGAGCGCCAAGGCGGCGCTCGAGCAGCTCGAGGCCAGGCTCGCCGAGGGCCTGAAGGCGAAAGCCGGCCGCGGCCGGCCGGGCCGCAAGGCGAAGAAAGAAGAGTGGCTCGCCGCGATGGCAGAGCTGCCCAAGGAGGACGCCGAGACGCGCCGCATGCGTCTGAAGACCTTGATCAAGCTCGGCAAGGATCGGGGCTTCCTCACCTACGCCGAGATCAACGACCACCTGCCCGACGACCTGGTGGATGCCGAGCAGATCGAAGCCATCATCTCGACTTTCGGCGACATGGGCATCCAGGTCTACGACCAGGCGCCCGACCAGGAAACGCTGCTGATCACCGCCGAGTCCGCCCCGGTCGCCTCCACCGACGAGGACGTCGAGGAGCAGGCGGAAGCCGCGCTGTCCACGGTGGACTCGGAGTTCGGCCGCACCACCGACCCGGTGCGGATGTACATGCGCGAGATGGGCTCGGTGGAGCTGCTTACGCGCGAGGGCGAGATCGAGATCGCCAAGCGGATCGAGGAAGGCCTGCGCCACATGGTCCAGGCGATCAGCGCCTGCCCGACCACGGTGCGCGAGATCCTCGACCTCGCCGACAAGGTGGAAAAGGAAGAGTTGCGCATCGACGAGGTCGTGGACGGCCTCATTGACCCGAACGCCAAGGACAGCTTCGACCCGAAGAAGGCGGAAGTCGCGAGCGAGGCAGAGGAAGAAGAACAGATCGAGGAAGAGGAAGGCGAGTCGGAGGAAGACGAGGGCGCCGCGCAATCGGCCAGCCTGCTGGCGCTGCGCGGCGAGGCGCTGGAGAAGTTCGCCCGCATCCGCCGCCTGTTCGAGAAGAAGCTGCGCGTGCTGGAGAACAAGGGCTCGAAGGACAAGGACTACCTGCGGGTGCGCGACCAGATCTCCAACGAGCTGATGACCATCCGCTTCACCGCGCGCACGGTCGAGCGGCTGTGCGACAGCGTGAGGAGCCTGGTCGACGACATCCGCAGCCACGAGCGCCAGATCCACGACATCTCGGTGCACAAGGCGCAGATGCCGCGCCAGCACTTCATCAAGGTGTTCGTCGGCACCGAGGGCTCCAAGCGCTGGCTGAGCGGCGAAATCAACGCCGGGCACCCGTGGAGCGAGTCGCTGGTGCGCCTCGAGCCCTCGATCCTCGAGCTGCTGGGCAAGATCCAGGGCGTGCAGCAGAAAATCGGCATCCCGGTGCGCGAGCTGAAGGAAATCAACAAGCAGATGTCCACCGGCGAGGCGAAGGCGCGCCGCGCCAAGCGCGAGATGACCGAGGCCAACCTGCGCCTGGTGATCTCGATCGCGAAGAAGTACACGAACCGGGGTTTGCAGTTCCTCGACCTGATCCAGGAAGGCAACATCGGCCTGATGAAGGCGGTGGACAAGTTCGAATACCGCCGCGGCTACAAGTTTTCCACCTACGCCACCTGGTGGATCCGGCAGGCCATCACGCGCTCGATCGCCGACCAGGCGCGCACCATCCGCATCCCGGTGCACATGATCGAGACCATCAACAAGATGAACCGCATCTCGCGGCAGATCCTGCAGGAGACCGGGCAGGAGCCGGACCCGGCGACCCTCGCCCAGAAGATGGAGATGCCCGAGGAGAAGATCCGCAAGATCCTCAAGATCTCCAAGGAACCAATCTCCATGGAGACGCCGATCGGCGATGACGACGATTCGCACCTCGGGGACTTCATCGAGGACCAGTCCACGCTCGCGCCGAACGACGCGGCGATGTACGCAAGCTTGCGCGAAGTGACCAAGGAAGTGCTGGACACGCTCACGCCGCGCGAAGCGAAGGTGCTGCGCATGCGCTTCGGCATCGAGATGAACACCGACCACACGCTGGAGGAGGTCGGCAAGCAGTTCGACGTCACGCGCGAGCGCATACGCCAGATCGAGGCCAAGGCGCTGAGGAAGCTGCGGCATCCCTCGCGCTCCGAGAGGCTGAAGAGCTTCCTCGACCAGGAAGGCTGACGGGCCGGTAGCTCAGTTGGTCAGAGCAGGGGACTCATAATCCCTTGGTCGTTGGTTCGATTCCAACCCGGCCCACCAAAGCTCAAGACGCGTGAATATGTGTGCCAAAAAGGAACCCAATTGTGCTTGCCAGTGCCATGAATGCGCCACACTATACCAACGCAATCAACAATTAAAAACGATATAAACCATGAAGTTATTCACCGGATTGAGAAAAATCAGGGAGTTTGAAAGGCAGCAACTACCCTTCCTCAAGTCCATCGTCGATTTCGACATCGTCATCGAGATCGGCTATGCGGAAGAGCAGGGGCAACCACTGGCGCTGAAACAGCTCTTTCTGCTGAATATCAGGTCGCGCACGACGGTACGCCGCAAATTGGCCCGGCTTATTGATCAAGGAATCGTAGTGCGGCGCAAACATGCGAACGATCATCGCGCCACCCTCCTGGTCATTTCTCCTTCCAGTATCAAAGTGCTGGGCAAGTATGGCGGCACGCTTACCTCTATTTCGGCAATGCATTTCAAGTAGGCGTCCATGAGCCAAGGGGACGGCCGCTATGTCTTCACTGCGTAGTGAAAAGCAAAACCATCTTCTCGCGGCCCTGCCCGCAGCGGATTACGCGCGCCTGGTGCCAGAACTGGCTCTCATCCCGATGCCGCTGGGATGGGCGATCTACGAGTCCGGCGGCCCGCAGGGCTACGTATATTTCCCCACTGACGCCATCGTTTCGCTGCTCTACGTCCTGGCGGACGGCGACTCGACCGAGCTCGGGGTGGTAGGCAACGATGGCCTGGTCGGCATCTCCCTGTTCATGGGCGGCGAGACCACGCCGAGCCGGGCCGTGGTGCAAAGCGCGGGCCACGGCTACCGGCTCAAGGCCTCCGTTCTGAAAGCTGAATTCGAGCACGGCGGCGCGCTGCAACTTCTCTTGCTGCGCTACACGCAGGCGCTGATCACGCAGATGGCGCAAACCGCGGTGTGCAACCGGCACCACTCGGTGGACCAGCAGTTGTGCCGCTGGCTGCTTTTGAGCCTGGACCGGCTGCCCTCGAACGAGCTGGTGATGACCCAGGAGCTGATCGCCAACATGCTCGGGGTGCGCCGAGAGGGCGTTACCGAAGCCGCCGGCAACCTGCAGGCGGCGGGATTGATCTATTACAGCCGCGGCAGGATCACCGTGCTGGACCGTCAGAGACTGGAAGCAAGGGTCTGCGAGTGCTACGCGGTGGTGCGGCGGGAAACCGACCGGCTGCTTCCCCGCGGGGAATTCGCTGCCGCTGTCATCCTGTAAAGGTTAGCACCCCGAAGTTGGTGCACCCGCGATTCCGGGGCTCAAGCTCCGGCGCCAATCCGAGGCCGCTTGTATTTGCCGCTACAGCATGTATAAACAAATGTGGGGGCCGTTTCGGCGTTCCCGAGCGCGAATGTGATTGGGCGAGCCGTTACTGGACCCCATACTTACCCGAATTTCGGGGGCAACTGAAGAAGGCAATCAAACAAGATATGCCGCCCGCCTGAAAACCTTTCCCGACGCCGGTTGGGAAAACCGCACCAACCGAAAAAGCTCCATCACCATATAGCCCCCGCTTCGGCGGAGCTTTGGCATGAAATTGGAGACCAGTGAATGTCCGCTCCTGACTGGAGGCAGCCGAAATGAAGAGCAAAAAGGCGAAAGCGAAGACACAGAAGGAATCCTCCAGCGCCTTTTTCCAAAATCTGCGGCCGAAATTTCTCGACTGGAAGCCGCCGACGGAGGAAGAAAAGACGCTGGAGGTGGCGGCACGGAGGGAAGCAAGAGAGGTCGAGTTGAAAAGGGTTACCGAACTGGCCAGGGACAGAGAGGCGGAAAAAGCGGCCATCACAAAGCGCTACCGGGGCGCAGGCGCCAGAAAAAAGCAACGCAAACGTGGTTAGGGAAAATCCTCGCCTTTGCGTCCGCTATTACGAGGTGAGCGACGTGAGGCCAAAGTGAAAAGTGAAGGGGCTATGCGGAGAGCTGATCTTGGTCGTTGGTTCAATTCCACCCCGGCCCACTTCGGCTCGCCTGTGGCGATGCCGAGGATGAACGCCCAGTGGCAGGAGATGCCGGCCAGCACGGCGAGATGGAATATTTCGTGCGGCCCGACGATCCCCCCCGGCAGCACCGGCCAGCGTACGAACTCCGTCACGGCCCCGGCGGTGTAGGCGAGGCCGCCCCACAGCAGGGGCCGGATGAAGCGCAATCCATAGCGGCGCGTCAGGGCCACCCCGGAAAGCACCCCTAGCCAGCCCAGCCCCAGGTACATCAGCAGCCCGAGCCATTCGGGCATGACCTCGAAATAAATGGTCTTGAGCATGAGGCCGGCGATCGCCGCTCCCCAGACGCCCGTCAGCATGCCCCAGCGCCACGCACCCCGGAACAGAATGGCGTGCACCGGCGTGAAGCTTCCCGCGATCAGCACGAAGATGGCCGCGTGGTCGAGCCGTTTCAGCACCTCCCGGCCCGCGGTGCTCGGCGCGAGCAGGTGATACACCCCGCTAAAACTCAGCAACAGCACGCACGAGAACGCGAACACGCACAGCGAGATCATGCGCCCGAGGTCGCCGCGTCCGCGATGCAGGAGAACAACGCCCAGGACCGCGAAAACCACCGCGCCGGCCAGGTGGGTCAGGGAGCTGGCCGGGTCGCCGAATCCTGCAATGGACCATACGCGACCGGCCTCGGGCATGGAGGCATCATAGCTCGGCGGGAGCGCTCGCCCGGTTTCCAACCCGGCCCACTACTGCAATAGGATACGGCATGGCCGAAAACGACCGCGTCTACCGTTTGACCCAGGCCGGGCGGGAAGCCTGGGAGGGCGAGGATGTGGCCGTGCCCTCCGATTACCGGCGCATCCTCTGGCTGCTGGACTTCCACGGCCACGCCGGCGTGATTACCGAGCTGCTGCGCAGCTACCCTAGATACGTGCTCGACGAGTGGCTCGCGGAGATGGAGGAACTCGGGCTGATCGAGGCGGCGCCGCAGGGAGCGGGCGACGAGGCCGCCTTCTCGACGTGGCAAACTGACCGCACGCAGGCGATGGACCGGACCGACATGCGGCAGGAGGTGGAGAACGCCGGCGCATCGCTGGCGCGCACCGGGGCGTATGTCGCGACGGACCGCCTGAGCCAGCGCCCCGCGCAAGGCAAGGCGCCGGCCGATACGGTGGTCCTGATCGTCGAGGACGACCCGGATCAGCTCGCGCTCGCCGATCTCAGGGTCAGCATGGCGGGATACAAGGTTCGCGTCGCCAGCTCGGTCAACGCATTTCTGCAAAGCATGCTCGACGAGGGTGCGCCGGACCTGCTGCTGCTCGATGTCATGCTGCCCGACGGCGACGGCTTCGAGGTGCTCGCCAAGATGCGCAGGCACCCCGTGCTCAGCTCCGTGCCGATCGTCCTGCTCACCGCGAGGAACGATGCCGCGGACATCGGCAAAGGGCTGCTGCTCGGCGCCGACGGCTACGTCACCAAGCCCTACACCAAGAACCTGCTGGCGGACGTCATCCGCCGCGTGCTGAAGCAGGACCGCGCAGCGTAGTCGCGCCCGGGAGGACGCCCGGATAAGCCGTCTCGGCGCGTCTGTGCAAGAGTCCGGAACGCGATGACGCGCCTTGGGGGGTGGGCATGAGCGACAACGGGAACGGCACCGGAGAACAGCTTGCCCAGTGGCTCAAGGAGGCGGGAAGCCGCGCACGGCGCGGCGACGCGGCGCCCGCCGCCGCCGACAGCGACGACACCTTCAACTCGCCCGCTTCCCTGCACCGCTACCTTGAGGAGCTGGCGGGCAGGCGCGTGAACTCGCGCACCGAGCTCCTCGCCTTCCTGAAGGAGGTCGCCGGCAGCCTGCCGCTCGACCACCGCGCCGCCGAGCTGCGGCGCATGGTGCGCGAGCTGTCGCTGCTGGCCCTGCTGGCGCTGAGTTACCTGCAGTACTACTACTGGGACGTGCAGCTGCAGATCGCCGCGCTGAGCTCGGCGCGGGTCTTCGTCCTGGCGCCGGCGTCACTCGAGAAGAAAATCTAGGCGCGTCCCGCCCTGCGCTCGAGCAGGCGCGAGAAGTTCCCCAGCGACAGCAGGTGGGCGTAGATGCGCCCGAGGATGCCCTTCTTCGCCAGGTTCTTGAACTGGCTGGCGTTGAGGTGTTCGATTCTCTTCTCGTCGACGCGATGCATGCCGGTGAGCTGCAGCGCGTCGCCCTTGTTCGGCTTCGCCTGCAGGGTGAACGGCTCGAGCAGCGCGTAGTCGGCGAGGATCGCGCACAACTCGCGGCCGCGCTCCAGGTCGGCCTCGTACTCGCTGAGCAGGCGCTGCATGTCCCGCCACTTCGCGCTCGGCTCGCCCTGGTCGTCGAACATCGGCTCGCCGCCGCTTTCGTCGAGGTGCGCCTTCTCGACGCAGATCATGCGGTTCTGCTGCTCGACCTGGTTCAGCGTCACCTTCGCCATGCAGAAGGGATAGCGCCTCGCGTAGGCGGGCACGTACACGTTCGGCACCCAGCCCTCGGCGTTGACGCAAAGGTTCTCGCCGGCGGCCATGCCGAGCACGGCGACGGCCGCGAACGACTTGCCGCCGTCGCCCGAGGTGAACACCACGGGATAGTCGCGCGCCGCCAGCGCGAACTCGGTATAGCTGATCGGGATGGCATTGAGCTTCTGCGCGAACGCGGGAACTTCGCCGCGCTGCAGGAGGCGCACGCGGTGCGTTTTGAGGAGCGGAACAATGTCGCTATAGCCAAAAGGCGGGTTGATCTGCATTGGTGAACCCTCAAGGAATGCAAGCCATCATAGCGGTGCGCGGCGCGCGGCCGCAACGCGCCGCCGCGGGTTTTCCGGAACCCTGGTTCTGCGGTAAGATCCGCGACTTCCCTCGGGGTGGTAGCTCAGCTGGGAGAGCGCCGCGTTCGCAATGCGGAGGTCGAGGGTTCGATCCCCTTCCACTCCACCAGATCCCCTTGCGCGCGCCCGCCCGGCGCACGCCGCGTCACGCCTCCACCTGCATCGGCAGGATCACCACCTGCATGCCGGCGAGGTGCAGGCGCTGCTGCAGCACCAGCGCCGCCTGGTTGTGCAACTGGCGCACGAACCAGTTGTCCTGCCGGAAGATCAGCTTGGAGGTGAAGAAGATCGCCTGCGGGAACTCTTTCTGCACCCGGGCGCACAGCTCGACGAAGCCCTCGATCGGGTCGGTGCCGAACGACAGGGTGGACTTGGCCGCCAGACCGTTGGAGTGGCAGAAGTTGACAAAGAACTTCAGCGCCACGTTGGCCTCCACCGTCATCGCCTGCATCGCCTCGGCGCCGCCGTAGCTCTGCGCGTCCACGGCACGCGCGTTGATGAACACGAAGTTGCGGAAGTGCCCCGGGAACATGCGCTGCACCCACAGCAGCGTGTGCAGGCCGCCGCCGCGCGATGAGCCGACCATGAACACCGCGGTCGGCGCCTGCGGGTCGATAGCGGGGGGCTTGGCCACCGAGCCGAAGGGCACGTTCTCGAACTGCGCGTCGATCTTGCGTAGCGCCGCCTTGGTGATGTCGTAGTGCCGGTGGATCGTCAGGCAGAGCGCGACGATCGCCGCGATGATCAGCAGCGCCGCCCAGCCGCCGTCATCGAAGCGGTTCCAGGAAAGCAGCAGCAGGATCACCGCACACACCGCGAATCCGGCGAGCGACAGCGCGAGGCGCCATAGCCGCTGCGGCGCCCGGTGCGCGCGCCACCAGTACAGCGACAGCCCCCAGAGCGACACGGCGAAGGTAAGGAACACGCTGATCGAGTAAAGCACCACCAGCAGGGTCACGCTGCCGGCTGTGGCCCACAGCACCGCGAATGCGGCGAGCCCCATCACCAGGATGCCGTTTTCGGTCACCAGGCGCGTGGACAGGTAGCGGAACTTGTGCGGCACCCAGGAATCGGCCGCCATGTTGGCGAGCACCGCCGGGCCGCCGAGGAACCCGGTGTTGGCGGCGACGAACAGCAGCCCCGCCTCGAGCGCCAGCACCACCAGCAGCGCGGTCGGATGCGACAGCGGCCCGTCGAAGCCCATGTCCGCCAGCACCGCGCTGAAGGCCACCGCGTTGTAGGTCTGGCCTTCCACGTGCTGCACGTCCCACAGCAGGTACAGCAGGATGATGCCGCCGGCGGTGAAGGCGAGGGACGCCGCCATGTAGAGCATGGTGAGCTTCCCGGTGCGCTTGCGCGGCTCGGCGAGCACGTTGACGTTGTTCGACACGGCCTCCAGGCCGGTGTAGGTGCCGCCGCCCTGCGCGTAGGCGAGGAGCAGGAACGCGGCGAGCGAAGTCCAGCCCATCTGCTGGCCGAGACTGCGCGTCTCCTGCAAGGTGGCGGGAACGATTTGCGCAAAATTGCCGGCGTGCGCCAGGATGCCGTAGACGATCAGCACCGCGTGCGTGGCGATGAAGCCGAGGAACACGGGCAGCAGGACCTTGATCGCCTCCTTCATGCCGCGCAGGTTGAGCAGCAGGAGCAGCACCAAGACCACGAGGCCGGTGGCGAGCTTCCATTTTTGCAGCGCCACCGGCAGCAGCGAGAACAGCGCGTCCACCCCCGCCGCCACCGAGATGGCGATGGTCAGCACATAGTCCACCAGCAGTGCAGCGCCGGAAACCAGCCCTGCGTGGCGCCCGACCAGCTGCGTGGCGACGCGGTAGCCGCCGCCGCCGGTGGGAAACAGCTCGATCACCTGGTTGTAGGCCAGCGCGATGACGAACACCGTCACCACCATCGCGATTGCCATGTACAGGCCGAGATGGGTATGCCCTTCGAGCGCGCGGAACGCCTCTTCCGGGCCGTAGGCCGAAGAAGAGATGCCGTCCGCGCCCAGGCCGACCCAGGCGAAGAACGCGGCCAGGACGATCGAGTGCCGGGTCTTCTGCGACAGGGGGTCGAGCGGCGCGCCGAGCACGAACTGGCGCAGGCCGTGGAACAGGCTCATGCGCCCCGCCGCTTCCCGACGCGGCGCGCGAACACCGTCATCTCCTTCTCGGCCTGCTTGTCGCCTTTCGCGCGCGCGGCCTCGATGCCTTGCGTCCATGCGGCGAGCGCCTCGTCCTCGCGGCCGGCGTCGGCGAGCGCGCGGCCGAGCGCCTTCCACGCCGCCGAGTAGCGCGGGTCGCGCGCCACCGCCTCGCGCAGCTCGGCGATGCCGCGCTCGCGCTCGCCCGCCTTCAGGTACTCGGTGCCGAGGGAGTAGCGCAGCAGCGCGCCGTCGCGCGGCGTGCCGAGCAGCTTCTCCAGGTTCGCAATCAGGGGGGCAGCCATTTCGGCTAAGATGGAGGCGGCCCGCATTCTAACCCTCGCCCCGCCATGAAGACCGCGATCCAGACTGCCGCAGCGCCGGCGGCGATCGGCGCCTACTCACAGGCGATCCGCGCCGGCGACACCGTGTACCTGTCGGGCCAGATCGGGCTCGACCCGCAGACCATGCAGCTCGCCGAGGGCATCGAGGCGCAGATCCAGCGCGTGTTCGCCAACCTCGCCGCGGTGGCGCGCGCCGCGGGGCTCGGCCTGGAACGCACGGTGCGCATGACGGTGTACCTCACCGACCTCGCGCACTTTGCCAAGGTCAACGAGATCATGGCGCAGCACGTCGCGCAGCCGTTCCCGGCGCGTGCGGCGGTGGGCGTGGCCAGCCTGCCTCGCGGCGCGCTGGTCGAGATCGACGCGATTCTGCACGCCGGTTGACGCGCGAGCTTTCCCCCGCGACGGCGAACAAGCTCGCCCGGCTCGGGATCCGCTCGCGCTTCGACCTGGTCTTCCACCTGCCGCTGCGCTACGAGGACGAGACGCGGCTCACGCCGCTCGGCCAGGCGCCGGCGGGAACGCCGGTGCTGGTCGAGGCGCCGGTGCGCACCACCGAGGTCGCGTTCCGGCCGAAGCGCCAGCTGGTCGTGCATTGCGAGGGGCTCGCGCTGCGCTTCCTCAATTTTTATCCGAACCAAAGAAAAAGCTTCGAACAAGCGGCAGAACTGGGCCATCTGGTGCGCGCTTACGGAGAAGTGCGCCTTGGGCGCCTCGGCGCCGAAATGATCCATCCGCGCTACCGCATCGTCGAGCCGGGGGAGCCGCTGCCCTCGGCGCTCACGCCGATCTACCCGACCACCGCCGGGCTCGGCCAGGCTGCGCTGAGGAAGCTGGTGCTCGAGGCGCTGGAGGACCAATCCATCGAGGACACGCTGCCGACCGAGATGCAGCGCCGCTACGCGCTTGCGCCGCTCGAGGCGAGCGTGCGCCTGCTGCACGCGCCGCCGCCCGGTGTCGAGCTCGGGGAGGCGTGGCGGCGAGTGAAATTCGACGAGCTGCTGGCGCAGCAACTGCAGTTGCGCCTGGCCCGCCGCAAGCGCCGGGAGCGCAATGCGCCGGCGCTGCCCGCGAACGGCCCGCTGCTCCGGCGCTTCCTCGGCAAGCTGCCGTTCCGCCTGACGCGCGCGCAGCAGCGCGTAATGGCCGAGATGCTGCGCGACCTCGCGCAGCGGCACCCCATGCAGCGCCTGCTGCAGGGCGACGTCGGTAGTGGCAAGACCATCATCGCGGCGATCGGCTGCCTCGCCGCGGTGGACGCCGGCCGGCAGGCGGCGGTGATGGCCCCGACCGAGATCCTCGCCGAGCAGCACTACCGCAAGTTCTCCGCCTGGCTCGCGCCGCTCGGCGTGCAGATCGCCTGGCTGCACGGCGCCCTGCCGGCGGCAGAGCGCAAGGCGGCGCGCAAGGCGATCGCCGCGGGCGCGGCAAGCATCGCCATCGGCACCCAGGCCCTGTTCCAGGAGGGCGTGGAATTCGCCCGCCTTGCGCTCGCCATCGTCGATGAGCAGCACCGCTTCGGCGTGAAGCAGCGCCTGAGGCTGCGCAAGAAGGCGGAGCTGGCGGTCGCGCACCAGCTGATGATGAGCGCGACGCCGATCCCGCGCACGCTGCACATGACCTACCACGCCGACCTCGACGTCTCGGTGATCGACGAGCTGCCGCCCGGCAGGAAGCCGGTCACCACGCGTCTCGTGTCGGCGGGGCGCCGCGGCGAAGTGCTGGAGCGCATCCGCGCCGCCTGCGCGGAGGGGCAGCAGGCCTACTGGGTATGCCCGGTGATCGAGGAATCGAAGGACCTGGACCTGCAGGCGGCGCTCGACGCCCACGAAGAGCTGCGGCGCGAGCTGCCGGCATTGCGCGTGGGGCTGGTGCACGGGCGCATGGCGCCGGCGGAGAAGGCGGCCGCGATGCAGGCGTTCGCGGGCGGCCAGACGCAGCTGCTGGTGTGCACGACGGTGATCGAGGTCGGCGTGGACGTGCCGAACGCCTCCCTCATGGTGATCGAGCACGCCGAGCGCTTCGGCCTGGCGCAGCTGCATCAGCTGCGCGGCCGCATCGGGCGCGGCGCGCGCGCGAGCGACTGCATCCTCCTGTTCCAGGAGCCGTTGTCGGAGGCCGCACGCGCGCGCCTCAAGGTGATCTACGAGAACGCCGACGGCTTCGCCATCGCGCAGGAGGACCTGCGACTGCGCGGCCCAGGGGAGTTCCTCGGCGAGCGCCAGAGCGGCCAGTTGCTGCGCTTCGCGGACCCGGTGGAGGACGCGCCCCTCGCCGAGGCGGCGCGCGCCGCGGCCGAGGAACTGCTTGCCGGGGACGAGGCTCCCGCACGCCGCCACATCGAACGCTGGCTCGGGGTCCGCTCCGACTACACTAGGGTCTAGACATGCGCATCAACCTCCACTTCATCGCCCGGCGCCTGGACGCCTACGAACGGCTGCTGCGGCTGGACAAGCCGATCGGCACGCTGCTCCTGCTGTGGCCGACCCTGTGGGCCGTGTGGCTCGCCTCGCGCGGCTCCCCCAGCGTCGAGATCATCGCTATCTTCGGCGTCGGCACCCTGCTGATGCGCTCCGCGGGCTGCGCGCTGAACGATTTCGCCGACCGCAGGTTCGACGCCCAGGTCGAACGCACGCGCGACCGCCCGCTGGCCGCGGGCGACATTGCGCCCGCCGAGGCGCTCGCGCTCGCCCTGCTGCTCGCCGCCACGGCTTTCGGCCTGGTATTGATGCTGAACCGTCTCGCCTTGCTGCTTTCGATGATCGCGCTGGCGATCGCCGTAACCTATCCGTATAGCAAGCGTTTCTTCGCGCTGCCGCAGCTCTACCTCGGCGTCGCTTTCGGCTTCGGCATCCCGATGGCCTACGCGGCGATCCAGTGGCGGCTGCCGCCAGAGTGCTGGGCGCTGCTCGCCGCCAACGTCTTCTATGCCTTCGCCTACGACACCGAGTACGCGATGGTGGACCGCGACGACGATGCGAAGATGGGCATCCGCACTTCGGCGCTGACGCTCGGGCGCTACGACGTCGCCGCCGTGATGGCAAGCTACGCCGCGATGCTTGCCATCCTCGCCGGCATCGGCATCTTCCTGCGGCTCCACTGGCCGTACTACGCCGGGCTGGCGCTCGCCGCGGCGCTGATGGGCTATCATTTCCGCCTGATCCGCAGCCGCACGCGCGAAGGCTGCTTCAAAGCCTTCCAGCACAACAACTGGGTGGGCGCCGCGGTGTTCGGCGGCATCGTCGCCGCCTATGCGCTGAGATGAGCATGCCAGCCGAGTCCCCGGTCGCCTCCTTCGACTTTCCCTCCGGCCCGCTGCGCGGCACGCAGCTGACCCTCTACGCCTCGCGCCTGCTGCACCACGGCGTCGGCCAGATGGAGAGCATCGCGCTCGGCGCGATCGCTGCGGTGAGCGTCGGTTACCAGCGCGACGCGCAGCGCATCGGCTGGGGCGTGACGCTGGTGCTGGCGGCGCTCGTGCTGTTCGCCCTGTTCCGGCCGCTCGGCGCGTTTGCCGCGAGCGCGGCGGCCGAGGTCGCCGACGGCCAGGCGGTCGCGCAGTTGTTGCGCGCCACCCTGCGCGCGCTGGAGGCCTTCGCCGGCCTGATGCCGTTGGCGGCGGTAGGTTTCCTCGGCTGGGGCGGCACGCTGATCGCGTTTGGCTGGCTCGGCACCACCACCCTCGTCCTGACCTTGGCGGCGACGGAACGCGCCTACACGGTGCGCGGCCAGAACCGCATGCTGTCCGATTTCGCAGAGCTGGTGGCGGAGCACGTGGCTCAGCGCGGTCGTTAAAGTGCACTACGCCGACCTGCGCGAGTTTCTCGGCAAACTGGAGGCGCTGGGCGGCCTGAAGCGCATTGCCGCGCCGGTGTCGCCGCGGCTGGAAATGACCGAGGTCTGCGACCGCGTGCTGCGCGCGGGAGGGCCGGCGCTTCTGTTCGAGCGGCCCGCCGGCCATTCAATGCCCGTGCTGGGAAACCTCTTCGGCACGGTCGAGCGCATCGCCTTGGCGATGGGCGTGGAGCAGGGCACAGCGCCAGGGCCCGCGTTGCGCGACGTCGGCAGGCTGCTCGCGGCACTGCGCGAGCCGGACCCGCCCAAGGGCCTGCGCGATGTCGTGGAGAAGTTGCCGCAGCTGGCGCGCCTCGCGTCCAAGGTGTTCGACATGGCGCCCAAGGTGGTGACTTCCGCGCCCTGCCAGGAATCGGTGTGGGAGGGCAAGGACCTCGACCTCGCGCGGCTGCCCGTGCAGACCTGCTGGCCGGGCGACGCGGGGCCGCTCATTACCTGGGGCCTCACCGTGACGCGCGGGCCGCTCAAGCCGCGGCAGAACCTCGGCATCTATCGCCAGCAGGTGATCGGCCCGAACCGCGTGATCATGCGCTGGCTGGCGCACCGCGGCGGTGCGCTCGACTTCCGCGATCACCAGCTCGCACACCCCGGCCGGCCGTTTCCCGTGGCGGTGGCGCTCGGCGCGGATCCGGCCACCACGCTGGCCGCCGTCACGCCGGTGCCGGATACGCTCGGCGAGTACCAGTTCGCGGGGCTGCTGCGCGGCGCGCGCACCGAGCTCGCGAAATGCATCGGCAGCGATCTGCAGGTGCCGGCGCGCGCCGAAATCGTGCTGGAGGGCGTGATCCACCCGGAGGACATGGCGTTGGAAGGCCCGCACGGCGACCATACCGGCTACTACAACGAGGCCGAGCGCTTCCCGGTTCTGACGGTGGAGCGCATGACCCTGCGCCGCGATCCCATCTACCACTCGACCTACACCGGCAAGCCTCCCGACGAGCCGGCGATGCTGGGCGTGGCGCTGAACGAAGTCTTCGTGCCGCTGCTCACCAGGCAGTTTCCCGAGATTGCCGACTTCTTCCTGCCGCCCGAGGGCTGTTCGTACCGGCTCGCGGTCGTGAGCCTCAGGAAGCAGTATCCCGGCCACGCCAAGCGGGTGATGTTCGGTGTCTGGAGTTACCTGCGCCAGTTCATGTACACCAAGTTCATCGTGGTGGTGGACGCGGACATCGATATCCGCGACTGGAAGGAAGTGGTGTGGGCCATCACCACGCGCGTCGACCCGGCGCGAGACACGCTGATCGCCGAGAACACGCCGATCGACTACCTCGACTTCGCCAGCCCGGCGGCGGGCCTCGGCTCCAAGATGGGCATCGACGCTACCAGCAAGTGGCCGGCCGAAACCTCCCGCACCTGGGGACGCCCGATCGCCATGGACGCTGCAGTGAAGCGGAAAGTGGACGCGATGTGGAAGGAACTCGGGCTGTAGGGTGGGCCCCGGGCCCACCACATGGTGGGCCGGGGCCCACCCTACCGATTCTCATTTCCCTTCATAAGCCCAGCGCAAGAGCGCGTCGGTGGCGGCTTCGGCGTCGGGCGCGTTGGGGTGGTTCATCAGCATGACGACGATGCGGCGCCGGCCGCTGCGGTCGAGCACGTAGCCCGCCATCGCGCGCACATCCGACAGCAGCCCCGTCTTCATGTGCGCCTGCCCGGCGACCGGCTCGCCGATGAGGCGCTTCTTCATGGTGCCGTCGAGCGCCGCGAGCGGCAGCGAGGCGACGAACTCGGGCATCACCGGGCTGTTCCAGGCCGCCTGCAGCAGCGCGGCGAGGCTCGCGGCGCTCATGCGGTCGGTGCGCGACAGCCCCGAGCCATTCTCGATCGCCAGTTCGCGCGCCGGGATGCCCTTGACCGCGAGCCAGTGGCGCACGCTTTCCGCCGCGAGCTCGGCGCGCGCCGGCGGTTCGCTGGAGGCGGTGGCGAGCGTGAGGTAGACCTGGCGCGCCATCACGTTGTTGGAAAACTTGTTGACGTGGCGCACGATCTCCGCGAGCGGCGCCGACTCGTGCGTATGCAGCAGGCGCGCCTGCGGCGGCACGGTGCCTTCGCGCACGCGCCCGGCCCACGCGCCGCCCATCTCGGCCCACAACTCGCGCAGCACGCCTGCCACGTGCTCGTCCGGCGCCAGCAGCGCGACGTTGAGTTCCTTCTCTGCGCAGGCGATCGGATAGCGCCCGGCGAAGGCCGCGCGCGGCGGCGGGCCCGCTGAGAACGTCGGCTGCAGCATGTCGCGGAACGCGCGCCCCTCCGGGCAACTGCCCGCCGAGAGGCGCAAGCTGTTCGTCACCTCGAGCCCGGGCGGGCGCGGCTCGACGTAGATGCGCACTGCCTGGCGTTCCGGTTCCGGCACGAAAGCGAAGCGCAGCGACTTGTAGTGCACCAGCAGCGCATCCGGCAGCACGTTGTAGGGCCGCAGCGCGTCGCCGTCGAAGCGCGCCGGATCGGCGCTGCTCGGCGCGAAGAAGCTGCGGTCCAGCACCAGGTCGCCGCGGATCTCGCGCAGGCCCTTGCCGCGCAGGGCGCGCAGCAGCATCCAGAAGCTCTCGTAGTCGAGCTTGGGATCGCCGTAGCCCTTGAGCAGGAGGTCGCCTTCGAGCACGCCGTCGCGCAAGGTTCCGGCGACGTACGCCTCGGTTTTCCAGCGATAGGCCGGCCCGAGGAGCTCCAGCGCGGCGAAGGTCGTGACCAGCTTCATCACGGAAGCCGGGTTCATCGCTGCGTCGGCGTTCACGCTGAGCGCCGGGCGCGCGGCGCCCAGGTCCTGCACCACCACCGCGACGCTGGACTGCGGCACCGACGCGGCGCGCAACGCGTCAGCGACCGGCTTGGGCAGCTCGCGCGCGGCAAGGCAGGGCGCAACCAGCGCGGTGGCGAGCAGGAGACTGCGGAGGCGGGACACGCGCGGATTGTAGTGGGCGGGCGAGATAACCCTTGAAATCCTCCAGGCGGACGCCTATCATTGGCACTCATCAGGGGCGAGTGCTAACGAGCCCCTGGTCCGGTATGGATTGTGATACTACAACAAATTGTTTCAAAACGCTTTTTTAAAGGAGACCCATATGAAGATCCGTCCTCTTCATGATCGCGTGATCGTCAAACGCATCGACGAGGAGCGCAAGACCGCCTCCGGCATCGTGATTCCCGACACCGCCGCCGAGAAGCCCGACCAGGGCGAAGTCCTGGCCGTGGGCAAGGGCAAGAAGACCGACGAGGGCAAGCTGATCGCGCTCGACGTCAAGGTGGGAGACAAAGTGCTGTTCGGCAAGTACTCCGGGCAGACCGTGAAGGTGAAGGGCGACGAGCTCCTCGTGATGCGCGAGGAAGACATCATGGGCGTGATCGAAGGCCACTGATTCCAGCCGACTCAGACACGTAGACAAGCATTCGCAGACAAGCATTCGCAGACAGGAGAGATTTAAATGCCAGCCAAAGAAGTACGTTTCCACGAGAACGCCCGCGCCAAGATGGTCCATGGATTGAACATCCTGGCCGACGCCGTCAAAGTCACCCTGGGCCCCAAGGGCCGCAACGTCGTGCTCGAGCGCTCGTTCGGCGCGCCCACCGTCACCAAGGACGGCGTGTCGGTCGCCAAGGAGATCGAGTTGAAGGACAAGTTCGAGAACATGGGCGCGCAGATGGTGAAGGAAGTCGCTTCCAAGACTTCCGACGTCGCCGGCGACGGCACCACCACCGCCACCGTGCTCGCCCAGGCCATCGTGCGCGAGGGCATGAAGTACGTCGCCTCGGGCATGAACCCGATGGACTTGAAGCGCGGCATCGACAAGGCGGTGATCGCGGTCACCAATGAACTGAAGAAGATCTCGCAGCCCTGCAAGACCTCCAAGGAAATTACCCAGGTCGGCTCGATCTCGGCCAACGCCGACAACGACATCGGCAAGATCATCGCCGACGCCATGGACAAGGTCGGCAAGGAAGGCGTGATCACGGTCGAGGACGGCAAGACCCTGCAGAACGAGCTCGAGCTGGTCGAGGGCATGCAGTTCGATCGCGGCTACCTCTCGCCCTACTTCATCAACAGCCCGGAAAAGCAGATCGCGGTGCTGGAGGATCCCTACGTCCTGCTGCATGACAAGAAGATCTCGTCGATCCGCGAGCTGCTGCCGCTGCTCGAGCTGGTGGCGAAGGCCGGCAAGCCGTTGCTGATTATCGCCGAGGAAGTCGAGGGCGAGGCGCTGGCGACGCTGGTGGTGAACAACCTCCGCGGCATCCTCAAGACCGTTGCGGTCAAGGCGCCGGGCTTCGGCGACCGCCGCAAGGCGATGCTGGAAGACATGGCGATCCTCACCGGCGGCACGGTGATCAGCGAAGAGCTGGGCCTGAAGCTGGAGAACGCCACCCTGAAGGACCTGGGCAAGGCGAAGAAGATCGAGGCCGGCAAGGAGAACACCACCATCATCGACGGCGCCGGCAACAAGAAGGACATCGAAGGCCGTGTCAAGCAGATCCGCGTGCAGGTCGAGGAGGCGACCAGCGACTACGACAAGGAGAAGCTGCAGGAGCGCGTGGCAAAGCTGGCCGGCGGCGTGGCGCTGATCAAGGTCGGCGCCGCGACCGAAGTCGAGATGAAAGAGAAAAAAGCGCGCGTCGAGGACGCGCTGCACGCGACCCGCGCCGCGGTCGAGGAAGGCATCGTGCCGGGCGGCGGCGTGGCGTTCCTGCGCGCGCGCAAGGCGCTCGAGGGCAAGCTGAAGGGCGACAACCAGGACCAGGACGCCGGCATCAAGATCGTGATGCGCGCGCTGGAAGAACCGTTGCGCCAGATCGTGGCGAACTCCGGCGCAGAGCCCTCCGTCGTGCTGAACAAGGTGTCCGAGGGCAAGGGCGTGAACTACGGCTACAACGCGCAGACCGACGAGTTCGGCGACCTGGTGGAGATGGGCGTGATCGATCCCACCAAGGTGGCGCGCACCGCGCTGCAGAACGCCTCTTCGGTTGCCGGCCTGATGCTCACCACCGACGCGATGGTGGCGGAGCTGGTCGAAGACAAGAAGGGCGGCGGCCATGCGCACGGCGGCATGGGCGGCATGGGCGGCATGGGCGGCATGGACGGCATGGATATGTAATCCGGCTGTTCACGCAGCAATGGGAAGGGGCGCTTCGGCGCCCCTTTTCTTTTATAATCCGCGCTTCCTGAAATACGTGCCGGTCTCTTGGGCACGCCCGGCAGGCCAAGTAGCTCAGTTGGTAGAGCAGCGGACTGAAAATCCGTGTGTCGCTGGTTCGATTCCGGCCTTGGCCACCAATACATCAGGCGCTTGCTTCATCGCTAACTGGCGGGGCCCTCGTGTGGATTTGTGCTACCGTTTCCTGCATCCGTAGGTCCCTTGTTACATGAACGGGGGCCATAGGAGAACGAGCGGAACGTCCGCTTACGACCCAAATGCCGATTCACAATCCGACATCACTCACGGCGCAAACCATCTCCAGCAGGCGAACTCCACAAATGCGGGATTTCGCCGAGCGTCTCATTGCTTATGAGACCAGGGGAAATAAATCTTCCGGGACAAAACCTCCGCCGGCCTTTCCCGTCTGTGAGAAGCTGCGTCCGCATCTGGTGACCCTCATGGGTAACACCGGTTTTCGCGCGCTTCTTTCGCGCGCGCTCGCGCGGGCCGAGGCGGACGTTCCATCGCTGCGCGCGATGCAGGTCAAAGCGGATGGTTCTTTGGCGGGGTTGGACAAACTTGAAGTGCAAGCTGACCCGGAAGAGCTTGCCAAGGGTAGCGTGGTTCTGGTCGCCCAGTTGCTCCGACTGCTGGTGGCTTTCATCGGCGAAACCTTAACGCTGCGCCTGGTGCGCGAGAGCTGGCCGAAACTGTCCGTCAACGATTCGGATTTGGGTGAACGAGAAAAAAATGAAGAAATCAAATAACGCGGCTAAACGTGATCTGTCCAAAAAAATCGTGAGCCAGCCGGCTAAAGTCACGATTCGCCAACTGCCGACCGGCGTGCGCGGCCTCGACGAAATCCTGGGCGGCGGCATCCCGGAATTTTCTTTCAACATCATCGCCGGCATGCCGGGTTGCGGCAAAACCACGCTGGCGCATCAGATCCTTTTCGCCAATGCGACGGCGACAAAACCGGCGCTCTATTTCACCGTCCTCGGCGAACCCGCCCTGAAAATGCTGCGCTATCAGCAACAATTTTCTTTCTTCGACGAATCCAAGTTGGGCAAGGCCGTCCGCTTTATCAACCTGAGCGACCTGGTGTTGAATCAGGATTTGAACGCGGTCCTCGCTGAAATTATCAAGCAGGTCACGGCGGCCAATCCGGGCATCGTGGTGGTGGATTCCTTTCGCAGCGTGATGCGCAAAGGGGTGGCCACTGCAGGCGAAATGGAGATGCAATCGTTTGTTCAGCAACTCACCCAGTTTCTCACCAGTTGGGAAGCCACGACATTTCTGGTCGGCGAATATGGCGAGGAAGAGACCCGCGGTAATCCGCTGTTCACCATCGCCGATGGCCTCTTCTGGCTTTCGCAGATGGTGGAGAGAAATTCCGTGGTGCGAAAATTGCAAATCTTGAAAGTGCGCGGGCAGGCCTCGGTGCCGGGATTGCACACCATCCGCATCAGCGACGCCGGGTTGCAAGCCTTCTCGCGCACGTTGGGATTCGACCGCAAAAAGACGAACCCGGCGCGGCGTCGGCGGCTTTCGATGGGCATTCCCGATTTGGACAAGATGATGGGCGGGGGCGTTCTCGAAGGCGACAGTCTCCTCATAGCGGGGCCTTCGGGGACGGGCAAAACGGCGCTGGCCACGCAATTTATTGCCGCAGGCCTTCGCGCTGGGGAACCGGCAGTTATGACGATCTTCGAAGAACGCCCGGAAGGATACACGGATCGCGCCGACAGTTTTGGTTTGAATTTAAAAACGCCGCTGAAAAAGGGAACGCTGGAAATCATTTACCTTCGTCCGCTCGACCTTTCGGTGGATGAAATCATGCAAGAGATTCTGGATGCCGTCAAAAGGGTCGGCGCGAAACGGCTGGTGATCGATTCGCTGGTCAGTCTTGAGATGGCGCTGGCGCCCGGTTTCCGCGAGGACTTTCGCGAGTCGCTCTACCGACTGATCGTGGCGCTGACGGGAGCCGGGGTCACGATCCTCAGCACGGTTGAAACGGAGGATACATTTACCGGGTTTACGTTTAGCCATTATACGATCTCGTTTCTCACCGATGACATTGTCCGGTTGCGTTATGTGGAAATTGACGGCCAGCTTCGGAAGGTGATGGTCATCATCAAAATGCGCGGCGGCAATCACAGCAAAGACATCCGCGAATATGTCATCACGGACAAGGGCGTGGTCGTCATCCGCCCGCGATCCACGGACTACGACGGGCTGACCACAGGAATCCCGCAGCGAACCGGACCGCGCCAGGCGCAAGAGGAAGAAGCCGCGCCGGAACCGAAGGCGAGGAAGTAGAAACAACGCTCAAATGGACAAGGCCGCCCAGCTCCACGAAAAGATGCTCGCGATGAACGAGGCATTGCTGCTCGGATCGGTGCGCCAGCATGAACTCACGGAAGCGGCGGAAAGATTGAATGAACAACTGCGCGCGGAAATCACCGAGCGCAAGCAGGCGGAAGAGGCGCTGCTCAAGGCGGGCGCCCTGCAGAGCGCGATTTTCAACAGCGCCAATTTCTCGAGCATCGCCACCGACGCGAAGGGCGTCATTCAGATCTTCAACGTCGGCGCCGAGCGCATGCTGGGCTACGCGGCCGCCGACGTGATGAACAAGATCACCCCGGCCGACATTTCCGATCCGCAGGAAGTGATCGCGCGCGCCAAAGCGCTGAGCGTCGAGCTCGGAACCCCGATTACGCCGGGCTTCGAGGCATTGGTGTTCAAGGCCTCGCGCGGAATCGAAGA
>JBGQFF010000028.1:0-26065 GCA_041496745.1 Gammaproteobacteria bacterium
CACACCAAGGCCTTCGAAAAAGGCGCCTATATCCGCGTCGCAGGAGACATCATCGCGCTCGCGCCGCCGCTCATCATCCGCAAGGAAGAGATCGATCAGCTGTTCGAGATCGTGCGCGGGGTGCTGAAAACGACCAACTGAGCAACGCCGGGAGGGAGGGAGATCATGTTCGGGTTCGGCAAGAAGAAGGAAAAAGCTGACGCGCCCTCGGTTGTGGCTGCCGCGCCGGTGGTGAGCATGGCGGAGATGCAACCCGCGGGATTCTGGCTGCGCGCGGTAGCGGTGATCGTCGACAGCGCGCTGATGATGATCCTGCTCGGGGTGATGATGATCGGCGCCGCCGGGGTGAGCGAGGACCTGGTCGCGCCGGCGTACTGGCTGTGGGGGCTGATCAGCTTCCTCTACTGGCCGGTGCTGGAGAGCAGCGCGCAGCGCGGCACGGTCGGCAAGATGATGCTCGGCCTGGTGGTGGCCGACATCGACGGCGGCAAGCTCCCGTTCCTGCGTTCGCTGCTGAGGAACCTGGCGAAGATCATCTCCGCGATCCCGCTGTACATCGGCTTCCTCCTTGCCGCGTTCACCGCCCGCAAGCAGGCGCTGCACGACCTGATCACCAAGGCGGTGGTCCTGCGACAGGGCGCCTCGAGCATTGCCAGGGCCTTGGGCGTGCTGGTGGTGGGGCTCCTGCTCCTCATCGCGGGCAGCTATCTTGCTGCCGACTATATGATGGCCGCGGTGCCGAAGGACGTGCAGGCAATGATGTCCGGAGAGACGCCCATGCCGGTCAAGCCGCCGGTCGCGACAAAGCCCGCGGCTCCTGCGCCGGCCGCAAAGCCTGCGGCGGTGCCACCGCCGACGGTCAGCACGCAGGTGGCGGCGGCCAAGCTCGCACCTGCGCCCGCTGCGCCCGCGCCTGCGGCACCCGCGGCGACGCCTGCCGCTGCCCCGACACCGGTTGCCACGCCTGCGGCGCCTGTGAAGGTCACTGCCGCACCCAAGGCGCCGGCGATGGAAGAGGCCAAGCCCGCGCCTCCCGCCCCCGTGCGGTCCACGCGCCCCCGCGTCGAGAGCGTGCAGCAGCTTTCGGGTCCGGGTTCCGCGCCGCCAACGCCCCCGGGTTCGCCCAGGTTCAACGATGTCATGACGGCGGTGGTTTACGGCGACCACGAAGCGCTGTCGCAGCTGCTCGATCTCGGCCGCTGGGCAGACAAGCGCGACTCCAACGGACTCACGCCCCTGATGGTCGCCGCGATGTTCGGCGACTCGGCCATGGCGCGGCTGCTGCTCGATCGCGGCGCCGACCCGAGCCTGCAGGCGCCGGGCGGGGCCACCGCGCTCGAGTTCGCCCGCCAGAGCGGCGACGCCGCCACCACGCAGCTGCTGCAGCGTATCGGAGGGCGTTAGGCGCGCCAAATGACAAAGGGCGCCGAAGCGCCCTTTGGGGAAATCGGGGTCTGACCCCGATCTATTTCGCCGCCGCCCGCACCACGCCCAGGCGCCGGCCGCGCGCCTGCTGCTTCAGGCGCGGCGGGGTGACGAGGTCGCGCACGAAGTTGGGAAGCGCGAACACGCCCTCGTGCGTCTCGCCGTTGTAGTAGCGCAGGTCGGCCATCTTGCGCTGCTCGATGCGCCGGTCGATCTCGTCGGCCGTGTAGGCCTTGGGATCGAGCTTGTCCGAGCACACCGCCATCGCCCAGAGCGAGCCGTAGAGCGGGATGTACATGGTGTACGGGCGCACGATGCGGAAGACGCCGTTCAGGCGCTGGGCGAGTTCGGCCACGCGCTCGGGCCGCGCCACCGGCGAGCCGATGTGCAACACGAGCGCGCCACCCGGGGCGAGCGCATGCCGGCACTGCTGGAAGAACTCGTTCGAGTACAGCGCCTCCGCCGGTCCCATCGGGTCGTTCAGGTCGAGCGCGATCAGGTCGAAGCGCTCCTGCGTCTCGCGCACGAACTTCATGCCGTCGCCGACCAGCACCCTGAGCTTGGGGTTGTCGAAGACGCCGTGGTGCACCGCGTGGAAGTGCTCCTTGGCGACCTTGATCACGTCCTCGTCGATCTCGCACAAGGTCACCTGCTCGACCGAAGCGTGCTTCAGCGCCTCTTCCGAGGAGCCGCCGTCGCCGCCGCCGATGATCAGCACCTTCTTCGGCGACGGGTGCGCGGTGAGCGCCGGGTGGATCAGGTTCTCGTGGTAGACGAACTCGTCCTTCTCGGAGGTCATGTTGAACCCGTCGAGGCGGAACAGCTTGCCGTAGTGCGGTGTGTCGTAGATCTGCATGCGCTGGAAGCGCGTGTGCCACTCGCCCACCTGGCGCGAAGCCTTGATGTAGAAACCGGTCGAGTCGTTGAGCGGCTCCATCAGCAGGTGCCCGCCGCGTTCCACCTCGTGGCGCGCGCACTCGGCCGGCTGGAAGTAGGCGACGATCGAGTCGAACAGCTGCCTCGCCTTGGCGCTGTTGTCGCCGCTGTAGTTGCAGACGTAGACGTCGAGCGTCAGTCCTTGCTTCTCGGGCCAGGTATGGATGGCGAGGTGCGACTCCGCCAGCACCACGGTGCCGGTGAAGCCGGAGCCCTCGAACTGATGGAAGGTCGCGTCCATCGTCGCCAGTCCCGAGGCCGAGACGAACTCCAGGCATCTGGCCCTGAAGCCCGCACCGTCGAGCAGCAGCTGCGGATCGCAGCGACAACCGACCATGTCACCGATCAGATGCAGACCGTTCATTTTCCCGCTCCTCGAAAAACGCGAAGGCGCAGCCCTGCACGTGTTCCAGGCTGCGCCCTCGCGTCACCGCCTTGCGGCGTAAAACCGAGTACTTCAAATTTGTTCAATTCGTGCAATACCCCTCTTGGGCCGCCTCGCACTTACCCATGCGAAGCTAAGCGCCGGTTTCAAATTTGCGCCTGAGGTCGCTTGCCACCGCGTCGATCAGGCGCCGCGCGATCGAGATTTTGCTTGGAAGTTTAGGCAATTGCAATACATCGAACCAGTCCGCGGTTTCGATTTCGCCCTCCTGTGCGCGGATCTCGCCGCCGGCCCAGTCGCAGACGAAGGCGAGCATCAGGCTGTGGGGGAAAGGCCACGGCTGGCTCGCGAAGTAAGACAGGTTGGTGACCGTCACGCCGACCTCTTCCGCCACTTCGCGCGCCGCGCACTGCTCGAGCGTCTCGCCGGGCTCGACGAAGCCGGCGAGCGCGCTGTACATGCCCTGCGGGAAATGCGGGCTGCGCCCGAGCAGAAGTTCGCGCCCGCGCGTCACCAGGGCCATCACCGCCGGCGCCACCCTGGGATAGGCGGAGAGCCTGCATGCCGGGCAGACGCGCACTCTCTCCTCTGATCTTGGCTGCGTCGGCGTGCCGCAGCGGCCGCAGTACTGGTGGCAGCGATCCCAGTCGAGAAGCTGGATGGCGCGGCCCGCCAGCGCGAAGTGCGCGTCTTCCAGCACCGAGAACAGGGCGCGCAGCCCCACCCAGCCGTGTCCCGGCGGCGCCTGCGCGGCGGTGACCTCGGCGGCCCAGCAGTCGGTGCCGGCTAGACCCCCTAGATATAGGGTTCGGACAGGATCCGACCACAAGGGGTTGTTGTTTTTAAGCAACGGTACGCGAGCCCAGCTGGGCCGCTCGCGCACCCTGGGGTCGTCCCCGGGACGCGGATCCGGCGGCCCGATCTCGACGAGGAGCTTGTCGCCGCTGAAGACGAACCAGAACGACGGGGCCTCGGTGCGCGCATCGGGCAGGCTGGCTGCGCCCACGAAGGCGAGCGGGGTCGTGAACGGCATCTGCGCCATCGGCCGATTATAGGAGCGGCGCGCTCAGGCCACGGCGCGCGCAATCAGGGCGGCGCCTTGCTCGAGCAGGAACGACTTGAACGCCTGCGCCGCCGGCGACAGCCGCTTGCCGCGCCGGTGGATGACATACCACTCGCGCATCACCGGCAATCCGTTTACCGCGAGCAGGGCCAGCCGCCCGGCGCGCAGCTCCAGGCCGATGGTGTGCATCGACAGGAACGCGATGCCCATCCCGGCCATCACCGCCTGCTTGATGGTCTCGTTGCTGCTCATCTCGAGTGTCTCGCCCGCCTTGAAGCCGCGCTCGGCGAACACGTGCTCCATCGCGGCGCGGGTGCCCGAGCCGCGCTCGCGGATGATGAAGGTCTCGCCGGCGAGCCGCCCGAGCGGCAGGCGCTTGCGGCCCACCAGCGGGTGGTCGGGCGCGGCGATGATGGCGATCGGGTGCCTGGCGAACGGCGCGGCCTCGGTGTCCAGGCCGCGCGGCGGCCGGCCCATGATCGCGAGGTCCACGGTGTTGTCGGTCAGCTCGCGCACTGCCGCTTCGCGGTTGCTCACCGCGAGCCGCAGGCGTGCTTCCGGGTGGCTGCGGCGGAATTCGGCCAGCAGGCGCGGCGCGAAGTATTTCGCTGTGGAGGTCACGGCGATGGAGAGTTCCCCGCCGCCCACCCCCTGCAGCGCCTTCATGGCGTCTTCCGCCTCGCGCAGGAGGTCGGAGATGCCGGCCGCGTAGCGCAGCAGCTCGCGGCCGGCGTCGGTGAGGTGAACCCGCCTGCCCAACTGCTCCAGCAGCGGCAGTCCGGCCGCCTGCTCGAGCTGGCGCACCTGCATCGACACCGCGGGCTGCGTCAGGTGCAGCGACTTGGCGGCGGCCGTGAAGCTCAGGCGCCGCGCCACCTCGGTGAAGGTGCGCAGCTGGCGCAGCGTGGCGCTTTTCATTCCGTTTCTCCGGAAAACCAAAATAAATCTTATGGCAAGGCCAACAAAATGTGAATAGCTCTTATGCCACGAGGAGGCTAGGCTGCCACCGAGCATTCCATACGGCGAGCGCCGTCAGGGAGAAGCGCATGGCACAGCCCGCAGCAGCCGGCAAGTACAGCGCCGGGGTGAAGGAATACCGGCAGGCCTATTGGCAGCCGCACTACGCGGTCAAGGACACCGACCTCCTCGCCTGCTTCAAGATCACGCCGCAGGCGGGGGTGGCGCGCGAGGAAGCCGCGGCCGCGGTGGCGGCCGAATCCTCCACCGGGACCTGGACCACGGTGTGGACCGACCTGCTCACCGATCTCGAGTACTACAAGGGCCGCGCCTACCGCATCGAGGACGTGCCGGGCGACTCGAGCTGCTTCTACGCCTTCATCGCCTACCCGATCGATCTCTTCGAGGAAGGCTCGGTGGTGAACGTGTTCACCTCCCTGGTGGGCAACGTGTTCGGCTTCAAGGCGATCCGCGCGCTGCGTCTGGAGGACGTGCGCTTCCCGATCGCCTACGTGATGACCTGCGGCGGGCCCCCGCACGGCATCCAGGTCGAGCGCGACAAGATGGACAAGTACGGCCGCCCCCTGCTCGGCTGCACCATCAAGCCCAAGCTCGGCCTGTCGGCCAAGAACTACGGCCGCGCGGTGTACGAGGTCCTGCGCGGCGGGCTGGACTTCACCAAGGACGACGAGAACGTCAACTCGCAGCCCTTCATGCGCTGGCGCGACCGCTTCGCGTTCGTGATGGAGGCGGTGAAAAAGGCGGAAGCCGAGACCGGCGAAAGAAAGGGCCACTACCTCAACGTCACCGCGCCCACGCCCGAGGACATGTACAAGCGCGCCGAGTTCGCCAAGAGCCTGGGCGCGCCGATCATCATGCACGACTTCCTCACGGGCGGGTTCTGCGCCAATACCGGCCTCGCCAACTGGTGCCGCGAGAACGGGATGCTCCTGCACATCCACCGCGCGATGCATGCGGTGATCGATCGCGATCGGCACCACGGCATCCACTTCCGCGTGCTGCTCAAGGCGCTACGCCTCTCGGGCGGCGACCACCTGCACACCGGCACCGTGGTCGGCAAGCTGGAGGGCGACCGGCAGGCGACGCTCGGCTGGATCGACCTGCTGCGCGAGCGCTTTGTGAAGGAAGACCGCTCGCGCGGCATCTTCTTCGACCAGGACTGGGGCTCGATGCCGGGCGCCTTCGCGGTGGCCTCGGGCGGCATCCACGTCTGGCACATGCCGGCGCTGCTCGCGATCTTCGGCGACGACGCGGTGTTCCAGTTCGGCGGCGGCACGCTGGGCCACCCATGGGGGAACGCCGCCGGCGCGGCGGCGAACCGGGTCGCGCTCGAGGCTTGCGTCGAGGCGCGCAACCGGGGGCAGGATCTCGAGAAGGAGGGCAAGGACATTCTCGTCGCCGCGGCCAAGTCGAGCCCCGAGCTCAAGGCCGCAATGGAGACCTGGAAAGAGATCAGGTTCGAATTCGACACGGTCGACACGCTCGACGTCGCCCAGACGGCATAGGGGGGAGCATGAGCAGCGCAACGTTGCAGGACTACAAGTCAAGCCTTGGCGACCCGGCGAGCCGCAAGTTCGGGACGTTCTCCTACCTGCCGCCGATGTCGGCGGAGCGGATCCGGGCGCAGGTCGCGTACCTCCTGAAGCGCGGCTGGTCGCCGGCAATCGAGCATACCGAGCCCCAGAATGCGGGCGGATCGTACTGGTACATGTGGAAGCTGCCGCTGTTCGGCGAGACGAGCGTGGAGCGCGTCCTCGCCGAGGCAGACGCCTGCCACCAGGCGCACCCGCGCCATCACGTGCGCCTGGTGGGCTACGACAACGCGCGCCAGACGCTGGGCGCGGCCATGGTGCTGTTTCGCGGCCAGCCGGCCTAGGCGGAAGCGATGCTCGAAGCCCTGGTCTTCGACCTGGACGGGACGCTCGCCGACACCGAGGAGACGCACCGCCAGGCGTTCAACGCCGCGTTCATCGAGTTCGGGCTGTGGTGGGACTGGAGCCCGCCGCTGTACGCCAGGCTCCTGGAGGTTTCCGGTGGCAAGGAAAGGCTGCGGCACTACATCGGCACGCTTGGCGTGCAGGCGGCGGAGCGCGCGCGCCTGCTGCAAATCGTTCCCGGGCTGCACGAGACGAAGACGCGCATCTACACCGAGCTGGTGCACCGCGGCCGGCGCCCGTTCCGGCCCGGCGTGCTGCCTTTGCTGCGCGCGGCCAGGGCGGCGGGACTCAATCTCGCCATCGCGTCGACCACGACCTCGGCCAACGTCAGCGCGCTGCTGCAGGCCAACCTCGGCGCCGCGTCCGACATCGGCTTCGACGTCATCGCCTGCGCCGACCAGGTGAAGGAGAAAAAGCCCGCTCCCGACATCTACCGGCTGGTGCTCGCCAGCCTGCGGCTCGCGCCCGAGGCCTGCATTGCCTTCGAGGATTCGCTCAACGGTCTGCGCGCGGCGAAAGCCGCCGGCCTGGCGACCGTGGTCACGCCCTCACGCTGGACCGTGGAACAGGACTTCTCGGCGGCGGACCTGGTGCTGCCTTCCCTGGAAGGGCTCGATCTGCCGCGGCTCGGCAAGCTGCTGGGAGGGGCGCATGCCGCAGCGTGAGACGACGCTCACCGAGTTCATCATCGGCGAGCAGCGCCGCTTTCCCGGCGCCACCGGAGGCTTCACCGCGCTGGTGAACGACATCCGCCTTGCCTGCAAGCGGATCGCCCACGCCGTCGGCAAGGGCGCGCTGGCGGGAATGCACGGCGGCGCCGGCTCGCGCAACGTGCAGGGCGAGGAGCAGCAGAAGCTCGACGTGCTGGCAAACGAGATCTTCCTGCGCACCAACGAATGGGGCGGGCACCTCGCGGGCATGGCGAGCGAAGAGCTCGAGCATCCCTACCGCATCCCGGACGAGTACCCGCGCGGGCGCTACCTGCTTGCTTTCGATCCGCTGGACGGCTCCTCCAACATCGGCGTCAATGTCCCGGTGGGCTCGATCTTCTCGGTGCTCGCCTGCCCGCAGGACGCGGCGGGCGACGAAGAGCGCGCGTTCCTGCAGCCCGGGACGCGCCAGGTCTGCGCCGGCTATGCGATCTACGGCCCGAGCACCATGCTGGTGCTCACTTTCGGCCGCGGCGTGCACGGCTTCACGCTCGACCGCGAGATCGGCGAGTTCATCTATACCCACCCGGGCCTGCGCGTGCCGGAGGACACCGCCGAGTTCGCGATCAACACCTCGAACAGCCGCTTCTGGGAACCGGCGGTCAAGCGCTACGTCGACGAGTGCCTGGCGGGCAAGAGCGGGCCGCGCGGCAAGGATTTCAACATGCGCTGGATTGCGTCGCTGGTGGCCGAGGCGCACCGGATCCTCATGCGCGGCGGGGTGTTCCTGTATCCGCGCGACGAGCGCGAGCACGGCCGCAGCGGGCGCCTGCGCCTGCTCTACGAGGCGAACCCGATCGGCATGGTGATCGAGCAGGCGGGCGGGCGCGCGAGCACGGGCTACGTCCCGGTGCTCGAGGTCGAGCCGGCGGGCCTGCACCAGAGGTCGGGCTTCGTGTTCGGCGCGCGGCACGAGGTGGAGCGCATCGAGCAGTACCACCGCGACTTCAACGAGAAACCCTACGACGCGCCGCTCTTCGGCACGCGCGGGCTGTTCCGCGGCGCACACGGCGGCTGACGGCGGCGCCATGTCCGAAAGGCATCCGGTCATCGCCATCACCGGTTCCTCGGGGGCCGGCACCACCTCGGTGATGCGTACCTTCGAGCAGATCTTCCGCCGCGAGGGCGTCAACGCCGCCTTCGTCGAAGGCGACGCGTTCCATCGCTACGACCGCGCCGGGATGAAGCAGAAGATGGCCGAGGAGCTCGCGCGCGGCAACCAGCACGTCAGCCACTTCGGGCCCGAGAACAACCTGTTCGAGGAGTTGGAGGCGCTGTTTCGCGAGTACGCCGCCACGGGCCGCGGCCGCACGCGCAGGTACCTGCACAACGAAGAGGAGGCCGCGCCCTTCGGGAAGCAGCCCGGCACCTTCACCCCCTGGCAGGAAATCGCGCAGGACACGGACCTCCTGTTCTACGAAGGCCTGCACGGCGCAGTGGTCACCGACAAGGTGAACATGGCCCGGCACGTGGACCTGCTGATCGGCGTAGTGCCGGTGATCAACCTGGAGTGGATCCAGAAGCTGCACCGCGACCGCGCCGCGCGCGGCTACTCCACCGGGGCGGTCACCGACACCATCCTGCGGCGCATGCCGGACTACGTGCACTACATCATTCCGCAGTTCGCGCAGACGCATATCAACTTCCAGCGCGTGCCGGTGGTGGACACCTCGAACCCCTTCATCGCGCGCCACATCCCGGCGCCCGACGAGAGCTTCCTCGTGATCCGCTTCGCCAACCCGCGCGGCATCGATTTCCCGTACCTGCTGACCATGCTGCACGACTCGTTCATGTCGCGGCCGAACACCATCGTCGCCCCGGGCGGCAAGATGGATCTCGCCATGCAGCTCATCTTCACCCCCATGATCTGGCGCCTGATGGAGCGCAGGAAGCTCGCCCTCGGCAAAGGCTAGGAGGCATCGCGTGAAAATGGCGGCGCGCTACGCCTGCAAATCGATCTGCGCCTTCCGTGCGCGGCGCGTTTCCTAGATAATTGCGGCCTTTTCAGCCCATGAACCTCCCCGCCGCTTCGGATTCCGAGCTTGCCAATGCGCTGCGCGCGCTGGCGATGGATGCGGTGCAAGCCGCCAGGTCCGGCCATCCCGGCATGCCGATGGGCATGGCGGAGATCGCAGTGGCGCTGTGGGGCCGCCACCACAGGCACAACCCCGCCAACCCCGGCTGGGCGAACCGCGACCGATTCGTGCTCTCGAATGGCCACGGCTCGATGCTGCTTTACGCCCTGCTGCACCTCACCGGTTACGACCTGCCGATGGCGGAACTCGTGCGCTTCCGGCAGCTCGGCTCGAAAACGCCGGGGCATCCCGAATACGGTCATGCTCCGGGCGTGGAAACCACCACCGGGCCGCTCGGCCAGGGCGTCGCCAATGCCGTCGGCATGGCGCTCGCCGAGAAGCTGCTCGCGGCGCACTTCAACCGCCCGGGCTTGGACATCGTCGACCACCATACGTACGTGTTCCTCGGCGACGGCTGCATGATGGAAGGCATCTCGCACGAGGCCTGCTCGTTTGCCGGCACGCTCGGCCTGGGCAAGCTGATCGCGTTCTACGACGATAACGGCATCTCGATCGACTCGGACAAGGGCCCTATCGCGCACTGGTACACCGACGACGTGCCCAAGCGCTTCGCCGGGTACGGCTGGCAGGTGATCGCCGCCGTGGACGGCCACGACGTGGAGGCGGTGGACCGTGCGCTGAGGAAGGCGAAGCGCGAGCGTGCGCGACCGACGTTGATCTGCTGCAAGACCGTCATCGGCAAGGGCGCGCCGACGCGCGCGGGGACCGGCAAGGCGCACGGCGAGGCGCTCGGCGAGAAGGAGGTGGCGGCAACGCGGGCGGCCATCGGCTGGCCGCACCCGGCATTCCACATTCCGCAGAACGTCTACGACGCCTGGGACGCGCGCGCCGCGGGCAAGCGCGCCGAGCGCAGGTGGAGCAAGTCGTTCCAGGAGTACGCCGTGCGCTATCCCGAAGAGGCGGCCGAGTTCCTGCGCCGGCAGGCGGGCGAGCTGCCTGCGGGTTTCGAGGACAAGGTGCGGGCGCTGATCGCCGAGACCCACAGGAAGGCGGAGACGCTCGCCACGCGCAAGGCGTCGCAGAACGTGCTCGAGAGCCTGATGCCGGCGCTGCCGGAACTGGTCGGCGGCTCGGCGGACCTGACCGGCTCGAACCTGACCATGGTGAAGGCCTCGCGGGTCATCACGCGCGAGGACGGCGGCAACTACCTGTTCTACGGCGTGCGCGAGTTCGGCATGTGCGCGATGATGAACGGCATCGCGCTGCACGGCGGCTTCATCCCGTACGGCGGCACGTTCCTGGTGTTCTCCGATTACGCGCGCAACGCGCTGCGCATGGCGGCGCTCATGCGGCTGCGCGTCATCTACGTGTTCACGCACGACTCGATCGGCCTGGGCGAAGACGGGCCGACGCACCAACCGGTGGAACACGCGTCGAGCCTGCGCCTGATCCCGAACATGGACGTCTGGCGGCCCTGCGACACGGTGGAGGCGGCGGTGGCGTGGACCTGCGCGCTGGAGCGCCGCGACGGCCCCAGTGCGCTGCTGTTCTCCCGCCAGAACATCGCTTTCGCCCTGCGCAGCGAGGAAGCGCTCGCCCAGGTGCGCCGCGGCGGCTACGTGCTGTCGGACGCGCCGTGGGCGAAGGCGGTGCTGATCGCCACCGGCTCCGAAGTACCGCTCGCGCTCGAAGTGCAAAAGAGGCTCGCGGCCGAGGATGTTGTGGTGCGCGTGGTGTCGATGCCTTCGACCACGGTGTTCGACCGCCAGGACGCGGCATATCGCGAAGCGGTGCTGCCGCGCGGCCTGCCGCGCGTCGCAGTGGAGGCGGGCGTCAGCGATTTCTGGCGCAAGTATGTCGGCCTCGAGGGCGCGGTGGTCGGCATCGACCGCTTTGGCGAGTCGGCGCCCGCAGACGAGCTGTTCAAGCACTTCGGCTTCACGCCGGAGAACGTGGAGAAAGCTGTCAGGAGCGTCGTGTCATGACCATCAAAGTCGCCATCAACGGATTCGGCCGCATCGGCCGCATGATCCTGCGCGCCCATTACGAGGGCGGCAGGAAGCACGACCTGCAGTTCGTCGCCATCAACGACCTCGGCGACGCCAAGACCAACGCCCACCTGCTGAAGTACGACACCGCCCATGGCCGCTTCGGCGGCACGGTGGCGGTGGAGGGCGATGCCATCGCGGTGAACGGCGACAAGCTCAAGGTGCTCGCCGAGCGCGACCCGGTGAAGCTGCCCTGGATGGCGCTCGGCGTGGACGTGGTGCTCGAGTGCACCGGCCTGTTCACGGGCAAGGCCAAGGGCGGCGCGAGCCACATCGCCGCCGGGGCGAAGAAGGTGATCATCTCGGCGCCGGGCGACAAGGACGTGGACCGCACCGTGGTCTACGGCGTCAACCACCAGGCGCTGAAGGCCTCCGACGCGGTGATCTCCAACGCCTCCTGCACCACCAATTGCCTGGCGCCGCTGGTCAAGGCGCTCGACGACCGCATCGGCGTGGTCTCGGGGCTGATGACCACGGTGCACGCCTACACCAACGACCAGGTGCTGACCGACGTGTTCCACAAGGACCTGCGCCGTGCGCGCTCCGCCACGCACAACATGATCCCCACCAAAACCGGCGCGGCGGCCGCCGTGGGCCTGGTGCTGCCGCACCTGAACGGCAAGCTCGACGGCTACGCCATCCGCGTGCCGACCATCAACGTGTCGATCGTGGACCTCACCTTTGTGGCGAACAAGGTGACCACGGTCGACGAGGTGAACAAGGCGGTGAAGCAAGCGGCCGAGGGCGATCTGAAGGGGATCCTCGAGTACAACAGCGAGCCGCTGGTGTCCTCCGACTTCAACCACAACCCGGCGAGCTCGATCTTCGACGCCTCACTGACCAAGGTTGCCGAGGGCACGCTGGTCAAGGTCGGCGCCTGGTACGACAACGAGTGGGGATTCAGCAACCGCATGCTGGACGTGGCGGTTGCGCTGATGAACGCGAAATAGCGCCATGCGCTTCAAGCGCATGGCGGACCTGGAGCTGCGCGGCAAGCGCGTGTTCATCCGCGCCGACCTGAACGTCCCGCAGGACGACGCCGGCAACATCACCGACGACACGCGCATCCGCGCCTCCGTGCCGGGGATCCGCCTCGCGCTGGACAAAGGCGCCGCGGTGATGGTCACCTCCCACCTGGGGCGGCCCAAGGAAGGCGAACTCAGGCCCGAAGATTCGCTCGCGCCGGTGGCCCGGCGGCTGGGCGAGCTGCTCGGGCGCGAAGTGCCGCTCAAGCGCGACTGGGTCGAGGGCGTGGAGGTGAAACCCGGCGAGGTGGTGCTGCTGGAGAACTGCCGCGTCAACAAGGGCGAGAAGAAGGACGACGAGGCGCTCGCGCGCAAGGTCGCAGCGCTCTGCGACGTTTACGTGAACGACGCCTTCGGCACCGCGCACCGTGCGGAAGCGACCACGCACGGTGTGGCGAAATACGCCAAGGTGGCTTGCGCCGGGCCGCTGATGGCCGCAGAGCTCGACGCGCTCGGCAAGGCGCTCGCCAATCCGGCGCGGCCGCTGGTGGCGATCGTCGCCGGCTCCAAGGTCTCCACCAAGCTCACCGTGCTGGCCGAACTGGCGAAGAAGGTCGACCGCCTGATCGTCGGAGGCGGCATCGCCAACACTTTCCTGCTCGCCGCCGGCAAGCCGATCGGCAAGTCGCTCGCCGAGCCCGATCTCGTCGCCGAGGCCAGGAAGATCTCCGCCCTCACCCAGGTGCCGGTGCCGGCCGACGTGGTGGTGGCGACGAGCATGGATGGCCCGGGAACGGTGAAGCCGGCCGACGCGGTCGCGCCGGACGAGATGATCCTGGACATCGGGCCGCGGGCGGCGCGCGAGTTCTCCGGCTACCTCGGCAACGCGGGGACCATCGTCTGGAATGGCCCGGTGGGCGTGTTCGAAAAGGAAGCCTTCGCCAAAGGCACCGAGGTCCTGGCGCGGGCCATCGCCGGGTCGAAGGCGTTCTCCATTGCGGGCGGCGGCGACACGGTGGCCGCCATCCACAAGTTCGGCGTCGCCGACCGGTTCGGCTATATTTCCACCGCCGGGGGCGCCTTCCTCGAGTTCCTCGAGGGCAAGACCCTTCCCGCGGTCGCCATTCTCGAAGAAAGAGCCTGATGCTCCGCAGCACCAAGATCGTCGCCACCCTCGGCCCCGCCTCGAGCGAGCCCGCGGTGCTCGAGCGCATGATCCGCTCCGGCGTGGACGTGGTGCGCCTGAATTTCTCGCACGGCACGGCGGAGGACCACCTCAAGCGCAGCGAGCTGGTGAAGGAGATCGCCCGCAAGACCGGCCGCACGGTCGCCATCATGTGCGATCTGCAGGGCCCGAAGATCCGCATCGGCAAGTTCAGGGACGGCAAGGTCACGCTGGAGAAGGGCGCGCGCTTCATCCTCGACGCGGGCTGCGAGCTGGGCAACGCCGAGCGCGTAGGGCTGGACTACAAGGAGCTGCCGCGCGATGTCGATGCGGGCGCGGTGCTGCTGCTCGACGACGGCAAGATCGTGCTCGAGGTCACCGCGGTGCGCGGCGACGAAGTGCAGACCCGCGTGCGCCACGGCGGCGTGCTGTCCAACAACAAGGGCATCAACCGCCAGGGCGGCGGGCTCACTGCCGCGGCGCTTACGCCGAAGGACATGGAAGACATCCGCACGGCGACGAAGATCAACGCCGACTACCTGGCGGTGTCCTTTCCGAAGTCCGGCGCCGACATGTACATGGCGCGGGAGCTGCAGCGCGCCGCCGGCGGCAAGGCGATGCTGATCGCCAAGATCGAGCGCGCGGAAGCGGTGAAGCACGAAGTGCTGCTGGACATCATGGGTGCCTGCGACGGCATCATGGTGGCCCGCGGCGACCTCGCGGTGGAAGTGGGCGATGCCGCCGTGCCGGCGATGCAAAAGCGCATGATCCGCCTGGCGCGCGAGCAGAACAAGCTCACCATCACCGCGACGCAGATGATGGAATCGATGATCGCCAGCCCGGTGCCTACCCGCGCGGAAGTCTCGGACGTCGCCAACGCGGTGCTCGACGGCACCGACGCGGTGATGCTGTCGGCCGAGTCGGCGAGCGGCATGTACCCGGTGGAGACCATCGAGGCGATGGACCGCATCTGCATCGAGGCCGAGCAGACGCAGCCGATCAGCCTGGACCAGGATTTCCTCAACCGCGTGTTCAAGCGGGTGGACCAGTCGATCGCCATGGCGGGGTTGTTCACCGCCTTTCACCTCAAGGTGAAGGCGATCGCCACGCTCACCGAATCGGGCGCCACCGCGCTGTGGATGAGCCGCCTCAACTGCGGCGTGCCGATCTACGCGCTCACTTCGCAGACGCGGACGCGCTACCGCTGCGCGCTGTTCCGCGACGTCTACCCGCTGATGGTGAAGTACGTCGGCGACGACCGCGAGGAGCTGCTGCGCGAGGCCGAGAGCGTGCTGGTGGACCACGGCGTGGTGAAGGAGGGCGACCTGATCGTGGTCACCATCGGCGAGCCGATCGGCAAAGCGGGCGGCACCAACACGATGAAGATCGTGCGGGTGGGGGAGCACCGCAAGACATGAGCGGCGCGACGCCCCACGCGAAGAAGCACGCCGGGCTGCCGCCGATGGCCTCGCGCTTCGTCGAGGTCGCCGGGCTGCCCTGGGAGCAGACACGTTTTCCCGGCGTCGAGACCAAGACGCTGCTAGTGGACCGCGAGACCGGGGTGCTCACCGCCCTGATGAAGTTTGCCCCGGGGGCGAAGCTCCCCGACCACGAGCACGTGCTGATCGAGCAGACCTACGTGCTGGAGGGGAGCTTGGTCTGCGGCGAGGGCGAGTGCAAGGCCGGCGACTACGTCTGGCGGCCCGCCGGCAGCCGGCACGAGGCCTGGGGCGGGGCGCAGGGCGGGTTGATGCTCGCGATGTTCCAGATCCCAAACAAGTTCTACGAGGCCGACGGCCGCGAGACCGACGTCACGGGCCGGGAGTGGGAAGCAGCATGGGGTAAGGCGCTTTTTCGCTAGCGCCCTTCGTACAGGTCCCGGCCCTTCACCAGCGCGCGGATCTTGCCGTCCGCCATGTTGCGCTTGAGCATCCAGAAGCCGCAGTCCGGGTGGACGTAACGCACACGCCCTGTGCCTAGCGTCTTTTCCGCCCGCTCGATGGCGCGGGCGATCTCGTCGGCGGTTTCGATCTCAGTGCGCTTGATGTCGATCACGCCGAGGCCGAAGCCAATGTCCCGGCGCAGGTCCTTGAACACGGCCAACTCCTGCGGCGGGCGGTGGGCGCACTCCATCACCACGTGGTCCGCGTCGAGCGCGTTGAGGTAATCCATCAGCTTCGCCCAGGCGCCCTGCTGGATGGATTGCCCGCCGTAGTTGCCGAAACAAAGGTGCACCGCCGCCTTGGCTTTCTTCGGCACCGCCTTGAGCACCTTGTTGATCGCCGCCGCTGCCCACTTCCACTCTTCGGGATGGCCCGGCAGATTCGCTTCGTCCACCTGCACCACGTCGGCATCGAGCCGCTTCACCTGGTCGGCGAGAACGCCGGCAATGGCATGCGCCAGCTTCGCCGGGTCCTTGTAGTGCCGGTCATGCAGCGTCTTGGCCAGCATGTGCGGGCCGGTGAGGGTGAACTTGAACGGCCGCGTGGCGAGCTGCTTGGCGCGCGCGCAGGGAATCGGGAGATTGAGCGTACCGGCGCCGATCGGCCCCTCGACCACGCCCGGCGGCCGGGTGCGGAAACGCATGCCCGAGGCCTTCGAGTAGTCGAGCCATTCGGAGAAGCCGATGTCGGCGCGCACCCCCGACATCGGCCGCACGAAGTACTCGATCATGCCGTTGGTCTCGGGGTGGTTGAGGTCGAAGCGGTACAGCTCGCCGTCGCACACCAGGTCGATGCCCGCCTGCTCCTGCGTGTGCAGCACGACGCGCGTGGCATCGGTCAGCGCCTGCTCGGATGGCGCGGCGGCGAGCCAGTCCGGCACCGGATAGGAACCGACCACCGTGGTCTTGATGCGGGGCGCGCGCATGGCGGACGATTATAATTCACCAGATGGTTAACTTCGACAGCGTCGACGCTCTCGAGGAGTTCATGACGCGGCCCACGCCGGCGCTCGAGGCCGACCTCGCGCGCACCAGCGGCGACATCCTGATCCTCGGCGTCGGCGGCAAGATGGGGCCGACGCTGGCTCGCATGGCGAAACGCGCGGCGCCGGGCCGCCGCGTGGTCGGCGTGGCGCGCTTCTCGGAGACGGGATTGCGCGGGAAGCTCCAATCCCAGGGCGTCGAGTGCATCGCCTGCGACCTGCTCGAGCGCGCCGCGCTCGAGCGCCTGCCGCGCGCGCCGAACGTGGTGTTCATGGCCGGGCATAAGTTCGGCGCGGCCGGCAATGCCGCGTTCACCTGGGCGATGAACGTCGGGGTGCCCACCATGGTGGCCGACGCCTTCCGCGATTCGCGCATCGTCGTCTTTTCCACGGCCTGCGTGTACCCCTACGCCGATGTCGGCGGGCGCGGCGCTACCGAGGACACGCCGACCCTGCCGCCGCCGGGCGACTACGCCATGTCCTGCGTGGGCCGCGAGAAGGCCTTCGAGTACGGATCGCTCAAGCACGGCACCCCCGGGCGCCTGGTGCGGCTGGAGTACGCCATCGACATGCGCTACGGCGTGCTGCACGACGTCGGCACCAAGGTGTTTGCCGGCGAACCGGTGGACGTGGCCATGGGCCACGTCAACGTCATCTGGCAGGGCGAGGCCAACGAGCAGGCGCTGCGCCTGCTCGCGCATTGCACCGCGCCGACCTCGCCGATCAACGTCAGCGGGCCGGAAGTGGCGAGCGTGCGCATGCTCGCCGCCGAGTTCGGCAAGCGCTTCGGCAAGACGCCCGCGGTCACCGGCAAGGAGTCGCCCACCGCTTGGCTGGTGGACACGCGCGCCGCGCTGAAGCTGTTCGGCGCGCCGCGCGTGCCGCTCTCGCAGATGATCGACTGGCAGGCGGACTGGATCCGCCGCGGCGGCGAGAGTCTGGGCAAGCCGACGCACTTCGAAACGCGGGATGGGAAGTACTGAGCACCGGCTCAGCGAGAAGCACCTCGCGGGGTGCCTCGCGCTGTCGAAGTCCGCGCACTGGAACCAGAACGAGGCCGACTGGCGCCTGATGCTCGGCATCGGCTACGGCTGGGGCATCTCCCTCGACGACGGAACGCTCGCCGCCTCGACGCTGGTGCTGCCCTACGGCAACTTTGCCTGGGTCAGCATGGTGCTGGTGCTGCCCGAGCGGCGCGGGCAGGGCTACGCCACGCAGCTCCTGCGCACCGCGCTCGCCGATCTGGGAAATCGGGCTCTGACCCCGATTCTCGACGCCACTCCGGCGGGGCGCGAGGTGTACGTGCAGGAAGGATTCAGGGACACCTGGGGCTTCCGGCGCTTCCAGCTGAAGGAAACGATTGCGGCGCTCGAGCGTCCCACGCAGGTGAGGGCATTGCGCGAATCGGATTGGCCGCAGCTGCTGGCGCTCGATGCGCGGGCGTTCGGCGCCAGCCGTGAGCGACTGCTGCGGGCTCTGGCTGCACGATTGCCCAAGACGACGCTGGTCGCGGAACGCGGCGGGAGACTCGAAGGCTTCTTGCTCGGCCGCGACGGTCGCGAGGCGCGCCAGCTCGGACCGCTGGTGGCGCGCTCGAGCGAGGCGGCGCGCGCGCTGCTGGCCGAGGCGCTGGCGAACGTGCCGCCGCCGATCTATGTCGATGTGGTGGACCGCGAACCGGGGATCACCGCTTGGCTCGCGTCGCTCGGCTTCGAGTTCCAGCGCCCGTTCACGCGCATGGTGCACGGGGCGCCGGTCGCGCCGGGCGATCCGGCGCTGGTGTTCTGCCCGGCCGGCGCGGAACTGGGTTAGCGCGCCTGCACCACGCGCTAGTCCGCGCGAATGCGGTTGTCGCGGACCACCTTGCCCCAGCGCTCGGCTTCGGCCATCGCGAACTTCTGCAGCGCCTCGGGGCTGCTCACCACCAGCGTCATGCCGAGCTGATCGGTCAGGCGGCTGCGGATCTCGGGCGCGTTGATCGCTTTCACCAGTTCGGCGTGAAACCGCTCGATCACCGGCCGCGGCGTTTCGCCCGGCGCGAAGATCGCCCACCAGGACAGGCCCGCAAAGCCGGGAAAGCCCTGCTCGGACAGCAGCGGCGCATCGGGCAGCACCGGCGAGCGGCTGTCGCCGGCCACGGCGATGGCGCGCAGCCTGCCGCCGCGCACGTGCGGGGAGATGATCGCCACGGTGGCGACCGCGAGGTCGATCTGCCCGCCCAGCACATCCTGGAGCATCGGGCCCGCGCCCTTGTAGGGTGCGTGGATGAGCTCGAAGCCGCCGGACTGCTGCAGCAGCGTCATCATGAGGTGCCCGAGCGTGCCGTTGCCCGTCGAGCCGTAGCTGATTTTGCCCGGGGTCATTCGCGCCGCGCGCACCACTTCCTCGAAGTTCTTGTACGGCTTGGCGGCGCTGACCGCGATCGCCTGCGGCGCGGTGCCGACGAGCATCACCGGCGCCAGGTCCTTGAAGGTGTCGTAGGGCAGGTTGGGGATGAGCGACGGGTTGACGGCGTGCGTATCAAACGCAAACAGGTACGTGGTGCCGTCGGGGGGCGACTTGGCGACGTAGGCGGTGGCGATGGATCCCGAGGCGCCGGTGCGGTTCTCCACCGGATACGCCTGCCCGGTCTGCTGCATCAGCTTCGCTCCCAGCAGCCGCGCCAGGGCATCCACCGAGCCCCCTGGCGGGAACGGCACCACGAACTTCACCGGCCGCGCCGGGGTCTGCGCGATCGTCGGCGCCGCGCAGAGGGCGGCGCATGCCGCGAGCACGGCCGCCGCCGTGCGCGCCAGTACGGAACTGCTCATGCTGGCCTCCGGAAAAAAAGAGCGGGCGCGAAGCGCCCGCCCTGGATTGCGTTACATGCTGCGCGCTACTTGCCGATGATCGGGCCGAAGCGCTGCCATTTCTCGCCGTCGAAGCGGATCAGCTGCTCCGATTCGATCGGCGCATAGTCATTGGAACTGGTGTTCATGCGGATCCCGGGCAGCATGGTTTCCGGCCGGTAGTCCTTCAGGCTCGCCGCCTGCTTCATGATGTTGGCGCGCGTCAGGTTGTTCCCGGCTTGCTTCAGCACCTGGTGCAGGGTCTGCGCCACCGTATAGCCGTACATGTTGGATTGGTCCGCGAGGTTACCCTCTGGGTAATACTTCTTCATGAACGCTTCCCACGCCTTCACGGAGGGATCGTCCTTCCACTGTGGATCGAGTGGATCCTTGTAATACGCCGTGGAGATCAGGCCCACCGATTTCTCCAATCCTGCCGGCTTAAGCGCCGCGCCGACAGACGCCCCAACGTTGTTGAGGTAGTGCGTCGGCTTCCAGCCGGTGTCGTAGGCCTTGCGGATGGCTTGCGCGGAGAACTTGGGCGTGGTGACGTTGAAGAACGTGTCCGCGCCAGAAGCCTGCAGCTGCACGATCTGCGAATCCACTGTCGGATCGGTGACCTCGTAGGACACTTCCTTGACGATCATGCTCGCGGCCTTGGCGCCGAGTCCGTCCTTGAAGCCCTTGAGGTAGTCCTTGCCGTAGTCGTCGTTCTGGTAAAGGATGCCGATCTTTGCCTTGGGGTTGTTCGTCAGGATGTGCTCGGCGTAGATGCGCCCCTCGGTCTGGTAGTTCGGCTGCCAGCCCATGGTCCACGGGAAGTTGCGCGGATCGTTCCACTTCGTGGCACCGGTGGCGACGAAGGCCTGCGGCACCTTCTTGGCGTTCATGTACTTGTGGATCGCGGTATTGGACGGCGTGCCGAGCGTCTGGAACAGGAACAGCACCTGGTCCTGCTCGACGAGTTTCCTCGCCATTTCGACGGTCTTGGGCGGGCTGTAGCCGTCGTCGTAGGAGATCCACACCACCTTGCGGCCGTTGATGCCGCCCTGGTCGTTCACCATCTTGAAATAGGCACCGATGGACTTGCCGATGGTGCCGTAGGCGGAGGCGGGCCCGCTGTACGGATTGGTGTTGCCGACGCGGATTTCCTTGTCGTTCGCGCCCGGGTCGTATTTCTTCTGCGCAAAGGCGGTCGGAGACGCCAGTGCGGCGGCGAGCAGTGCTGCGATCGGTACGAGTTTCATGCTTTCCTCCTCCTCAGGTGGAACGTCGACTATTCTGCGCCTTCCGCTGCAGCCAGGCTACGGCCATGCGCACGGCGCCCGCAATCCCCATCGGCATCAGGTACACGAAGCCGATCAGGAATATTCCGAAGATGGCCCAGGGGGCGGCTTTCGAGATCTCGTCCGCGACGTTGGGCACGAACTGGATGAACAGCGCGCCGTAGATCGCCCCGGAAATCGAGGCCAGCCCGCCGATCACGATGCCGATCAGGAACACGAGGGATAGGAAAATGTTGAAGCTGTCGGGGGCCACGTATTGGATCGCGATCGCGCCGAGCGCCCCTGCGACGCCGGTGTACATGGCGGAAACGCCGAAGGCGAGCGACTTGACTATCGCCGTGTTGACGCCCATCGCCTCCGCGGCGACGTGCTGGTCGCGGATCGCGACCAGGGCGCGCCCGATGCGGCCGCGCAGCAGGTTCCAGGCGAGCAGGAACATGACGATCGCTACCGCCAGCGTGAAGTAGTAGAGCCACTGGTCGGAGTTGATGGGCAGGCCGAAGGGCGGTTCAGGCTTGTTGATGACGATGCCCTGCACGCCGCCGGTCCACTTCTCGAGATGGTGGTACTTGAGCAGCGCCGGCAGCGACACGCCGAGCGCGAAGGTCGCGAGCGCCAGGTACAGGCCCTCCAGGCGCAGCGCCGGCAGGCCAAACAGGAAACCCGCCAGCAGACACACCGCGCCCGCCACCGGCAGCGTCGCCCAGTAGGGCACGCCGTACTTGTCCATCAGGATCGCCGCGCAGTAGGCGCCGATGGCGTAGAACGCGCCGTGGCCGAGCGAGATCTGGCCGTTGTAGCCGGTGAGCAGGTTCAGGCCGAGGAGCGCGATCGCATACACCAGCACCAGGTTGAACTGGAACACGCGGTAGTCGCTCACCAGCAGCGGCAGGGCGCAGGCCACGAGCAGCAGCACCGCGATCGGGATCAGTTGGCGCCTGGTCATACGCGGGTCACGAACACCTTGCCGAAGAAGCCCGAAGGCTTCACCACCAGCACGCCGATGATCAGCACCAGCGCCACCGCCAGCTTGAGCTCGTTGCCGATGACGAAGGCGCCGAGCACGTTCTCCAGCACGCCGACGAGGAATCCGCCGAATACCGCGCCGGCCGGATTGTCGATGCCGCCGACCAGCGCCGCCGCGAAGGCGTAGAGCAGCACCCCGCCCATCATGTTTGGGTCGAGGAAGACGATCGGCGCCACCATCATGCCGGCGACCCCGCCGATTGCCGCGGCAAGGCCCCAGCCCAGCGCCAGCATCCAACCGACGCGGATGCCCACCAGACGCGCAGAATCGGGGTTCTGCGCCGCCGCGCGCATCGCAAGGCCGAGCGGCGTGAAGCGAAAGAATGCATACAGCAGCAGCAGCACGACCAGCGTGACGCCGATGGCGCCGGCCTCATGCGACGACATGTACTGGCCAAAGATCGGCTCGGCCGGAAACGGGCTGGGGAAGGTCTTGATGGTGTAGCTGAAGATCCAGCCGGCGACGCTGTTCAGGATGACGAGCAGCGCGATGAACACCACCACCACCACCAGCACCGGCGCGTTCTCCACCGGGCGGATGATGACGCGCTCGATGACCACGCCGAGGACGAAGGCGAAGATCACCGTGAGGAAAAACGCCGGCCAGTAGGGCACGCCGGCGTTGATCAGGCTCCAGGCGATGTAGGTGGCGAACATCGCCAGCTCGCCCTGCGCGAAGTTCACCAGGTGCGTGGCCTGGTAGATCATCACCAGCGCGAGCGCCAGGCTGGCGTAGATGCCGCCGGTGGCCAGCCCCGCGAGCACCTGGTGCAGGAATGCGTCCATGGGATCGTGTCCTCAGTAGCCCAGGTAGGAGCGGCGCACGGCCTCGTTGCCCTTGATCTCGTCCGCGGTGCCCGAGAGCACCACGCGCCCGGTCTCGATCAGGTAGGCATGGTCGGCGAGATCGAGCGCCATCGCCGCGTTCTGCTCCACCACCAGCATGCTGACGCGCTCCTTCCGGTTGACGGTGCGCAGGATGCCGAACAGCTCCTTGACGATGAGCGGCGCGAGGCCGAAGGAAGGCTCGTCGAGCAGCATCAGCTTCGGCCGCAGCATCAGCGCGCGTGACACGGCCAGCATCTGCTGCTCGCCGCCGGAGAGCGTGCCCGCCTGCTGCGTGCGGCGCTCCTTGAGGCGCGGGAAGTAGCCGAACACGCGCTCCAGGTCCGCATCGACGTTCTCGCGGTCCTTGCGCACGTAGGCGCCCAGGCGCAGGTTCTCCTCGGTCGTCAGGTTGACGAAGGTGCCGCGGCCATCGGGCACATGCGCGATGCCCTGGCGCACCACGTCCTCGGTCGCCTTGCCGTCGATGCGGCTGCCGGCGAAGCGCACTTCGCCCTGCGCCTTCACCATCCCGCACAACGCGCGCAGCGTGGTGGTCTTTCCCGCGCCGTTGGCGCCGAGCAGCGTGGTGATCGAGCCTTCCTGCATGGCGAAGCTGATGCCGTGCAGCACGCGCGTCAGGCCGTAGGCCGCGTGCAGGTTGGAAACTTCGAGCAGCGCGCCCGTCACGCGGTCCCCAGGTAAGCCTGGATCACTTCGGGATGCTTCTGCACCTGCGCCGGCGTGCCCTCGGCGATCTTCCTGCCGAAATTGAGCGCCACCACGTGGTCGGAAATGCTCATCACCAGGCTCATGTGGTGCTCGACCAGCAGCACCGTCAGGCCGAGCCGATCGCGGATTTCGCGGATCAGCACACCCAGCTCGCCGACCTCCTCGTGGTTGAGGCCGCTCGCCGGCTCGTCCAGCAGCAGGAGCTTCGGCTCGCACGCCAGCGCGCGCGCGAGCTCGACCCGCTTCTGCGTGCCGAAGGACAGGCCCGCGACGCGCGCGCCGGCCACGGCATCCAGGCCCAGGAAGCGCACGAGGGACTTCGCTTTTTCCAGCGTGGCGCCCTCCTCGTGCGTCACGCCCGGCAGGCGCAGCGCATTGACGAAAAAGCCGCTCTGCGTGCGGCAATGGTGCCCGACCATGATGTTGTCGAGCACCGTCATGCTCTTGAACAGGGCAAGGTTCTGGAAGGTGCGGCCGATGCCAAGCCCGGCGATGCCGTGCCTGGGCACCTGCAGCAGCGACACGCCGTTGAACAGGATGTCGCCGCTGCCGCACTCATAGAGGCGCGAAAGGCAATTGAACAGCGTGGTCTTGCCGGCGCCGTTGGGTCCGATCAGGCCGACGATGCGGCCCGCTTCGACGTCGAAGGAAACACCGTCGAGCGCGACGATGCCGCCGAAGCGCACGCCAACGCCGTCCACGCGCAACAACGCACCTGGTGCAATCGGTTCGATCGCTTCTCCTCCAAAGAACTCGCACCGCAGCGCCGCGCGGGCGCTATTGCTTATTGTGTCGGATTGTCGGACGATATTTCGCCCGGAGTCAAGAAAAGAGATGACAGAGCTCGCCGAGAAGTTCCGGCGGATCCATTCCACGCCGGCCTACCAGCTGGTGGCGGAAGCCATTGAGAAAAAGATTCTCTCCGGCGGGATCCGCCCGGGCCAGCCGATCGGCACCGAAGCCGAGCTGGTGAAGCAGTTCGGGGTCAACCGCTCGACGGTGCGCGAGGGCATTCGCCTCCTCGAGCACGACGGCATCATCCAGCGGCAATCCAACCGGCGCCTGGCGGTCAGCCTGCCGCACTACGAGCGGCTGGCCAGCCGCACCACACGCGCCATGGTGCTGCACGAGGTCACGTTCCGCGAGCTCTACGAGGCGGCGATGGCGTTGCAGATGGCGACCATCGAGGGCGCGGCGCGGCGCGCCACGCCGGAGCTGATCGCCGCCATGCAGGACAACATCGAGCGCACTGCGCCAGTGCTGGACGACCCGGCCGCGGTCGCCGAACTCGATTCGGAGTTCCACTCCCTGATCGGCAAGGCCTCCGCCAACCGCGTGCTGCAGCTGGCGCGCGAGCCCTCCGACCTGCTGGGTTACGCCAGCACCCGGCTGATCCTCGGCAAGGTCAAAGAGGGGGCGGCGCGGCTGCTGCAGGCCCACCGCATGATGCTGGATGCGATCCGGCGCGGCGACGAAGAGAACGCGCGCCTGTGGGCGCGTCGCCACCTGAACGACTGGCGCAAGGGCTTCGAGCGCACCGGCAACGGCCTCGACCAGCCGATCGACAGCATTTACCTGCGCGAGCGTCTCACTTCGTCATCCTGATCTTGCGGTCCAGGAACTCGTTGGTGTAGGTCGTCTTCACGTCGTAGGGCTTGTCGATGCCGACGTAGTCGCGCACCAGCTCGTAGTCGGCCTGCATGCGGCCATCATCGTGGATGCCGAGCGCGACGGACTTCGAGAACTTGTCGCTCATCAGCACCTCGACCAGGCTCCAGTTGGTCAACTCGTTGTCGAACTTGAGCGCGCCGTTGGCGTCGATCAATGCCTGCACGCAGGGCTTCGGGTTGGCCACGCAGGCGGCGAAGGCGCGCTGCGTCACCTTGACGAACTTCGCGATCGCCGGCTTGTTCTTCGCCAGGAAATCGGCGTTCACCACCACCGAGTTGCCGTAGGGGTTCAGCCCGACGTCGCGCCAGGCGACGAAGCCCATGTCGTCGCCCAGTTCGCGCTGGAAGATGTGGTGGATGTTGTAGAACGAGGTGGTGACGTCGATCGACTTGGCCTTCAGCGCGGAGAGCTTGGCGTTGGCGTCCACGTTCACCCAGGTGACCGACTTCGGATCGATGCCGTTGGCCCTGGCGAGCGCCGGCCACATCGGGCGCGCGCCGTCGGCCGCCGGGTTGCCGATCTTCTTGCCGGCGAAATCCTTGACGCCCTTGATGCCCGAGCTCTTCAGCCAATAGAGCCCTTGCGGCGAGTTGGCGTAGACGTTGAACACGCCCACCGTGTCCGCTCCCTTGCCCTTGGCGATGAGCACGTTGCCCATGTCCGCGAGGCCGATCGGGTTGGCGCCGGCGCCGACCTTTTGCACCGCCAGCATCGAGCCCTTGCCCGGCTCGAGGTTCACCTCGAGGCCTTCCTTGGCGTACCAGCCCTGCGCCTTGGCGTAGTAGTAGGGCGCGTGATCGCCGCCGGGCACCCAGTTGAGGATGAAGTCGAGCTTGGTCTGGGCCGCCGCGGGAGCGGCGCACGTGGCGAACGCGGCGGCGAACGCCGCAACGAGCAGTTTGCGCATGAAAATCTCCTCCTATCTTGGTGCGGCGATGTTATCGGCGTGATTTCGCAGCGTCAATGGCTGGACGCGGTTAACTGCCCGGTTAAAATTCCCGCATGCCCCTGCACTGGTCGCGGCTGCCCGCCGCCACGCTCGAGCTCCTGCGCCGCGGGACGGTGATCCCGGCGCACCCGCTGGCGCTGGACGCGAAGCGCAAGCTGGATGCGCGCCGCCAGCG
>JBGQFF010000029.1:0-25624 GCA_041496745.1 Gammaproteobacteria bacterium
GCGCGCGAACCTCAACCCGAACCTCGAGATCGCCGGTTTGTTGCGCACCATGTACGACGCGCGCAATACGCTCGCACTGCAGGTGTCCGACCAGCTCGAAGCGCACTTCGGCGACAAGGTCTACCGCAGCATCGTGCCGCGCAACGTGCGCCTGGCCGAGGCGCCGAGCTACGGCACGCCGGCCGTGCTGTGGGATCCGGAATCCAAGGGTGCCCAGGCCTACCTCGCGCTGGCCGAAGAAGTGCTCGAGCGGGAGCGGCTTGGGATGACGGCGGCAGCGTGAATCAATCGAGGCGGGAGCCATGAGCAAGCCAAAGGGATTGGGACGCGGGCTGGACGCGCTGCTCGGCGGCGCCGAAGCGCCGCGCGACGCGCTTGCCACGCTGCCGGTGGGTCGCATCCGCCCGGGCAAGTACCAGCCACGCACACGGATGGGCCAGGAGGCCCTTGCCGAACTCGCTGCGTCCATCAAGACGCAGGGCCTGATGCAGCCGGTCCTCGTGCGCCCGGTGGACCGCGATCGCTACGAGCTTATTGCGGGCGAGCGGCGCTGGCGCGCCGCGCAGATGGCAGGCTTGCAGGAGATCCCGGCGCTGGTGCGCGAGGTCGCGGACGAATCGGCGCTGGCGATGTCGCTGATCGAGAACATACAGCGCGAGAACCTCAATCCCTTGGAAGAGGCCGCCGGGCTGCAAAGACTGGTGGACGAATTCCGCATGACGCACGAGCAGGCGGCAGACGCGGTCGGGCGCTCCCGCAGCGCCACCACCAACCTGCTGCGGCTCCTGCGCCTGGCGAAGCCCGTGCAAGCCATGGTGATGGAAGGCGTGCTGGAGATGGGGCATGCGCGCGCGGTGCTCGCGCTCGAGGGCGCGCGGCAGATCGAGGCGGCGAACCGGGTGGCGGCGCGCGGCCTGTCGGTGCGCGAGGCCGAGGCGTTGGTGGCCAAGATGCTGCGCGGCCAGGGCGTACGGCGGGTGGCGAAGGCGGATCGCGACCTGGCCCGGCTGGAAGAGGAGGTCTCCGGGAGGCTCGGCACGACTGTCGAGATCCGCGCCGGGCGCAAGGGCCGTGGCAAAGTGATCGTGCATTACTCGAGCCTCGATCATCTCGACCAGCTGTTGAAGAAGCTGCGCTGAGGGGGGAACAGTGTCGATGCTGCAGTGCAATGCGTTGACCGTTCTTGGTGCAACCCGTTAAAATCGCGCGGCTTTGCGGGGTGCAAAGGCTATGAACGCCAGTCTTGGCGCCCTGCGCAAGCCGATTCGCACCGTCCTGCGGTGGCAGTTGATGGCCACCGCGGTTCTGACACTCGCCGGGGGGATTCTGGCAGGCGTTGACGGCGCACTGTCCACGGCCTCGGGTGGCGCGGTCAGCCTCTGCGCCGGCTGGGTATCCGCGGTGGTGGCATCGAAGGGTAAGGCGCAGTCCGCAGGGGAGGTCCTGATCGGCGCGCTGATGGCCGAGGGCGTCAAGATCGGCCTCATCGTGCTCCTGCTGTGGCTGGTGCTTGCGACGTACGACGAGGTCGTCGCGCCCGCGTTTTTCGGATCGTTCGTTGCGACGGTCCTGATTTTCGGCATGGCGTTTTTTGTGCGCGAATGCGACTAGGCAATGGCTTCCGGCAAAGATTTCAACGCGACGGATTACATCCAGCACCACCTGACCTTCCTCACCAAGCCGGTGGGCGAAGGCGGCTTCTGGTCGCTCAACGTCGACTCGCTGATCACGGCGGCGCTGATCGGCGTGCTGGCGATGGGTTCGATCTGGTGGGTGGTGCGCGGCGCCACCTCCGGCGTGCCGGGCAAGCGCCAGGCGTTTGTCGAACTTCTGATCGAGTTCGTCGACGAGCAGGTGAAGGGCATCTTCCACCACGGCGACCGCAACAAGTTCGTGGCCCCGGCGGCGCTGACGGTGTTCGTCTGGGTGCTGGTGATGAACGCCATGGACTTCCTGCCGATCGACCTCGTCGTCGGGCCGCTGGAATGGCTCGGCCTGCATGCCTGGCGCCCGGTGCCGACTGCCGACGTCAATACCACGTTCGCGCTCGCGCTCTCGGTGTGGTTTCTGATGATCTGGTTCTCCATCGCCGTCAAGGGCCTTGGCGGCTGGATCCATGAATTGTTCTGCGCGCCGTTCGGTTCCAATCCGTTGTTGTGGCCCGCCAACCTGCTGCTGAACGCCATCGAGTACGTGTCGAAGCCGCTGTCGCATGCGCTGCGTCTGTTCGGAAACATGTATGCGGGCGAGATCATCTTCCTGCTGCTCTGGCTGCTCGCGGCGACCGGCTTGTTCGGCACGCTGGTTGCCGTCGTGCTCGGCCTGGGCTGGGCGATCTTTCACATTCTTATCGTGGTGCTGCAGGCCTATATCTTCATGATGTTGACCGTGGTCTATATCGCCATGGCCCACGATCACCACTAACCAAAATCAGTTCGACTTCCCGCTCAGAAAGGAAAGCACCATGGAAAAACTTCAAATGCTGGCGATGATTCAGGCCTACACGGGCATCGGCATCGGCCTGATGATCGGCGTAGGCGCGGCTGGCGCCTGCATCGGCATCGGCATCATGTCGAGCAAGTTTCTCGAGGCTGCAGCGCGCCAGCCGGAGCTGACCAACTCGCTGCAGGCAAAGGTTTTCCTGCTGCTCGGCCTGATCGACGCCTCGTTCATCATCGGCGTCGGCCTGGCGATGATGTTCGCGTTCGCCAACCCGCTGCTTGCTGTGATCCAGTAGGCGCGCGCTCCGCGAAGGGACGGCAATGAGCTTCAATCTGACGCTGGTCGGGCAGGCGCTCACGTTCGCGCTGTTCATCTTGTTCACCGTGAAGGTGGTGTGGCCCTACATGCTGCGTGCCATCGAGACGCGGCAGAAAAACATCGCCGACGGACTCGCTGCCGCGGAGCAGGGCAGGAAGTCGCTGGAGCATTCAGCGAAGCAGGCGGGCGACGAGATTACCGGCGCGCGCAGCCGCGCCGCCGACATCGTCGCGCAGGCCGAGAAGCGCGCCGGCCAGGTGCTCGAGGAAGCCAGGGCGAGCGCGAAGGCCGAAGGCGAGCGCGAGAAGGCCGCCGCCAAGGCCGACATCGAGCAGGAAGTGTCCCGCGCGCGCGAAAAGCTGCGCGACCAGGTCGCCGCGCTGGCGGTGGCCGGCGCCGAGAAGATCCTGCGCCGCGAGGTGGACGCCAAGGCGCACGCCGACCTGCTGGACGCGATCAAGAAGCAGCTCTAGGAATGGCCGAAGCCAGCACCATCGCGCGCCCCTACGCAGACGCGGCCTTCAGGCTTGCGGACGCGCAGGGCAAGCTGGCCGAATGGTCGGCGGCACTCTCCAATCTCTCCGCTGTGGCGGCGGATGAGCGCGTGCGCGCAGCGATTGGCGATCCGCGCCATTCGGACGCCAAGGTTGCCGGGCTGGTCATTTCGATCCTCGCCGGGAAGCTCTCCGGCGATGCCGAGAATTTCGTGCGCGTGCTGGCGGAGAATGGCCGGCTGGGCGTAGTGAGCGAGATCCGAACACATTTCGAAGCGCTGAAGAATGAGCGCGAAGGCACGATCGAGGCGGAGGTGTACTCGGCGTTCGCGATGGAGCAGGGACAGGTCGCCGACCTGGTCTCGAGGCTGGAGAAGAGTACCGGCCGCAAGGTGAAAGCCCGCGTCAGCGTGGACCAGTCGCTCATCGGCGGGGTCAAGGTGGTGATTGGCGACAAGGTTATCGACGGTTCCGCGCGCGCCCAGTTGAGCGCGCTCGAAAACGCATTGAAAGCTTAAGGAGCAGTCATGCAACTCAACCCGTCCGAAATATCGGAACTGATCAAGAACCGGATCCAGAACCTGGATGCCGGCGCGCAGATGCGCACCCAGGGCACCGTGATATCGGTGACCGACGGCATCTGCCGCATCCACGGCCTGTCGGACGTGATGCAGGGCGAGATGCTGGAGTTCCCGAAGAACACCTTCGGCCTGGCGCTCAACCTGGAGCGCGATTCGGTCGGCTCGGTGATCCTGGGCGAGTACGAGCACATCACCGAGGGCGACACGGTCAAGTGCACTGGCAAGATCCTCTCGGTGCCGGTGGGCCCGGAGCTGCTGGGCCGCGTGGTGAATTCGCTGGGCGCGCCGATCGACGGCAAGGGCCCGATCAACGCCAAGCTGACCGACGTCATCGAGAAAGTCGCGCCGGGCGTGATCGCGCGCCAGTCGGTGTCGCAGCCGGTGCAGACCGGCCTCAAGGCCATCGATGCCATGGTGCCGATCGGCCGCGGCCAGCGCGAGCTGATCATCGGCGACCGCCAGACCGGCAAGACCGCGTTGGCGGTGGACACCATCATCAACCAGAAGGGCAAGGACCTGTTCTGCGTGTACGTGGCGATCGGGCAGAAGGCATCCACCATCGCCAACGTGGTGCGCAAGCTCGAGGAGCACGGCGCGATGGCCTACACCATCGTCGTGGCGGCCACCGCTTCCGAGTCCGCGGCAATGCAGTTCATTGCGCCATACTCCGGCTGCACCATGGGCGAATACTTCCGCGACCGCGGCCAGGATGCGCTCATCATTTACGACGATTTGACCAAGCAGGCCTGGGCCTACCGCCAGGTGTCGCTGCTGCTGCGCCGCCCGCCGGGCCGCGAAGCGTATCCGGGCGACGTGTTCTACCTGCATTCGCGCCTGCTGGAGCGCGCCGCGCGCGTCAATCCCGCCTACGTCGAGAAATTCACCAAGGGCGCGGTCAAGGGCAAGACCGGTTCGCTCACTGCGCTGCCAGTGATTGAAACCCAGGCGGGCGACGTCACCGCGTTCGTGCCGACCAACGTGATTTCGATCACCGACGGCCAGATCTTCCTCGAGACGGACCTGTTCAACGCCGGCATCCGCCCTGCGATCAACGCCGGCATCTCGGTGTCGCGGGTCGGCGGCGCGGCGCAGACCAAGATCATGAAGCGCCGCGATACGGGCGGCGGCGTGCGCCTCGCGCTCGCGCAGTACCGCGAACTCGCGGCGTTCGCCCAGTTCGCCTCCGACCTGGATGAAGCCACGCGCAAGCAGCTCGAGCTCGGGCGCATGGTGACCGAGTTGATGAAGCAGCCGCAGTATCACCCGCTGCAGGTCTGGGAAATGGCGCTGACCCTGTTCGCGGTGAACAACGGTTTCTTCAACGACATCGACGTGAAAAAGGCGCTGGCCGCCGAGCGCTCGATGCGCGACTACATCAAGGGCAAGTACGCCGCGCTGGTGGCACGCATGGAAGACAAGAAGGACCTCGCCGGCGACGACGAGAAGGCGCTCAAGGAAGCGATCGCGGACTGGAAGAAGAACGGGTCGTACTGAGTTAACGGAAGAGCAAAGTGCCGGGCACCAAGGAAATTCGGGTAAAGATCAAGAGTGTGCAGAACACTCGGAAGATCACCAAGGCGATGGAGATGGTCGCCGCCTCGAAAATGCGCAAGGCGCAGGAGCGCATGCGCATGGCGCGGCCGTACGGCGAGAAGATCCGCAACGTCGCCGCGCACATCAGCCACGCCAATCCCGAGTACCGGCACCCGTTCCTGGTAACCCGCGACAGCGTGAAGCGCGTCGGGCTGATCGTGATCACCACCGACAAGGGCCTGTGCGGGGCGCTGAACACCAACCTGCTGCGCATGGTGTTCAACCAGTACAAGGCCTGGCAGGCGGAGGGCGAGGCGATCGACGTCTGCTGCATCGGCAACAAGGGCTTCGGCTTCATGCAGCGCCTGGGCGCGAACATCGCCTCGCACGCGATCCAGATCGGCGACCGCCCGCAGATGGACAAGCTGATCGGCACCATCAAGGTGATGATCGATGGCTACATCAAGGACCGCTTTGACCGCTTGATGCTCGGCTACACCCGCTTCGTCAACACCATGAAGCAGGAGCCGGTGATCGAGCAGCTGCTGCCGCTCTCCGGCGGGCGCTTGGGCGTCCCGGAGACGGTGTGGGATTACCTGTACGAGCCGGAAGCCAAGGCGGTGCTTGACCAGGTGATGACGCGCTACATCGAGGCGATCATCTTCCAGGCGGTGGCCGAGAACATGGCGTCCGAACAGTCGGCGCGCATGGTGGCGATGAAGGCTGCCTCGGATAACGCCGGTGACCTGATCGACGAGCTGACGCTGATCTACAACAAGAACCGTCAGGCCGGCATTACCAAGGAACTATCGGAAATCGTAGGCGGCGCTGCCGCCGTGTAAAGGAAACTCATGGCACAAGCACAAGGCACCATCGTCCAGTGCATCGGCGCGGTCACCGACATCGAATTCCCGCGCGAAGCGATGCCCAAGATCTACGACGCGCTGATCCTGGAAGACACGGGCGAGGGGGGGCTCGCCGAGATGGGGCTCACCTTCGAGGTCGAGCAGCAGCTCGGCGACGGCGTGGTGCGCTGCATCGCGCTCGGCTCCTCGGACGGCCTGCGCCGCGGCATGAAGGTGGTCAGCACCGGCGCGCCCATTTCCGTACCAGTGGGTCAGGGCACGCTCGGTCGCATCATGGACGTGCTCGGCCGGCCGATCGACGACGTCGGCCCGATCAAGTCCGACAAGCTGCGCTCGATCCACCAGACGGCGCCCAAGTTCGACGAGCTTTCCCCCTCGATGGAACTGCTCGAAACCGGCATCAAGGTCATCGACCTCATCTGCCCGTTTGCCAAGGGCGGCAAGATCGGCTTGTTCGGCGGCGCCGGCGTCGGCAAGACCGTGAACATGCTGGAACTGATCAACAACATCGCTACCCAGCACGCGGGCCTGTCGGTGTTCGCGGGCGTCGGCGAGCGCACCCGCGAGGGCAACGACTTCTATCACGAGATGATGGAAGCCGGCGTGGTCAAGATCGACAATCTGCCCGAATCCAAGGTGGCGATGGTGTTCGGCCAGATGAACGAGCCGCCGGGCAACCGCCTGCGCGTCGGCCTGACCGGCCTCACGATGGCGGAGTATTTCCGCGACGAGGGCCGCGACATCCTGTTCTTCGTCGACAACATCTATCGCTTCACGCTCGCCGGGGTCGAGGTGTCGGCGCTGCTTGGCCGCATGCCCTCGGCGGTGGGCTACCAGCCGACGCTGGCGGAAGAAATGGGCCGCCTGCAGGAGCGCATTACCTCGACCAAGACGGGTTCGATCACCTCGGTGCAGGCGATTTACGTGCCTGCGGACGACCTGACCGACCCGTCGCCCGCGACCACTTTCGGCCACCTCGATGCGACGGTCGTGCTTTCGCGGGATATCGCGTCGCTCGGCATCTACCCGGCCGTGGACCCGCTCGATTCCACCTCGCGCCAGGTGGACCCGAACACCATCGGCGAAGACCACTACAACACCACGCGCGCGGTGCAGGCGACGCTGCAGCGCTACAAGGAGCTGCGCGACATCATCGCGATCCTGGGCATGGATGAGCTCGCGCCGGAGGACAAGCTGGCGGTGTCCCGCGCGCGGAAAATCCAGCGCTTCCTGTCACAGCCGTTCACGGTGGCGCAGAACTTCACCGGCACGCCGGGCAAGTACGTCTCGCTGAAGGACACCATCAAGGGCTTCAAGATGATCGTCAACGGGGAGTGCGATGCGTTGCCTGAGCAGGCTTTCTACATGGTAGGCGCAATCGAGGAAGCGTTCGAGAAAGCGAAGACCCTTCAGTAACGGGATCACTCCATGGCTGCCGCCACCATCCACGTCGACGTCGTCAGCGCCGAAGCCTCGATCTTCTCCGGCGAGGCGGAGTTCGTCGTCCTGCCCGGCGAATCGGGCGAGCTCGGCATCTACCCGCGCCACACGCCGCTGATCACGCGCCTCAAGCCCGGCGCGGTGCGCATCCAGAAGCCCGGCGGCGAGGAAGAACTGGTGTTCGTGGCCGGCGGGATTCTCGAAGTGCAGCCCAAAGTGATCACGGTCCTGGCCGACACCGCCATCCGCGGCCACGACCTTGACGAAGCCAAGGCCAATGAGGCGATGAAAAGAGCGCAGGAAGCGATGGCGAGGTCGCAGGACAAGCAGGAGATCGCCACCCTCCAGGCCGAGTTTGCAATGATGGCGGCGCAGATTGCCGCGATCAGGAAGCTGCGCAAGAAGTAGTCAGCCTGCGACCTGCAGGCTTGACCCGGCACGTGCCGTCTCGGCATGATGCCCCATGGCATCGGCGGGCGCGGTTCGCGACCGGGGCGCAGCGTCTACAGCCGGATTTTTCGTGCTGTCAGTCTGTGCGGCCATCTATTGTTCCAGTGTTCCTGCAACTGCGGACGATTCCGTTCGCGCCGGCGCCGTTCCCTCGTTCGCCGAACTCGAGGCCGCCGGTGCGGTGATCGGCGAAGTGCGCATCAATGCGCAGAACATCTTCGACCTGGACGATCCCAAGGAGAACAATTGGCTGTTCCGCCTCGCCAACCGGCTGCACATCCAGACCCGCCCGGGCGTGATCCGCGACTCGTTGCTGTTCCGCAGCGGCGAGCGGGTTTCCCGGCGCGTGATCGAGGAATCAGAGCGCGTGTTGCGCGCCAGCAGCTACCTGTACGACGTCAACATTCAGCCGGTCGCCTACCGTGATGGCATCGTCGACATCGAAGTGCACACACGCGACACCTGGACGCTGCAGCCCGGCGTCAGTTTCAGCCGCAGTGGGGGCAGCAACTCGACCGGCGTGACGGTGAAGGAGCAGAACCTGTTCGGCACCGGGGTCTCGGTCGGGATCGCGAGCAGTTCCACGGTGGACCGCTCAGGCACGGAATTCGAAGTCACGCACAATCAGCTTTTCGATGGCCGGACCGCCTTCAGCTTGAAGCGGGCCGACTATGGCGATGGATCCAACCACTCGGTCTCGCTGGTCCGCCCGTTCTATGCGCTCGACACGCGCTGGGCGCTCGGCGCTTCCGCGGGGCAATTCGACCAGATCGATTCCATCTACAGCAACGGCGCGGTGGTCGGCCAGTATCGCCACCGACAGAGCAGCGGCGGGGTCTTCGGCGGCTGGTCGAATGGCCTGGTCGATGGCTGGGTACAGCGCTATTCCGTCGGCGTCAACTACTCGGACGACAGCTACGAGATCGATCCATCGCAGGTCCCGCCCGCACAGCTGCCGCCCGACCAGAAATTGGCGTACCCGTTCATCCGTTACGAGGTGATCGAGGACAAGTACGTCAAGCTCAGGAACCGCAACAAGATCGGGCGCCCCGAATTCTTCGCCATGGGGCTCAATGCAAGCGTGCAAGTGGGCCGCGCCTCGACGGGCTTCGGGTCGACGCGGGACCTGTGGCTCTATTCCAGCGGGATCAGCAGGGGCTTCGAGTCGGTGAGCGGCGGCGACCTGCTGACCAGCCTCACTTTCTCCGGGCAATACGGCGACGGCCGGGGCGAGCGCCAGTTCGTCGGCGTCACGACCCAATACTTCCTGCCGCAGGGGGATCACGCACTATTCTATGCGGCAACATTCCTCGACGCAGTCAGGAACCCCGGTCCTGCCGACCAACTCCTGCTGGGCGGCGACAACGGCCTGCGCGGCTATCCGTTGCGCTACCAGAGCGGCAACCAGCGGGCCCTGTTCACCGTCGAAGAGAGGTTCTATACCGACTGGTATCCGTTCCGCCTGATTCGCGTAGGCGGCGCGGCGTTCTTCGATGTCGGGCGCGCCTGGGGCGGCGCCTTCCAGAACCTGGCCAATTCCGGCTGGCTGGGCGATTTCGGCTTCGGTCTGCGCCTGGTCAGCGACCGGTCGGCATTCGGCAATGTCGTGCACCTGGACGTTGCGTTTCCGATCAATTCCAGTGCCGACATCAAGAAGGTCCAATACCTGGTAAAGACGAAGTCCACCTTCTGAGCCGAAGCAGGCGAGCGGGGAGGGCAGCTAGAGGAGGAGGCTAGCCCCGCGTCCCGCGCTCGCCGCCGCGGTTCTTGGATTCGAAGGCGAACACCACATAACGCTGCGGGCCGCCGGCGCGCAACGCTTCGAACGGATAGCAGGTCACCAGCGTCAGCCGGTTCGGCCCTTCCTGTTTGGCAACCCACACGTCGCGTTTGTCCAGCACGGTTGCGTCAAGAACGCGGTAGGCGACCTGCCTGCCATCCGCGCGCTCGACCTGGAGAATGTCACCCGGTTTCACGTGGCGCAGGAACGCGAGGTGGGTATCGCGGTGCCCGCCGATCACGCTGTTGCCGGATTCGCCCGGAACAGGAGTGCCGGAGAGATGGCCGGGGCCAAATGCGATCGCGCTACCGTTGGCCCCCGCAAGTATGTAGCGGTCGACGCCCAGGCCGGGCGCGGAGAGCCGCGCCACCGGCCAGGTGTCGGCCCACGGCCAAGGCTTCACTTCCCTCTCGCCTTTGAGCGTGCGCGACCAGGCGCGCGCGATGAGCTCCTGCGCTAGCCAGGCCTTGGCTTGTATCCAGGCGCCATGGCCGAACTGCAGGCCGCCGATGAAGAGCAACGCCAGCGCGAGAGACTTCCAAGGCCAAGAACTGCGGCCCTTCGGTGCAACGCGGGCTGCCGGCCACGCGCATTCCGCGCCCCATGCAAGTTCCGGTTTCATGCCAGCGTCCGCAGCAGCAATGTTCCCTGTTTCACCTCGATGTCTGGGGTCGCCTCGGCGCGGCCGGCGAGCAGCAGCACCGTGGCGACAAGCACGATCGCTGCCGCCAGCGCGATCGCCGCGGCGAGCGCGACAAACGCGATCAGGTCCATGGCGACGAGGCGGGCGTTGGCGGTACGCGACTGGCTTGGCATGGTGGTGGTGTCCTCGGGGGTAGGGAGCTTGCTGAGGCTGCATTAAGAGGTTCTGCGGGGGCTCTGCGCGGTCCGGCTGCCGCCAAGCCGGCGAAGAATTCTGGCAATCCCGTGGCAGGCGCCGCGGCGGCGGCGGCGTTGGGCTATAGTCGGCCGCCATGTCCCGCCGCATCGCCATCGTCGAGGACGATCCGGCCATCCGCGCCAACTACAGCGAAGCGCTGCGCAAGCACGGCTTCGAGGTAAGCGCCTACGCAGGCCGCGCCGAAGCCCTGACGGCAATGCGCACTCGCCTGCCGGACCTGGCGGTCATCGACATCGGCCTGGGCAGCGATGCGGACGCCGGCTTCACGCTGTGCCGCGACCTGCGCGCGCTGTCCGCGACCCTGCCGATCATTTTCCTCACTGCCCGCGACAGCGATTTCGACATCGTGTCGGGCCTGCGCCTTGGCGCCGACGACTACCTGACCAAGGACGTGAGCCTGCCGCACCTGCTGGCGCGCATCAGCGCGCTGTTCCGCCGCGCTGAGCTGTCGCGCGAGCCGGAGGCGCTCGAGGAGACCGTCGAGCGCGGCGCACTGACCCTCGACCTGAAGCGCTTTGCCGTCACCTGGCGCGGCAATGCGGTGCCGCTCACCCTCACCGAGTTCTGGATGGTGCACGCGCTCGCAAGGCACCCGGGCCACGTGAAGAACCGCGACCAGCTGATGCGCGAAGCCAACCTGGTGGTCGACGACGGTACCGTCACTTCGCACGTCAAGCGCGTGCGGCGCAAATTCCAGGGCGTGGATGCCGCCTTCGACCACATCGAGACCGCGTACGGCATGGGCTACCGTTGGAAGGAGTGAGGCGGCGCTTTGCCCTCGGATTGCGCGCCAAGCTGGCGCTGGTGGCGCTGGTGCTGCTCGCCCTGCCCTGGGTGGGCGTGCGCTATGTGAACGAGCTGGAACAGGTGCTGCTCGAAGGCCAGCAGCGCGCGCTCATCGGTACTGCACGCGCCATCGCCACCGCGCTGCACGACCGCCCGCAGCTGCTGGTGGCCCTGCCCGAGCGCGACGACGCCATGCGCCGCGAAGCGGAGCTTGAGCTGCAGCGCGTCGCTGCGAGCGAAGGACGACTCCTCGACCCCGCCGCGGGGCCGGTGCCGCTGGCGCGCGAAACCGAACTCGCCGCCCGCGCCGCACAGGAAGACATCGCGGCGATCCTGCGCGGCGTGCAGCGCACCGAATCGCGCATCTGGGTGGTGAACCGCCGCTATCAGGTGCTGGCCCTGGCGGGCAGCCTGCGGCGCCCCGAGCCGCCCGCCGGGGAAGCCACGCCGCTGCGCGAGGCGTGGCGGCGCTTTGCCGGCTGGCTGATCCATCGCCCGAGCGAGGATTTCGCCGAGGCGGTACCGGACGACGTGCTGGCCACCGGGCGCGACATCGCCGCCGCACTGCAGGGAACGCCTGGCAGCCGGACGCGCCGCACCGTCGACGGCCGCGCCGTGGTGGTGTCCACGGCGCACCCCGTGTGGAACCGCAACGAGGTCGCAGGAGCGGTGGTGGTGGAGGAGACCACCAACCCAATCGCCACGCTGCGCAGCGAAGCGCTGGAGCGACTTCTTGCTCTCACGCTGACGGTGTTCCTCGGCGCGGCGGCATTGCTGATCGCGTATGCCTCCTGGCTGTCGCATCGTATCCGCCGCCTGCGCGACGAGGCGGAGAGCGCGATCGACGTGCGCGGGCGACTGGTGCACCCGATCGCCGGGTCGGACGCGGGCGACGAGATCGGCGACCTGTCGCGCAGTTTCTCCGCGATGCTGGCCAGGCTCGCGCAGCACCACGCCTACCTCGAGAGCATGGCGGGGCGCCTGTCGCACGAGCTGCGCACGCCGATTGCAGTGGTGCGCTCCTCGCTGGAGAACCTCAAGCTGGCGCCGGATCCCGCGGAGGCGCGCACGTACATCGAGCGCGCGGAGCAGGGGCTGGCGCGCCTGAACACGATCCTGCAGCGCATGAGCGAGGCCACGCGCCTGGAGCAGAGCCTGCGCACCGCCGAACGCGAGCGCTTCGAGCTGGCCGCGTTGGTGCGCGGCTGCGTCGACGGATACCGGCTTGCCTACGCGCGCACCCCGTTCGCGATCGAGCTGCCCGGCCGCGCGCTGCACGTGGCCGGGGCGCCGGACCTCGCCGCCCAGCTTCTCGACAAGCTGGTGGAGAACGCGGTGGAGTTCTCGCTGCCCGGCGAGCCGGTGCGCATCTCGCTGGAGGAACGCGACGACGCGGCGTTGTTGTCGGTGGAGAACAAGGGCCCGCTGCTGCCCGCCGAAATGCGCGGGCGGCTGTTCGAGTCCATGGTGTCGGTGCGCGGCGCGGGCGCGGGCCAGAGCCAGGGCCCGCATCTCGGCCTGGGCCTGTACGTCGCGCGGCTGATCGCGGAGTTTCACGGCGGCACCATCGATGCGGCGGATCTCGCCAGCGGCGAGGGCGTCGTGCTGCGCGTGCGGTTGCCCCTGGCGCGCTAGAATCGCGCCCGCCATGAAGCCGCTAGCCGAGTTGCGCGGCGCAGAACGCTTGCGCGGCCTGCTGTTCGACATCGACGACACCCTGACCACCGAAGGTCGGCTCACCGCGGAGGCCTACGCTGCGCTCGAGCGGCTCAAGCGGGCGGGACGGGTCGTGGTCGCGGTGACCGGACGCCCCGCCGGCTGGTGCGACCACATCGCACGCATGTGGCCGGTGGATGCGGTGGTGGGTGAGAACGGCGCGTTCTACTTCCGTTACGAAAAGGGCAAGCTGCACAAGCGCTTCCATGATCCGGATGCGGTGCGCGCGGACAAGCGCGCGCGTCTTGCGGCGATCGCCGAGCGCATTCTCGCGGCGGCGCCGGGCTGCGCGCTCGCCTCGGACCAGCCCTACCGCGAAGCCGACCTGGCGATCGACTATTGCGAGGACGTGACGCCGCTGCCCCTGGAGGCGGCCGAGCGCATTGCTGCGCTGATGCGCGAGGCGGGGCTTACTGCCAAGATCAGCTCGATCCACGTCAACGGCTGGTTCGGCGGCTACGACAAACTGGCGATGACCAAGGTCCTGTTCGCGGAAAAGTTCGGCATTGGCCTGGACGCGGCGAACGCCGACTATGCGTTTGCCGGAGACTCGCCCAACGACGCGCCGATGTTCGCCTACTTCGAGAACTCCATCGGCGTGGCCAACATCGCGCGCTTCGCCGGGCGGCTGCCGGCGCAGCCGAAGTACGTCACGCAGGCGCAAGCGGGCGCGGGATTCTCCGAGCTTGTCGCGCACCTGCTGGGTGAGCGTTAGTGGACTGGTGGTGGGCCTACCTCGCCATCGGCTTGGCGGTGGGGTTCCTCGCCGGACTGCTCGGCATCGGCGGCGGCATGATCATGGTGCCGATGCTGGTGTTCGTGTTCACCGCCAAGGGCTTCCCGGCCCAGCACATGATGCACCTTGCGCTCGCCACTGCGCTGGCCACGATCGCTTTCACTTCGCTCTCGAGCGTGCGTGCGCATCACCGCCACGGCGGCGTGGACTGGGCGGTCGCGCGTGCGATGGCGCCGGGCATCGTCGCGGGCTCGCTCGCCGCGGCGCTGGTCGCGGGCTTCATCCCGACGCGGCCGCTGGCCGCGTTCTTCACCGGCTTCATGTTCTATGCCGCGGCGCAGATGTTTGTCGAGATCAAGCCGAGGCCCGCGCGCCAGCTGCCGGGGAAGGCCGGATTGTTCGCCGCCGGCGCCGGCATCGGCGCCATCTCGAGCGTGCTGGCGGCCGGTGGCGCGTTCCTGTCGATACCTTACCTAGCGTGGTGCAACCTGCCGCTCAAGCGCGCCATCGGCACGGCGGCGGCGAACGGCTTTCCGATTGCGGTCGCAGGCACGGTCGGCTATGTCGCACAGGGCTTGCGCGTGCCGGACCTGCCGCAGTGGAGCCTGGGCTACGTTTACCTGCCGGCGCTGCTGCTGATCGTCGCGGCCAGCATGCCGATGGCGCCGCTCGGCGCGCGCCTTGCGCACCGGCTGCCGGTGAAGCGCCTGCGGGTGGTGTTCGCGCTGATGCTGTTCGCGCTCGGGCTGCGCATGCTGGCAAACTTGTGGTGATCAGGGAGGAATAGCATGGCAGGACCGCTGTCGCACATCCGGGTGCTTGATCTGTCGCGCGTGCTGGCCGGCCCTTGGGCCGGGCAGAACCTCGCCGACCTGGGCGCGGAAGTCATCAAGGTCGAGCGCCCGAAGGTCGGTGACGACTCGCGCGCCTTCGGGCCGCCGTGGGTGAAGGATCGCGAAGGGCGGGATACGAAGGACTCCGCCTATTTCACCTCGGCCAACCGCGGCAAGAAGTCGATCACGGTGAACATCTCGAGCCCGGCAGGGCAGGAGATCGTGCGGGAACTCGCGCGCGCCTCCGACGTCCTGATCGAGAACTACAAGTTCGGCGACCTGGCGCGCTACGGCCTGGGCTACGATGACCTGAAGGCGATCAATCCGCGCCTCATCTACTGCTCGGTCACGGGCTTCGGACAGACCGGGCCCTACCGCGAGCGGCCCGGCTACGACTTCATGATCCAGGGCATGGGCGGGATGATGAGCGTCACCGGCGAGCCCGGCGGCGAGCCGATGCGTGCCGGCGTGCCGGTGGCGGACATCATTACGGGGATGTACGCGTCCATCGCGATTTGCGCGGCACTCGCGCACCGCGCGGAATCAGGCAACGGACAGCACCTCGACCTCGCGCTGCTCGACTCGCAGATCGCGCTGCTCGCCTACCAGAACACCAACTACTTTGCGACCGGCACGCCGCCCTCGCGCATCGGCAACCTGCACCCGAACATCGTGCCCTACCAGCCATTCCGCACCGCCGACGGCGAGGTGATCATCGCCTGCGGCAACGACAACCTCTACCGCAAGTTCTGCGAAGCGGCGGGGTGCGCGGAGCTGGCGGGCGATGCGCGCTTCGCGACCAACGGCAAGCGGGTGGAGAACCGCGCCGAGCTGACGCGTCTATTGCAGGAGATCTTTGCGCGGCGACCGACGCGCGAGTGGCTGGAGCTGCTGCAAGCCGCCGGGGTGCCCATCGGCCCGATCAACAACGTGGCGCAGGTGTTCGAGGAACCGCAGGTACGCGCGCGTGGCGTGCGCGTGGAACTGGAGCACCCGGTGGCCGGAAAGCTGCCCACCGTGGCGAGCCCGATGCGCTTCTCGGGCACGCCGGTGGAACACAGGCTGGCGCCGCCGCTGCTCGGCGCGCACACCGAGGAAATACTGCGCGAGCGCCTCGGCAAGAGCGCCGCGCAGATCGCGGCGCTGCGTGCCGAGGGAACGATCTAGCTGCTCAGTTGTCGACCTTGGCGCCGGCGTCCTTGACGACCTTGGCCCACTTCACAATCTCGCTGCGCACGAGCTTTGTCATGTCTTGCTGCGACATGCCGCCGGGATCCGCCCCCTGTTCGGCCCAGATCGACTTCAGCTGAGGCGCGTTCATCGCCGCGACCACTTCTTTCCACATGCGGTCCTTGATCGGCTGCGGCGTGCCCTTCAGCGCCCACAGGCCGTACCACGTGCGCACCTCGTAGCCCGGCACACCGGCTTCCTGCATAGTTGGCACATTGGGCAGCACCGGATTGCGCTTCTCGCTGGTGATCGCGAGCGGGATCAGCTTGCCGGCCTTGATCTGCGTGGAGGAGGTGCCCATGCCGTCGAATGCGAGATCCACCTGGCCGGCGAGCAGATCGAGCATCAGCGGACCCGCGCCGCGATAGGGAATGTGGACCATGAAGGTCTTGGTCATGGTCTTGAACAACTCCACCGACAGGTGGTGCGTGGTGCCGCTGCCCGCCGAGCCGTAGTTCAGCTTGCCCGGATTTGCCTTCGCGTAGTCGATCAGGTCTTGCAGCGTCTTGAACTTGTCGGCGTGCTTGGGGTGCACCACCACCACGTTGGGCACGAAGGCTGCCACCGTGATCGGCTCGAAATCCTTTTCCAGGCTGTAGGACAGCCGGGTGTAGAGGCTCTCCGCAATGGTGTGATGCACGGCGCCGAAGAACCAGTTGTAGCCGTCAGGCGCGCGCTTGACCACGTTCGCCGCGCCGACCGTGCCGCCGGCGCCGCCCTGATTCTCCACGATCACCGACTGTCCGATGGTCTGCGACACGTGCGCCGCGATCGGACGCGCGAACGTATCGGTGCCGCCGCCCGCGGGGAATGGGTTGAGGAAGGTGATGGGCTTGGTCGGCCAGTTCTGCGCCGCCGCGGCCGTGGCGAATGCAAGCAGGACCGCGCCGAGCGCGGCAGGGATACGTTTCATTGCTCCTCCTAGGGCAGTGTCAATGTGGTCTTTTTTTGGGCAAGTGTACACGTCTCAGCGACCCGTAAACCGGGGCTTCTTCTCGTCCAGGAACCCCGGTAGCCGGTGGCGGACATCGTCACTGGGATGTACACCTCGATCGCGATATGCGCGGCACTCGCGCACCGCGCGGAATCAGGCAAGGGACAGCACCTCGACCTCGCGCTGCTCGACTCGCAGATCGCGCGACTGCGTGCCGAGGGTATCCACTAAGTGCGCGCAGGTTCGCGCTGCGTGGCAGCATTTGCGCCACATGCAATCGCAGCCTAGGATATCGACCGTTGTCCGCTATGCATCTCTTGAGGAGGAGACCCCAGTGAACACGATTCACCGATTTGGAATTGCCGCGGCCCTGGTTGGCGCCGCGTTCAGCGGCACCGCTTTCTGCGCGCCTACGGTGCTGCGCGCATCGCACCAGTTTCCCGGAGGCAAGGGCGACGTGCGCGACGAGATGGTGCAGATCATTTCGCGCGATGCGAAGTCGGCGAACGTTGACCTGGAGATTCAGGTATATCCGGGCGCATCGCTGTTCAAGCCGAATGAACAGTGGAACGCGATGGTCAACGGCCAGCTCGACATTTCCTCGTTTCCGCTCGATTACGCGAGCGGCAAGGTACGCGCCTTCGGCGCGACGTTGATGCCGGGCCTGGTGCGCAACCACGAGCGCGCGGTCCGCATCAACGATTCCCCGTTTATGAAAGAGATCAAGGCCAAAATCGAGAAGGCCGGCGTTGTGGTCCTCTCCGACGCGTGGCTCGCAGGAGCGGTGGCGTCGAAGAAGGGGTGCATCCGGACGCCGGCCGACATCAAAGGCCTGAAGATCCGTTCGGCCGGGCCGACTTTCGCCGCCATGTGGCAGGCGGCCGGCGCCTCCATCGTTTCAATTCCGAGCAACGAGGTGTACAACGCGCTGCAGACCGGCGTCGCCGAGGCGACCGATACCAGCACCGGCAGCTTCGTCTCGTTCCGCATCTACGAGCAGGTGAAGTGCATCACCGCGCCCGGCGACAACGCGCTGTGGTTCATGTACGAACCGGTGCTCATGTCCAAGAAAAGCTTCGAGCGGCTGAGCAAGCCGCAGCAGGGTGTGCTGCGCACGGCCGGCAAGAAAGCGCAGGACTACTTCGCCAAGGAGACCAAGGGTCTCGATGCCGAGATGGTAAAGACGTTCAAGGAGCACAAGGTCGAGGTCGTCACCCTGACCGCTGCTGAATACGACGCCTGGGTCAAGATCGCCAAGGAAAGCTCCTACGCGGAGTTCGCCAAGGAAGTCCCGGACGGCAAGCAGCTCATCGACCAGGCGCTGAGCGTCAAGTAAGAAAGCGATCCGGCGGACGGATGCGCCCCGTCCGCCGATCCAGGTCCCGACAACCAATACCGGCCGCGGGTTGGCAGCCATGGATCCATTTGTCCGCGCCGTGAGGTTCGTGTCGCAGCTCTGCGGCTATTTCGCCGCCGGGCTGATCGGGCTCGGTGTCATCGTCGTCTGCCACATGGTGTTCGTGCGCTACCTGCTCAACCAGAACACCATCTGGCAGACCGACTTCGTCACCTATTGTCTGGTCGCGGCCACTTTTGTTGGCAGCCCCTTCGTGCTGACGACGCGTGGCCACGTCAACGTCGACATCCTTCCGCTGTATGCGGGCGCGCGACCACGCTGGTGGCTTGCGCTGTTTGCCGGTGCCGTAACGCTCGCATTCGCCGTGACACTGGCGGTACTTACCTTCCAGTTCTGGAAAGAGGCCTGGGACAACCGCTGGGTTTCCGACACGATGTGGCGGGCGCGCCTCTGGATTCCCTACGCCTCGATGCCGATCGGTCTCGGAATTCTCGCGCTGCAGTGTGTCGCCGACCTGGCGTGCCTGGTCAGTGGCCGGGAACCGCCGTTCGGCATCAGTGCGGAGCGCCGCTCATGAGCCCGACTACACAAGGCGCCCTCGTACTTGGCGTCACGCTCGTGATGCTGCTCTCGGGCGCGCCGGTCGCATTCGGGCTAGGTGTGGTCTCGATCGTCTTCATTCTGATCTTCCAAGGCTTCGACGCGCTACACGTGGTCGCGGAGACGTTCTACGCGGGATTGAACGATTTCACCCTGGTGTCGATCCCGATGTTCGTGATGATGGGGGCGGCGATCGGCTCCTCGCCCGCGGGCAAGGACCTCTACGAAGCGCTCGACCGCTGGCTCTACCGCGTGCCGGGGGGGCTGGTGATCTCCAATATCGGCGCCTGCGCGCTGTTCGCGGCGCTCACCGGCTCCTCGCCCGCGTGCTGCGCGGCGATCGGCAAAATGGGAATCCCGGAAATGCGCAAGCGCGGCTACCCGGACGACGTCGCGACCGGATCGATCTGCGCGGGCGGCACGCTCGGCATCCTGATTCCGCCGTCGATCACCTTCATCCTCTACGGCATCGCCACCGAGACGTCGATCGGCCGCCTGTTCCTTGCCGGCGTGCTGCCGGGCCTGCTGCTCACCGGGCTGTTCATATTGTGGACGCTGTTCATCATCTGGAAGCGGGGTTTTCGCGCGCACGCGGTGGATTTCCGCTACAGCTGGAAGGAAAAGCTCCAATCCATTCCCAAGATCGCGCCCTTTCTCGCCATCATCGCCGGCGTCATGTTCGTGCTCTACGGGGGGGTTGCGACGCCCTCCGAGGCGGCGGGCGTGGGCGCGGCATTGTGCGTCGTGTTTGCGGTGATGATCTACCGCATGTGGCGCCCGGCAGAATGGTGGGCGATCCTGCGCGACACCACGCGCGAGTCGGTGATGATCCTCATGATCATCGCCGCGGCCGTGCTGTTCGGCTACATGCTCACTTCGCTCTACCTTACCCAGACCCTGGCGCAGGCCATCGCCGACATGCACGTCAACCGCTGGGTGCTGATGGCGATGATCAACCTGTTCCTGCTGGTTTGCGGGTTCTTCATTCCGCCGGCGGCAATTATCCTGATGACCGCGCCGATTCTCTATCCGATCATCAAGGCCGCCGGCTTCGACCCGGTGTGGTTCGGCGTGATCCTCACCATTAACATGGAGATCGGCCTGATCCATCCGCCGGTCGGATTGAACATCTACATCGTGAGTTCGATCGCACCCGACGTGCCCGTCACGCGCATCATGTGGGGTACCATCCCCTACGTGTTGTGCATGATGCTGTCGATCGTCATTCTGTGCGTGTTCCCCGAAATCGCCACCTGGCTGCCCGATCACATGATGGGCGCAAAGCACTGACCGTGCCGGGACCGGCGGTCAGCGTCCCTTGAATTGCGGCTTGCGCTTGCCGAGGAACGCCGCCACGCCTTCGCGGAAATCCTCAGTGTCGAAACAGGCGTAGCTCTCGGCGGATTCCCGGGCGCTCAGCGCACGGGGATCGCCGAGCCGGCGGATGAATTTCTTGTGCCAGCGCGCAACCAGCGGCGCGCCCTCCGCGATGCGACGCGCGGCGGCGTAGGCCTCCTTGACCACCTCGGCATCCGGCACGACGCGGCTGACGAGCCCTTTCTCGTAGGCTTCGCGCGCGCCCCAGATGCGCCCCTCGAGCAGGATCTCGAGGCTCGCCGCGGGCCCGGCCACGCGCATCATGCCCTGCAGTTCGTCGTAGGCTTCGGTGAGTCCGAGGTTTTTCACCGGCACGCCGAAGCGCGCGGACTCGTTGCAGATCCTGAGGTCGCATTGCGTAGCGACCAGCAGCCCGCCGCCCACGCAGGCGCCTTCGATCAGCGCCACCGTGGGATGGCGGCATTCGGCCAGCGCGCGCATGGAGCCCGCGATGTCCTCGCCGTAGCGTTTCGCCTGCGCCGCATCGGCGCGCTCGTTGGCGAACTCGCTGATGTCGGCGCCCGCGGCGAACGCCATGCCACCCGCGCCGCGCAGCACGATGCAGCGCAGGCTGTCGTCGGCCCCGAGTTCGCGCATGCAAGCGCCGAGGCGCATCCACATCGCCTTGTCGAGCGCGTTGAGGCGCTCCGGCCGGTTGAGGACGACGGTGGCGATGTCGCTGTCGTCGTCGCGCTGCATGAGGATGGAGTCAGCCATGATCAACGATAGAACAGCTGTACCAGCCCGAGGCCGGTGATCGGAACGTAGGTGACCAGCATCAGCACCGCGAACAGCACGCCGATGAACCAGATGTTCACCCGCGTGACCTCCCACACGCTGGCCTTGGCGATCGAGCAGGCGACCATCAGCACGCTCGCCACCGGCGGCGTCTGCTGGCCGATGCCCAGGTTGATAGTCACCACCAGGCCGAAGTGCACGGGGTCGATGCCGACGGCTTTCACCAGCGGCATCACCACCGGCACGACGAGAATGATCGCCGCCGCCGAGTGCAGGAACATGCCGAGGATCAGGAACAGCACGTTGAGAAGCGCGAGCACCACCCACTTGTTCGTCGTCAGCTCGGTAATGGCGCGCGCGAGCGTTTGCGGCGCCTGCGCCTCGGTGAGGTAGGCGCCCAGGAGCGCCGACGTCGCGACCAGCAGCATCACTACCGAGGTCTGCACGCCACCCTCGATCATGGCTGCCCTGAGGTGCGCAAGATCGAGTTCCCGATAGACCACCAGGCCGATGAACAGCGCCGCGACCACCGCCAGGGCGGCGCCCTCGGTCGCCGTCACCACGCCGCCGAAAATGGCGCCCAGGATGATCACGGGCAGCGTGAAGGCCCAGAAGGCCTCGCGAAACGTCTTCCTGACGCGCGCCCACTGGAACCTTTCCTCGATCGGCAGGTTATAGCGGCGCGCAAACCAGTACGCCATTCCCATCAGGCCGAAGCCGCCGAGGAGGCCAGGCACGATTCCAGCGACGAACAACTGCACGACCGAGGTTTCGGCCATCACCGCGTACAGGATCATCGGAATCGAGGGAGGAATGATCACCGCGAGGGTGGCCGCCGAGGACATCACCGCCGCGGCAACGGGGCTGGGGTAGCCCTTTGACTTCATCGCCGGAATCAGGATCGAGCCGAGCGCGGAGACGTCCGCGACCGCCGAGCCCGAGATCTCGGCGAAGAACATGGACGCGCCGATCGACACCATCGCCAGGCCGCCGCGAATGAAGCCCAGAATGGAGCTGGCGAATGCGATCAGGCGGGCCGAAATGCCCGAGGCATTCATGATCGCGCCCGCAAGGATGAACAGCGGGATCGCGATCAGCGGGAAGTTGGTGGCGCCGTTGTACAGCACCACCGGCAGGTTGGGCAGCGAGGCGAACCCCTGGCTCACTACCATGGCGGTGACGGCGACGATGCCGAGCGCGACCGCGATCGGAACGTCGATGATCACCAGTGCCAGCACGCACAGGAAAAGAAGCAGGATTTCCATCTAGTGCGAAGCCTCGCCAGCGCCGCCCGGAAGGGGATCGCTGCGCGCGCGGGACAGCGCTTCGGGCAAGGTGAGCAGTTCGGCGATCACGATCAGCACCGCGCCGATCGGAATCACCGACTGGACGTAGGCGACCGGCACCTGGGGCAGGCTGACCAAATTATCGGTGGCGAGAACGCCGAGGATGGTGTACCCGGTCCAGCCTACGAGCAGGAAAAATGCGATCACCAGAACATCGGCCAGCAGCCGCGCGGCGAGCCGTGCGCCGGGCGGCAGCAACGCGATCACCTCCGGGCAGCCGATGTGCGCGCGCTTCGCCGCGGCGAGCGCCGAGCCGTAGAAGGTGAGCCAGGCGAGAAGGATGGAGGCGACCTCGTCGTACCAGACCAGGGACGCTCCGAAGGAGCGGTACAGCACGCCGATCGTTACTTCGATGGCGAGTGCCGCCATCAGGGCGATGACGACCCACTCCAGCAGGCGCTCGTAGCGCCCGCGGATTGCCTCGAGCTTCATGCGGCCCTGGCTATTTGCCGAGCGCGATGGCCTCGTCTATGACGGCCTGGGCGCCTGGCACCTCCTTGGCGAAATCTTGGTACACGGGCTTCGAAGCCGCGATGAAGGCGTCCTTGTTGGCGTTGTTCACCTGGATGCCGGCCGCCTTCATCTTGAGCAGCAACCCCTCGTCGTCCTTTGCCGCCTTCTCATAGACGAACGCCTGAGTCTCTTTGGCGGTTTGCTCGAGGACCTTGCGCACGTCGGCGGGCAGAGTCTCCCATTTCTTGGTGCTGACGACCAGGTACGCCGGCGTGTAGACGTGGCCGGTGAGCGACAGGTATTTCTGCACTTCATAGAACTTGGCGCTCGCGATCTGCGCGAAGGGGTTCTCCTGCCCGTCCATCACGCCGGTCTGCAGCGCAGTGAACACCTCCGAGAACTTCATCGGGCTGGGATTGGCGCCATAGGCCTGGAACATCTTCACCCGCCACTTTCCCTCGGGCACGCGTAACTTGATGCCCTGCAGGTCGGCCGGCGTGTTGATCGGGTGCTTGTTGTTGGTAATGTGGCGAAAACCGTTCTCCCACACCGCGAGCACCTTGATGCCTTTCTTTTCCGCGCCCGGCTCGATCTTCGACCAGAACAGCGCCTGCTCGATCTTCTTCATGTGCTCGCGGCTCTTCACCAGATAGGGCATCTCGAACACGCCGAACATGTCCGCCTCCGACGACATGACGGTGGAGGGCTCGACCATGTCGATCGTGCCGAGCTTAAGCTTCTGCAGCATCTCCTTGTCGCCGCCGAGCTGGCTCGAACCGTACACGGACACCTTCACCTTGCCACCGAGCCTGGCGTTGGCGCGCTTGGCGAATTCGTCGGCCGCCGCGCCGATGAGCGAGCCAGGCTCGCCGACGTGGCCGAGCTTGAGCTCGGTCTGGGCGAACACGGGCAGCCAACAGGTAGCCGCGAGAACCGCGGCGCCGACTTTAAGTGACAGATTCATGAATCCTCCTCCTACTCGTTGTGGTGTTACGCCGCGGCGCGCGCCGGTTTGCTCCGGCTCTGCACCAAGTACTGCATCGCTGCCTGCACACCCTCCTTTTTGCACGGCACGCCGGCGAGCGCAAGCCCCATCTCGACCCCCGCCAGGGTTCCCAGCAGAGCGAGGTCGTTGAAATCACCCAGGTGGCCGATGCGGAACACCTTGCCGGCGAGCTTGCCCAGCCCGGTGCCGAGCGACATGTCGAAATGCTCCAGGATCACCTTGCGCACGCGGTCGGCGTCGTGGCCGGCGGGCAAGAGCACCGCGGTGAGCGCGCCGCTGTATTCCGCGGGATTGGTTGCCAGCACTTCCAGCCCCCAGGCGCGCACCGCGCGGCGCGTGGCCTCGGCGTGGCGCTGGTGCCGCGCAAATACGTTCTCGAGCCCCTCTTCGTCCAGCAGCATCTTCAGCGCCTCGCGCAGCCCGTAGAGCAGATTGGTGGCCGGCGTGTAGGGGAAGTAGCCAGTCTTGCCGTTGGCGATCATCTCGTCCCAGCTCCAGTAGGAGCGCGGCAGCTTCGCGGACCTGGAGGCGGCGAGGGCCTTGTCGGAGATCGCGTTGAACGATAGTCCCGGCGGCAGCATCAGGCCCTTCTGCGAGCCGCCGACGGTGATGTCCACGCCCCACTCGTCGTGCCGGTAGTCGATGGAGGCGAGCGACGAGATGGTGTCCACCATCAGCAGCGCGGGGTGTCTTGCCGCGTCGATGGCCTTGCGCACTTCGCCGATGCGCGAGGTGACGCCGGTCGAGGTCTCGTTGTGCACGACGCAAACCGCCTTGACGCGGTGGCCGGCGTCCTCGCGCAGGCGCTTCTCGATCGTGGCCGGATCCGCCCCGGTGCGCCAGTCTCCCGCCAGGAACTCGGGCTGCAAGCCGAGTTTCAGCGCCATCTTCTGCCACAGGCTCGCGAAGTGGCCCGTCTCGTACATCAGGACCTGGTCGCCGGGCGAGAGCGTGTTGACCAGCGCGGCTTCCCAGGCGCCCGTGCCGGAGGCGGGATAAATCACCACCTGTCCCTTGGTCTTGAACACCCGCTTCATCCCCTCGAGCACCGCTTTGCCCAGGTCCGCGAAATCCGGGCCGCGGTGATCCATGGTCGGGAAGTCGATCGCGCGCAGGACGCGGTCGGGGACGTTGGTGGGTCCAGGAATCTGGAGGAAATGCCTTCCGGCGGCTCGTGCCATCCTTTACTCCTCAGTTTGCATGCAATTCTAGCCATATCCCTATGGCAAGGGCTAGAGGTTGCAACTATCCCGTATTTTTTGTATTCTGCATACAAAATGGACAAAGGACAAGACATTGCCCCCATAGCCCGGCGTCCCCTGCATGAGGAGGCTACCGACCGACTTCGAGACCTTATCGTGCAGGGACGCCTCGCGCCCGGCACTCGGCTGAACGAACGCCTGCTGACCGCCCAGCTCGGCTTGTCGCGCACGCCGCTGCGGGAGGCCTTCAAGTTACTGGCCGCGGAGGGCTTGGTGGAACTGCTGCCGAACCGCGGCGCCATCGTTTCGCAAATGGACCCGGTACGGCTGGCGGAGACCCTGGCGGTGATGGGCGCGCTCGAATCGCTCGCCGGGGAGTTCGCCTGCCTCAACGCGACCGACGGCCAGATCAACGAGATTCGCTCGCTGCACTTCGAGATGCTCGCCAACCACGCGCGCGGTGACCTGGCCGGCTATTTCAAATTCAACCAGGCGATCCACCTGA
>JBGQFF010000030.1:0-25366 GCA_041496745.1 Gammaproteobacteria bacterium
AGGTGCCGCTGACACTGAAGCTGGAGAAAGGCGGGGAGCTGAAGCTCGAGCTAGGCGTGGAAGAGATGGGGGCGCGGCATCCTGCGCAGCACGGCGGGCACTAGAACAGCTGCCGGCCGAGCCACCAGGCGAGGCCGGCGACGAAGGCGGAGCAGGGGATGGTGAGCACCCAGGCCCACACGATGTTGCCGGCTACGCCCCAGCGCACGGCCGATGTCGATTGCGCTGAGCCCACGCCGACGATCGCGCCGGTAATGGTGTGCGTGGTGGATACGGGTATCCCCAGAGCAGCGGTGGTGAACAACGTGATGCCACCCGCGGTCTCGGCGCAGAAACCGCCTACCGGCTTCAGCTTGGTGATCCGCTGCCCCATGGTCTTGACGATGCGCCATCCGCCGAAGGCGGTGCCGAGCGCGATCATCACGTAGCAGGCCACCACCACCCAGATCGGAATCGGGTCCTGCGCCCGGGTGTATCCCGCGGCAATGAGCAGCATCCAGATGATGCCCACGGTCTTCTGCGCATCATTGCCGCCGTGCCCCAGGCTGTACAGCGATGCCGACAGGAGCTGCAGCCGCCGGAACCACCGATCCACGCGCGAGGGTGTGGTGCGCACGAACAGCCACGAGACGGCGAGCATGAGCAGCGCTGCGAGCAAAAATCCCAGAAACGGAGAGATGATGATGAACACCACGATCTTCAGTACCCCGGACGGAATGAGCGCCCAGGTGCCGGCTTTCGCGACGGCCGCGCCCACGATGCCGCCGATCAACGCGTGCGAGGACGAAGACGGAATGCCGTAGTACCACGTAATGAAGTTCCAGCTGATCGCGCCGATCAGAGCGCCGAACACTACGTAGTGATCCACGATGCCCTGGTCCACGATGCCTCGGCCAATGGTCGTCGCCACGCTCAGATGGAACACGAACAGCGCGGCAAAGTTGAAGAAGGCCGCCATCAGCACCGCCTGGTAGGGCTTGAGCACGCGGGTCGACACCACGGTGGCGATCGAGTTCGCCGCGTCGTGGAAGCCGTTCATGAAGTCGAAGGCCAGCGCCACCAGCACCAGCGCGATCACCACGCCCAGCCCGATGTCGAGCGTTTCCACCTACGAATTCTCGAGCACGATGCCTTCGACGATGTTGGCGACGTCCTCGCATCGGTCGGTGATGGTCTCCAGCAGCTCGTAGATGGTGCGCAGCTTGATCAGCTGCTTGACGTCGGCCTCGTCGCGGAACAGCTTGCTCATCGCGCTGCGCATCACGCGATCGGCATCCGACTCGAGGCGGTCGATTTCCTCGCAGGTCTTGAAAATCGCCTCCGACTGCTTGAAGTTGGTGAGCAAGGACACTGCGGTCTGCACCCGGTCGCAGCACATCTGGCAGATCTCGGCGAGCTGCTTGGCCTCCGGCGTGATTTTGCGCAGGTCGTAGAGCACCACCGTCTCGGCCACGTCCTGCATCAGGTCAAGGATGTCGTCCATGCGCGTGATCAGCGAATGGATCTGCTCGCGGTCGAAGGGCGTGATGAAGGTCTTGTGCAGCAGCGTCACGGTCTCGTGCGTCACCTTGTCGGCGGCGCGCTCGGCGGCGTCGATGCGCTGCGCGTACATCTCCAGATCGCTGAAATTGGCCATCATCGCCGCCAGCTCGCGGCTGCCCTCGACGATGCGCGCGGCGTGGGCGTTGAACAGGTCGAAGAACTTGCCCTCGCGGGGCATCAGGCGTCCAAGCATCGGCGCTCCCTAATCGGTGAATCCGAGTCCGGCGCTGCGCATGCGCTCGAGGTCCGCGGCGGCGAATCCCCAGTCGGCGAGCGCGGCGCGCCCGAGCGCGCCGCGCTCGGGCGGCACGCGGCTCACCTCCGCTGCCGTGGCAGAAAAACGCGGCGCGGGCGCCGGCTGCTCGAGCCGCGCGACGCTGATGGTGCCGTGGCGTGCGAGATTGTGCGGGTGGCGGCGCGCTTCGGAGAAGCTGAGTACCGGGGCGAAGCAGGCGTCGGAGCCCTCGAACACCTTCACCCACTCGTCGCGTGTCCTCTGCTTGAAGGTCCAGGCGAAGGCCTCGCGCATCTCGGGCCAGCGCGCGCGGTCGTTCTGCGGCGGCAGGCCGGAGAGCTGCAGGCGCTGCACCAGCTCCTCGTAGAACTTCGCCTCGATGGCGCCGATGGCGACGTGCTTGCCGTCCTTGGTCTCGTAGCAGTCATACCAAGGCGCGCCGGTGTCAAGGATGTTGGCGCCGCGCTCCTCGCTCCAGCGCCCGGCGGCGAGGAGGCCCGAGAACATTGCCGCCAGCAGCGACGCGCCTTCCACCATCGCGGCGTCCACCACCTGGCCCTGGCCGGTCTTGTGCGCGTGCAGCAGCGCGCAGGCGATGCCGAAGCCGAGCAGCATGCCGCCGCCGCCGAAGTCGCCGACCAGATTCAATGGCGGCACCGGCGCCTGGCCCTTGCGGCCGAAGGCATGCAGCACGCCGGCCAGCGCGATGTAATTGATGTCGTGCCCGGCGCGCGCCGCGAGCGGCCCGTCCTGGCCCCAGCCCGTCATGCGGCCGTAGACCAGCTTCGGGTTGCGCGCGAGGCACACTTCGGGTCCGAGGCCCAGTCGCTCCATCACGCCGGGGCGGAAGCCCTCGATCAGCGCGTCGGCGCGCGAGACGAGTTCCAGCGCGGCGGCGGCGGCGTCCTGCGACTTGAGATCCAGCGTCACCGAGCGCCGGCCGCGCAGCATGACGTCCATCCAGCGCTCGCGCTTCAGGCCCAGCTCGGTGGCGCCGGGGCGGTCCACCAGCAGCACGTCCGCGCCCATGTCGGCGAGCAGCATGCCGGCGAAGGGTCCCGGGCCGATCGCCTCGAATTCGAGGATTTTGACGCCGGCGAGAGGGCCGGGCATGGGTCCGGCTCAATGCATGCCGAGGGAAGCTTCGATGTTGCGCGCCATCGCCACCAGGCGCGGGCCGATGTCGTCCTCGAGCTGGCCCTTCTTCAGGATGAACGCGGGCACCGTGCAGTTGAAGGCCACCACCTCGCCGTCCACCGTGCGCCGCATCGGCACGCCGACCGCGTGCACCTCGCGCCGGATCTCGCCCAGCGACACGCAGAAGCCGCGGCCGCGGATGTCCTCCAGCGCCTTGTCGATCTGCGGCCGGTACTTGCGGTGCATTTCCGGCTCCTTGACCTTCATCTGATTGAGCACCGCTTCGCGCTCAGGCGGCGTGCACGAGGCGATGAAGGCGCGGCCGATCACCGACTGCGCGATCGGCACCGCGGTGCCGATGTCGGGGAGCGTGGCGATGCCGTTGCCGCTGCGGCAGGACTCCACGTACACCATGTTCAGGCGGTCGCGCATGCCCATCGACACCGAGCCGTTGCAGTAGTCGGCCAGCTCCTTCATCAGCGGGCGCGCGATCTGGCGCACGCTCATCGAGGCGAGCAGCGGGTAGCCGATCGACAGCACGGCCGAGCCGAGCTGGTACTTGCCCAGGCGCATGTTGTGGCGCAGGTAGCCCAGCTTGGTGAGCGTGTAGGTGAGGCGCGACACGGTCGGCTTGGGCAGGCCGGTGCGCACCGAGATTTCCTTGTTGCCGAGCAGCGGCTCGAGCGGCGTGAAGCAGCGCAATACTTCCAGGCCGCGCGCCAGGGTGGTGGCAAACTGGCGATCGCCCTCGTGCTCGTGGCCGAAGTGGGACTCGGCAGCGGAAAGCGGTGCGGTGGACTCGGGTGCGCCCATGGCGTCTCCTCTCGTTGTTGTCGCTGCGGCGGGGGTGCAGCAGAATGTTTCGCGTTTCGAGTTTCGAGTTTCGGTCGGCGACGGTGCGCTGTCAACTTAGTCGTATCATATTTCACATGGCGAAAACACCAAAGGAATCGTGGCGAAATCCCCCTTCAGTTTGAGCGGCAAGGTCGCACTGGTCACCGGCTCGACGCGCGGCATCGGCAAGTCGATTGCCGAGGAAATGGCGCGCGCCGGCGCCAGGGTGGTGGTCTCCAGCCGCAAGGCTGAGGCCTGCGAGCAGGTGCGGGCCGAGTTCGAAACGCAGGGCTACGAAGTCCTGGCGCAGGCCTGCAACGTGTCGAGGAAAGAGGAGCTGCAGGCGCTGGTGGACGCGACGCTGAAGCGCTGGGGCCGCATCGACATCGCCGTTTCAAACGCGGCCTCCAATCCCTACTACGGGCCGCTCGCCGCGATCCCGGACGACGCTTTCGACAAGATATTCAACAACAACGTGAAGAGCGTGCTGTGGCTCGCGGCGATGACGCTGCCCGGCATGGCCGAGCACGGCGGCGGCAGCTACATCACCGTGGGCTCGATCGGCGGCATCATCGCCAGCACCGTGATCGGCGCCTACGGCATGTCCAAGGCCGCCGACCACATGCTGGTGAAGAACCTGGCCGCCGAATGGGGCCCGAAGAACGTGCGCGTGAACGCCATCGCGCCCGGCCTGATCAAGACCGACTTCGCCAAGGCGCTGTGGGAGGACCCGCAGCGGCGCAAGGAGCGCGAGGCCGCCACGCCCCTCAGGCGCCTGGGCGAGCCGAAGGACATCGGCGGCATCGCCGCGTTCCTCGCTTCCGACGCGGCCGCCTTCATCACCGGGCAGTGCATAGTGGCCGACGGCGGAGTTACCATTCTGTGATCCGTAGGGTGGGCCATGGGCCCACCGTACGACAGAGGAGGGACCGATGGACCTGAACTATTCCCAGGAAGAACTTGCGTTTCGCGACCAGGTGCGCGGCTGGCTGCAGGCCAACCTGCCGGCCGACCTGCGCGAGAAGATCGCCACCTACGAGGAACTGACGCGCGAGGACCTGTTGCGCTGGCACAAAATCCTCGCCAAGCAGGGCTGGGTGGCGCCTTCCTGGCCGAAGGAATGGGGCGGCACCGGCTGGAGCGTGGTGCAGCGCTACCTCTTCGAGGAGGAGTGCGGCTACGCCGGCACGCCGCCGCTGATTCCCTTCGGCCTGTCCATGTGCGGCCCGGTGCTGCTGCGCTTCGGCAGCGACGCGCAGAAAAAGCAGTTCCTGCCGCGCATCTACAACGGCGACGATTTCTGGTGCCAGGGCTATACCGAGCCGGGCTCCGGATCCGACCTCGCCTCGCTGAAGACCAAGGCAGTGCGCAATGGCGAACACTACGTGGTCAACGGCCAGAAGACCTGGACCACGCTCGGGCACTACGCCGACTGGATCTTCTGCCTGGTGCGCACCGATGCGAACACCTCCAAGCGGCAGGAGGGCATCTCGTTCCTGCTGATCGACATGAAGACACCGGGCATCACCGTGCGGCCGCTGATCCTGATGGACGGCGGGCACGAGGTGAACGAGGTGTTCTTCGACGACGTGAAAGTGCCGGTGGCCAACCTGGTACACAAGGAAGGCGAGGGCTGGACGGTGGCCAAGTACCTGCTCGGCCACGAGCGCATGAACACCGGCCGCATCGGCGCCTCCAAGCGCGAGCTGGCGAAGCTGAAGGAGTTCGCCGCGCAGCAGCCCAAGGACGGCAAGTCGCTGATGGACGACCCGCGCTTCCGCGACAAGCTCTCGCGCCTGGAAGTCGAGCTGATGGCGCTGGAGATCACCAACCTGAGGTTCCTCGACCGCATGCGCCGCACCGGCCAGCCGCCGGGGGCCGACGTGTCGATGCTCAAGATCAAGGGCACCGAGATCCAGCAGGGCCTCACCGAGCTGATGATGCAGGCGATCGGACCGCTCTCGCAGCCGTTCAAGGCGCTCAATGGCGACGCCGGCTTCGACGAGTTCACCGCGGCGATTGCACCGCGCTACTGCAATTTCCGCAAGACGACGATTTACGCCGGCTCGAACGAGATCCAGCGCAACATCATCGCCAAAATGACCTTGGGGCTGTAGCCATGAACTTCGATTACGACGAAGAGCAGCAGCTGCTGGCGGATTCGGTCCGCCGCTTCATGCAGAAGGACTACGCATTCGAGGGGCGCAGGAAGATCGTCGCCTCGCCCGCGGGTTACAGCGACGCAGTGTGGGGAACCTTCGCGCAGATGGGCCTCACCGGCATTCCGTTCTCGCCGGACTACGGCGGCTTCGGCGGCGGCGCCATCGACCTGTTGAGCGTGATGGAGGCTTTTGGCGAGGGCCTGGTGGTCGAGCCGTTCCTCGCCACGGTGGGCCTGGGCGCGCAGTGCGTGGCGCGCGCCGGGAGCGACGCGCAGAAGAAGGCGATCCTGCCGGCGGTGGTGGAAGGCAAGCTGAAGATGGCGTTCGCCCATACCGAGAAGGGCGCGCGCTACAACCTGGCGCACGTGAACGCGACGGCGAAGAAATCCGGCGGCGGCTGGACGCTGGACGGCGAAAAGTTGGTGGTCCTCGGCGCGCCGGCCGCGGCGAAGCTGGTGGTGTCTGCCAAGACGCCCGCGGGATTGAGCCTGTTCCTGGTGGAGGCGAAGGCCGTGAAGCTGAAGCCCTACCGCACGCTCGACGAGATGCGCGCGGCGGACGTGGCGCTTTCGAACACCCCCGGCGAGCTGCTCGGTGCAGAAGGCAAGGCGCTGCCGGTGATCGAGGAAGTCATTGACTTCGCGACGGCGCTGATCTGCGCGGAGGCGGTGGGTGCGATGAAGTTCTCCTGCGATACCACGCTCGAGTACCTCAAGACGCGCAAGCAATTCGGCGTCCCGATCGGCACCTTCCAGGCCCTGCAGCACCGCATCGTGGACATGTTCGTCGCCTACGAGCAGGCCAAGTCGATGGCGTTTCTGGCTTGCAGCCAGGCGGATTCCGCGCCGAACGCGAAGGAGCGCTCGCGCGCCATCTCGGCGGCGAAGATCAAGGTGGCGGACAACGCGCGCCTGATCAGCCAGGAGGCGATCCAGCTGCACGGCGGCATGGGGATGAGCGAGGAGCTGAAGGTGAGCCACTCGTTCCGGCGCCTGACCATGATCGCGCAGCAGTTCGGCGACGCCGACCACCACCTCGAGCGCTTCGCAAAGGCGCACTGAACCGGCCGGCGAAATTCCAGCAGCGCGAGGTCACCATCCTGCTGGGTGACCTGCGGGGCTTCACGTCCTTTTCGGAGGCCCACCCGGCCGAGGTAATGCTGGAGGTCCTCAACCGCTACCTGATCGAGATGAGCCGGGTGATCGTGCGCCACGGCGGCATGGTCGACAAGTTCATGGGCGACTCGATCATGGCGCTGTTCGGCGCGGAGGGCGCCGGCCACGACGACGTCAGGCGGGCGGTGGCCTGCGCGGTGTCCATGCAGATCGCCATGGTGGAGCTCAACGCGCGGCACAAGGAGGCGGGCATGCCCCCCATCTTCATGGGCATCGGCGTCAATACCGGCCTGGTGATGGCCGGCCAGTTCGGCTCGGAGCTCTACTCGGTGTTCACCGTGGTCGGCGACGAGGTGAATCTCGCCTCGCGCATCGAGGCGGTAAGCCTGCGCGGCCAGGTGCTGGTCAGCGACCAGACCTTCGAGCGCTGCCGCGACTACGTGAGCGCGGACAAGCCGATGACCGTCTATGTCAAGGGCAAAGCGCTGCCCATCGGCTTTCGTGAAGTGCTCGGCATTCCCTCACTCGGTCTGGCGGTCCCGCGGCAGGAACTGCGCCGCAGTCCGCGCGTCGAGGCGAAGCTGCCCTTCAGCTACCGCATGGTCGAGAACGGCGTCGTCGGGGAGGAGCGCCAGGGCACCACGCTGGATGTCGGCTACCACGGTCTGCTCGCGCAGGTGCCGGTGCGGCTCGCGCCACATGCGGAAATCCGCCTCGATCTGCCGCTGCCGCTGATCGACTACGCGGCCTCAGGGATCTACGCGAGGGTCGTCAAGGCGACGGAGCGCGACGGCAGAAACCTGGCGGCGTTCGAATTCACGTCGATCAGCGACGCCGACGCAGCAGCCGTGCGCCGCTTCGTGCAGATGCTGGTGTAGGGTGGGCCAGCGGCCCACCGTACGCAGGCCAGCGGCCCACCGTACGGCAGGCCAGCGGCCCACCGTACGCAGGCCTGCGGCCCACCGTACGCAGGCCTGCGGCCCACCGTACGCAGGCCAGCGGCCCACCGTACACGGGCCGCAGGCCCACCCTACGAGCGCCTCAATAGAAAGCGCGCGGCTTCCTCGGCGATCTCCTCGAGGCTGCGCCGCCCGCCGGCGCGGTACCAGCGCGCCGTCCAGTTGAGCACGCCGAAAGTGAACAGCCGCGCGAGCTGCGCGTCGCCCTGCATCAGGCCCGCCGCCTTGACTTCGTCGGTCACGCGCTGCCACAGCGCATCGTAGCGGTCCTGCAGCGCGATCACGCGCCGCCGGTTGGCGCTCGTGAGCGATCTCCAGTCGTAGAGCATCACCGGGATGAAATCGTGGCCTTCCTCGCACAGGGTGCCGAGGTGCACGCGCACCAGCTTGCGGAATTTCTCCGCTGCCGGCAGGTTGAGCGCGGCGACCGCCTCGAGGTGGCGCAGGCCTTCCGTCAGGCCCTGTTCCATCACCGCGACCAGCATCTCCTGCTTGGTCTTGAAGTGGTAGAACGGGCTGCCGGAGCGCATGCCGGCAGCCTGCGCGATGTCGCGGATCGAGGTGCCGTCGAAGCCCTGCTCGCGGAACAGCCGCGCGCAAACGCGCAGCAGGTCCTCGCGCCGGTTGCCGTCGCGCGGGCGCTTCTTGCGGGCTTTTTTCAACTGGCGCGCAGCCTGGGCAGGTCGGCCGGCGCCTCGATCTCCATGCGCAGCAACTGCGCAGCGACCACCTTGCCGAGGTTGTCCATGCGCAGGGACCTCGCCGCGCCGCCCTGCAGGGCGCGGTTCAGCACGATCTTGAGGGCGAAGAGGTTGTCCAGCGGCCAGAGCTCGACCGGTCCCTCGCACAGCTCGCGGAAATGCGCCGCCACGCGCTCGGGCGTCACCTCGCGCTTGAGCACCGCGTAGGTCGGCGCGTCCCAGGCGAACAGGCCGATGTCCGCCCGGTCGGCCTTGTCGCCGGAGCGCGCGTGGGCGATTTTCCACAGCGGCACGCGCATCAGACTTTCTCCACGGTGATCTCCACCTTCGGCTCCACCAGCTCCCGCTTGACTAGCGTCGGCCAGATGCCGAGAAGCTCTTTTGCCCGTTGGACCCCTTTCATGCTTCCTACGTAGGGTGGGCCCGACAGGCCCAGCCAGGGGAACAGCCGCCCGTAAGCGTCTGCCACCTTGCGCTCCTGCGTGCGGATGGTCATGCGCAGGAAACACTCGTTCAGCTGGTCGCGGTAGGTGGGATCGGCCTGCGCGCCGAGCAGCGAGTTGTAGCCGATGTACTCGACGTTCATGTCCTCGACCGGCCAGCCGCGCTCGGCGACCAGGGTGTTGATGATTGCAGAGGCCTGCTCGCACTTGGCGTAGGCCTGCGGCCAGGAAAAGCCGATGATGCCGGTGCCCATCCAGCCGTCGTGGTAGCCGCCCACGATCTTCAGCTGCTGCGGGCGCGCGGCGCCGCACGCGCCCGTGAGCCGCACGCGTTCGCTCCCCTGGTCGTCGAACTTGAGCGTGCCCATGTCGAGCACCACGTCGGGCGAAAAGTAGGCATGCGGGTTGTGCACCTCGTAGAGCAGTTGCTGGCGCAGCGTGTCGAAAGAGATGCGACCGCCGGTGCCGGGGGCTTTGGTCAAGAGGGCGCTGGCATCCTCACTCACCTCGGCGATGGGGTAGCCCAGATGGGCGTAATCCGGGATTTGGGCCCATTCGCTCGCCGACCCGAAATTCCCGCCCGAGCCCTGGCCGGAACACTCCAACAGGTGGCCGACGGTGAGGCCGAGCGCGAGCTTGTCCCAGTCGTCCCACTGCCAGCCCAGCTCGTGCACCAGCGGCGCGAGCGACAACGCCGCGTCCGCCACGCGCCCGGTGAGCACGATGTCGGCGCCCGATTCGAGGGCGCGCACGATCGGCTGCGCGCCCAGATAGGCGTTGGCGAAGAGCATGCGGCTGCGCACCGTGTCGATGCCGGCACCGGTATCCATGTGCACCAGCGGCTCGCCCGCGGCGCGCAACTCGTCCAGCCGCTCCATCACCGAGTCGCCTGTGACGGTGGCGATGGCCGCGTTCCAGCCCTTGTCGCGGAAGGTGCGCGCGATCGCGGCGCGCGCGCCCTGCGGATTGAGACCGCCGGCGTTGAGGATGAACTTCACGCCGTGCTTGGCGGCGAGCGGCCAGAGATCGAGCAGCATCGGCAGGCCGTCGCGCGCGTAGCCGGCGGACGCGTCTTTCTGCCGGTCCTTCTGCAATATGGCGAGCGTCAGCTCGGAGAGGTGGTCGGAGGCGATGTACTGCACGCCGCCGCGCTCGATCGAGGCGCGCACCGGCTGCCAGGAGTCGCCGTAGAAACCCAGCCCCGCGCCAACCCTGACCGACTTCATTTCGGCGCGGGCATCGCGCGTTCGATCAGGGCGTCGAAGGGCAGGTTCGGCGCGAGCGTGCCGAAGGCGCCGCTCCAGTCCGCGCCCAGGCGCGCGCTTACGAAGGACTCGAACACCAGGGCAGGGGAGTGGCGCGCGAGCAGGCTCGCCTGCAGCGCGAGCGCGAGGTCCTGCGTCAGGCGCCGCGCCGCGCTCTCGTGCTCGGAGGCGTCCTGCAGCCGGTCCTTGAGCGAAGCGCAGAACGCGTCGTAGGCCCGGTGCCTGCCGGCCGCGGCGTCCAGCTCCGCGCTCACCGCGTCGATCACGTCCGGGGCCTTGCGCAGCGCGCGCAGCACGTCCAGGCACATGACGTTGCCGGCGCCTTCCCAGATCGAGTTGAGCGGCATCTCGCGGTAGATGCGCGCGAGCGCCGATTCCTCGACGTAGCCGTTGCCGCCGATCGCCTCCATCGCCTCCTGCCCGAAGTGCGCGCCGCGCTTGCACACCCAGAACTTGGCCGCCGGCGTCAGCACGCGGCGCAGCAGCTGCTCGCGCGCGTCGACTTGCGCGTCGTAGGCGCGCGACAGGCGCAGCACCAGCGCCGCCGCGCTTTCAGCCTCCAGGGCGAGGTCGGCGAGCACGTTCTTCATCAGCGGCTGGTCCTTCAGCAGCCGGCCAAAGGCCTGGCGCTGTGCGGCATTCCACAGCGCCTGCGACAGGGCCTGGCGCATCAAGCCCGCGGTGCCGATGGCGCAATCCAGGCGCGTGTAGACGCCCATTTCCAGGATCATCGGCACGCCGCGGCCTTCTTCGCCCAGGAGCGTCGCCTGCGCGTCCTCGAACTCGACCTCCGAGCTGGCGTTGGAGCGGTTGCCGAGCTTGTCCTTCAGGCGCTGGATCTGGATCGCGTTGCGAGTCCCGTCCGCGCGCAAGCGCGGCATGAAAAAGCACGACAGCCCGCCCGGCGCCTGCGCCAGCACGAGGAACGCGTCGCACATCGGCGCGGAGAGGAACCACTTGTGGCCGGTGATGGAATACTTTGCGCCGCCGAGCGGCACCGCCCTGGTGGTGTTGGTGCGCACGTCGGAGCCGCCCTGCTTTTCCGTCAGGCCCATGCCGATGAGCGCCGCATCCTTGCCGCGCGAGTAGATGCGCGGCAGCCACTGGGCCGCGAGCTTCGCGTTGGCCTTGATCGCCGGCACGGAGCCGTAGGTCATGGTGACCGGACACTGCGTACCGTTCTCCACTTCGGAGTAGAGCAGATACCCGGCTGCGCGCTCGACGTGCGCGCCGGGGTCGGGCGCGGACCAGGGCGCCGAATGCAGGCCGTGCCTGAGGGCGAGCGCCATCAGTTCGTGCCATGCCGGGTGGAATTCGACCTCGTCGCGGCGCCGGCCCCGGGGATCGTGCGTCTTGAGTTCGGGCGGATTGCGGTTGGCGGCCTCAGCCAGCGAACGAGTGCTGCGCGCACCGAGCTCGGCGCCGAGGGCTGCCAGGCGCTCGCGCGCGGCTGCCAGGCGCTCGCGCGGCAGGTTGAACGTGAGCGCGTCGGCGAGCGCGGCGTTGGTCTCGAACAGGTTGTAGTCCTCGAGCGGAGCGCTCTGGTTGAGGACTTCGTGCGTCGCGGGCATGGCGGGGGTGCGGATGGGTGCCGGGTGAGTCTAGTCGCGCCCCCTTTGAAAAGCAATTGCTTGGTGAATTCTGCCTGTAGAATTCCGCGCCGGAGGAGGCAGAAGTTGCTGACCCAGCTGCTGCAATTGTTGCTGGCGGGCGTGGCGCAGGGCTGCGTGTACGCGCTGGTCGCGCTCGGTTTCGTGCTGATCTACAAGGCGACCGAGACCGTCAATTTCGCGCAGGGCGATTTGATGATGCTGGGCGCGTTCTTCGCGCTCACCGGCGCCACCGTGCTCGGGCTGCCGTACTGGCTGACCCTCGTGTTCGCCATCGCCGCGATGGCGGTGGTCGGCATGCTGATCGAGCGCATCGTGCTGCGGCCCGTGCTCGGCTACCCGGCGTTCACCGTGGTGATGATCACCATCGGCGCCGGCTACGTGCTGCGCGGGGTGGTCACCATGATCCCGGGCTGGGGCACCGAAACCTATGCGCTTGCCACGCCCTTCGCCGACAAGGTGATGCGCGTGGGCGGCGTGGTGATCGCCGGGCAGCAGTTGGCGGTGATCGGCCACACCGCGCTGCTGTGCCTCGCGCTGTACCTGTTTTTCCGCTTCACGCGCGTGGGCATCGCCATGCAGGCGAGCTCGCAGAACCAGCTCGCCGCCTACTACATGGGCATCCCGGTGCGGCGCATCAACATGCTGATCTGGGGCCTGTCCGCGGGCATCGCCACCATCGGTGGCATCCTGCTCGCGCCGATGACCTTCGTGCACTCCAACATGGGCTTCATCGGGCTCAAAGCGTTCCCGGCGGCGGTGGTCGGCGGCTTCGGCAGCGTGCCCGGCGCGATCGCCGGCGGCCTGATCATCGGCGTGGTGGAGGCGCTGTCGGGTTTTTACCTGCCCGAGGGCTTCAAGGACGTCGCCGCCTACGTGGTGGTGCTGCTGGTGCTGATGGTGAAGCCTTCCGGCATCTTCGGCGATACCGTGGCGAAGAAAGTCTAGTGCGCTTCCTCTTCAAGACCGCGTACGACCAGGACCTGCGCCTGTTCAGGCACGGCGGGCAGGTGTTCTGGTACGGCCTGCTCGCCGTGGTGCTGCTCGCCGCGCCCTGGTGGGCAAGCGAATACGTGCTGTCGCAGCTGCACTTCATCGGCATCTACTCGATCGTCGGCCTGGGCCTGATGCTGCTGGTCGGCTTCACCGGGCAGATCTCGCTCGGCCACGCGGCCTTCCTCGCGGTGGGCGCCTATACGGAAGCGCTGCTGCAGGCGGCGGGCTGGCCGTTCTGGCTGTCGCTGCCCTGCGCGGCGCTGCTCTCCGCGGCCGTGGGCATCGTCGTCGGGCTGCCGGCGCTGCGCCTGAAGGGCATCTACCTCGCCATCGCCACGCTCGCTTTCGGCGTGATCGTGGAGGAGATCATCACCCGCTGGGACAGCCTCACCGGCGGCAATTCCGGCAAGCACGTGAAGCCGATCGAGCTGTTTGGCATGAAGCTCGATGGCGACGCCGATTTCTACTACCTGTGCCTCGCGCTCACCACGCTCTGCTGCATCGCGCTGGCGAACCTCCTGCGCTCGCCCACCGGGCGCGCCTTCGTCGCCATCCGCGATTCGGAGATCTCGGCCTCCTGCCTGGGCGTGAACCTCGCCAAGTACAAGACCATGTCCTTCGCGCTGTCGGCCGCCCTCACCGGCATCGGCGGCGCGCTCTATGCGCACAAGGTGAGCTTCATCTCGCCCGAGCAGTTCACGCTGCTGGTGTCCATCGAGCTGGTGACCATCGTGATCCTGGGCGGCGTGGGGTCGCTGCACGGTGCGGTGTTCGGCGCCGCCTTCATCATCGTGCTGCCGCAGCTCATTTCGCTCGCCAAGGACACCCTGCCTTCGGGCGTGGCGGGCGCCTCCGGCCTGCAGGCCACCGTGTTCGGGCTGGTGCTGGTCGGCTTCATCATCTTCGAGCCGTTGGGCCTGTACGGGCGCTGGCTCAAGATCCGCACGTGGTTCGAACTGTTCCCGTTCTACCGCAAGGGCATGTTCCGGCGGCAGAAGATGTACATGAAGTCGGAGCGCCTGCGGTGAAGTTCTTCAGCGTGGAGAACCTCGGCATCCACTTCGGCGGCGTGGTCGCCGTGGACAACGTGTCCTTCGACGTGCAGCGCGGCGAGGTTTACACCATCATCGGCCCGAACGGCGCCGGCAAGACCACCATCTTCAACCTCATCGGCCTGATCTACCCCGCCACTTCGGGACGCATCGTGTACCAGGGACGCGAGTTGAACGGATTGAAGCCGCATCGCGTGGCGGAGCTGGGCATCGCGCGCACGTTCCAGAACATCGAGCTGTTCGAGCACGCCACGGTGCTGCAGAACCTGCTCATCGGGCGCCACCGCCACCGCTCGGCCGCGCTGTGGCAGGAGCTCGCTTTCACCCCGGCGGTGCGCCGCGCCGAGCGGGCGCAGCGCGAGGCGGTGGAGAAGGTGATCGACTTCCTCGACCTGCAGCACTACCGCGACAGCATGGTCGCGGGCCTGCCTTACGGGGTGCGCAAGGTGATCGAGCTCGGGCGCGCGCTCGCCACCGAGCCGAAGCTCCTGTTGCTGGATGAGCCTTCCTCGGGGCTGAACCCCGAGGAGACCAACGAGATGGCTTTCTGGATCGAGGACATCAAGAAGGGCCTGGGCATCACGGTACTGATGGTCGAGCACGACATGAGCCTGGTGCAGCGCGTCTCCGACCGCGTGCTGGCGTTGAACGAGGGCCGGGTGATCGCCGAAGGCACACCCGCGCAAGTTCAATCCCATCCGGCGGTGATCGAGGCCTATCTGGGGTCCAAGGAACCGGCATGACCGCGCCGATTCTTGAATTGCTCAACGTGGAATCGAGCTACGGCCCGGTGCAAGCGCTGCGCGGCGTGACCCTCTCGGTGCCGGAGGGAAAGATCGTGACGGTGCTGGGCGCCAACGGCGCGGGCAAGAGCACCATCCTGAAGACCATCTCGGGAATCATCGATCCCTCCAAGGGCCAGGTGAAGCTGCGCGGCCGGGAAATCCAGGGCTGGTCGCCCGACCGCATCGTGCGCGCCGGGGTGGTGCACGTGCCCGAGGGCCGCGAAGTGTTTGCGCTCCTTTCGGTCGAGGACAACCTGAAGATGGGCGCCTACACCCGGTCAGACAGGGACGGGGTGGCGAAGGACCTGGAGATCGTGTTCGGTTACTTCCCGATCCTCCGGGAGCGTGCCCGGCAGGAGGCGGGACAGCTCTCCGGGGGGCAACAGCAGATGCTGGCGATCGCGAGGGCGCTCCTGTCGCGGCCCGAGGTGATGCTGATGGACGAGCCGAGCCTGGGGCTGTCGCCCTTGCTCACCCAGGAAATCTTCCGCATCATCGCGCGCATCAACCGCGAGCGCGGCACCACCATCCTGCTGGTGGAGCAGAACGCGCACATGGCCCTCAAGGTGGCCGAGTTCGGCTACGTGCTGGAGGTGGGGCGCATCGTGATGGAAGACACCTGCGCCAACCTGGCGAAGAAGGAAGACATCCAGGAGTTCTACCTCGGCGTGCAGGCGCAGGGCGTGAGGGGTCAGCGCAGATGGAGAAGAAAGAAGCAGTGGCGGTGATCGACACGGTGCCGAAAATGTTCTGGCACGGCGTGCAGACGCGCGCCGGGCGGACCATCGTGCGGCAGAAGGAGCTCGGCGTCTGGCGGCCGAGCACCTGGGCCGAGCTGGGACAGATGGCGCGCGAGATCGGCATGGGACTGGTTGCGCTCGGCTACCAGCCGGGCGAAGTGGTCTCGATCCTCTGCAATACGCGCAAGGAATGGGTGAGCGCCGACCTCGGCGCCCTGGGCGCTGCAGGGGTGGTGAACGGCATCTATCCGACCGATGCGCCCGCGCAGGTCGAGTACCTGCTCGCGGACTCGAGCTCGGTGTTCGCGTTCGTCGAGGACGACGAGCAGCTCGACAAGATCCTGGAGGTGCGCGAGCGCCTGCCCAAGCTGCGCAGGATCGTCGTGTTCGACATGGACGGCCTGCGCGACTTCGACGACGCGCAGGTGATGTCGCTCGAAGCGCTGCGCGCGCTGGGCTCGGACCACGACGCGCAGCATCCTGGCGAGTGGCAGCGCAGGATCGGCCTGCGCAAGGCGGAAGACCTGGCGATTCTCGTCTACACCTCCGGCACCACCGGCAAGCCCAAGGGCGCGATGATTTCCCATCGCAACATCCTCGCGACCCTGCATTGCCTGGTGCCGGTATTCACGCAGAACGAGCACGACGAGCGCATGTGCTTCCTGCCGCTGTGCCACATCGCGGAGCGGGTCGGCGGCGAGTACCAGTCGGTGTTCTCCGGCGCCGTGATGAACTTCGTGGAGAACCCGGAGACCGTGCCGGAGAACGTGCGCGAGATTTCGCCGACCGTGTTCCTGGCCGTGCCGCGCGTTTGGGAGAAGTTCTATTCCGGCGTGCAGATCGCGCTGAAGCAGGCGGGGCCCCTGCAACAGTGGGCCTACAAGGTGGCCATCGGCATCGGCTATCGCCAAGCGAAGCTGCGAGAGGAACGCAAGCCGATCCCGCTGGCGCTCGGCATCGCGTTTTGGCTGGCGCGCCTATTCGCCCTCGACAACGTACGCAAGGTGATCGGCGTGCACCGCGCGCGGGTGCTCGCGACGGGGGCCGCGCCGATCTCGCCCGACCTCCTGCGCTGGTACATGGCGCTGGGGCTGGAAATGGTCGAGGTCTGGGGCATGACCGAGACCTGCGGCGCCGGCACGGCGAATCCCATAGGACAAACCAAGCCCGGCTCCATTGGCGTCGCCGAGCCGACGATCGAGATGAAAGTCTCGCCGGAGGGCGAATTGCTGGTCAGGAGCCCCACGGTCTTCATGGGTTACCTCAACCAGCCCGAACGGACCGCGGAGACCTTCAGGGACGGTTGGTTGCATACCGGGGACCTCGGCCGGGTGGACGAAGAAGGCTACTTCTACATCTCCGACCGCATGAAGGACATCATCATCACCGCGGGCGGCAAGAACATCACGCCTTCGGAGTACGAGAACCAGCTCAAGTTCTCCCCCTACATCACCGACTCGGTGGTGATCGGGGACCAGCGCCCCTACCTGGCGGCGCTCGTGATGGTGGACCACGAGAACGTGGAGAACTATGCGCAGGAGCACGCCATCCCGTTTACCAACTACGCCAGCCTCTGCCGCCGGCCGGAGATCATCGGCCTGATCCAGGGCGAGATCGACAAGGCGAACAGGATGTTCGCGCGGGCCGAACAGGTGAAGAAGTTCCGCCTGCTCGAGACCAAGCTCACCGCCGAGGACGAGGAACTGACCCCGACCATGAAACTGAAGCGCAAGCTCGTCAACGAGAAGTACAAGGACCTGATCGAGTCCATGTACTCCGAGCGGGCGGCGGCGTGATATAAACCATCTGCATACGAGATAGGACGAGGAGACCCCCAATGAATCGCATCATCGCTGTGGCCGCCGCCCTGTTCACGGGCGTCGCGTTCGCCCAGGGCCAGGGCGTGACCAAGACCGAGATCGTGATCGGCACCGCGCAGGACCTGTCCGGGCCGATCGTCGGGTTCTCAAAGCCCACGGTGAACGGCATGCGCATGCGGGTGGACGAGATCAACGAGCAGGGCGGCATCCATGGCAGGAAACTCAGGCTGGTGGTGGAAGACCACGGCTACGACCCGAAGAAGGCGGTGCTGGCGGCGCAGAAGATGATCCAGCGCGACAAGATCTTTGTCGCGCTGGGCTCGATCGGCACGCCGACGGCGTTGGCGGCGATGCCGTTGTATCTCGAGAAGAACGTCGCGCACCTGTTCCCGCTCACGGGCGCGCGGCAGATGTACGAGCCGCTGCAGAAACTGAAGTACTCGTTCGCGGCACCGTACTTCGACCAGATGCGCTCGGGGCTCAAGCACCTGGTGAAGGAAAAGGGCCTCAAGCGCGTCTGCATCGTCTACCAGGACGACGACTTTGGGGCGGAGGTCATGGAGGGCGGCGCCGCGGGGCTCAAGGACATCGGCATGAGCTATGTCGAGCGCACCACCTTCAAACGCGGCGCGACCGACTTTTCCTCGCAGATTGCGAGGATGAAGGACGCGAACTGCGACATCGTGGTAATGGGCACAATCATCCGCGAGACCATCGGCACCATCGCCACCGCGCGCAAGCTCGGCTTCAACCCCGAGTTCATCGGCACCACGGCTTCTTACGACGGCATCATCGCGAAGCTGGGCGGGCCGGTGGTCAACGGCTTCTACTCGACCTGTCAGATCAGCTTTCCGTATCCTGACGATGCGTCGAAGAACGTGCGCGACTGGGTTGCCAGGTACAAGGAAAAGTTCAAGGAGGACCCGACCTTGTTCTCGGCGTACGGGCAAGTGATCATCAGCCTGTTCGCCGCGGCGGCCGAAAAGGCGGGCCCGAACCTGACGCCTGTTACGCTCGACAAGGCGCTCGAGAGTCTTACGTACCCGCGCGACATGTTCGGCGGCGACGAGCAGCGCTTCTCCCCCACTAAGCACCTCGGCTCGAACCGCGCCAAGCTGTGCCAGATCCAGAATGGCAAATGGGTCAGCATCACGGACTACATCACCGACTGATCGGGCTGTTGGGAATATGGGGGAACGGCGCCTGCGGGCGCCGTCTTCTTTGCGGGGAAGCCATATTTCCTGGGCAAGCGCTACTGGTTCAGCGTGCCGTTTTGGGGCATCCTGTCATCCACCATGCTCTATGTCGCCGGTCTTGTAGTCGGCTGCGCTTGACCCTTCCATCAGGAGAGCAGTGAGCATCCGCATCGTCCGCCTGGGTACCGCGCGCGCCGCCGGCGAAGGCCTGCGCATCGGCACCGTGCGCCGGCCGCCGCGCGGCGTGCCGAAGGCCGATTTCGCGTCGGGCAACTGGTACGACGTGTGGCTGCCGGACCTCGCGCCGAGCGAGGCGCTGGTGAAGCTGGGACAGCGCGCGGAGGACGAAAAGGACTGGAAGACCTTCGCGAGAAAGTACCGGAAGGAAATGGCTTCGCCCGGCAAGGCCCGCATTCTCGATCTGCTCGCCGCGCTCTCGCAAGGTGCCAGCTTCTCCGTCGGCTGCTACTGCGAGGACGAATCGCGCTGCCACCGCACGGTGCTGCGGCAGCTGCTTGCCGAGCGCGGCGCGCTGCTCGCGGCGTAGGCCTGGCGCAGGAAATCCGGCACCGCGTCGAGGTTCTCCGGCGCGGCGCTCCCTCGCGGCGAGCGCGAACCCCATGCGATACTGGCATGGTGATGCCCGCATTGCCCGGTTAGAGTACATCGCCTGGGAGGATCATGTCCGACCTCAACGACCCGCGCGTGTTCTTCGCCGCCGAGCGCACGCTGCTCGCCTGGAACCGCACCGGCCTGACGATCATGGCTTTCGGCTTCGTGGTCGAGCGCTTCGGCCTGTTCATGCAGCTGCTCTCCGCCGAGGTGGAAATGGCGCTGCCGCGCGGGCCGTCGTTCTGGCTCGGCATCGCCTTCATCCTGCTCGGGGCCGCAGGTCCCGCGCTCGCGGTGCTCCAGTACCGCAAGCTGCTGCGCACGCTGAAGCCGGTGGAAATCCCGCAGGGCTACCGCGTCAACGCGGGCGTGGTCACAAACCTGCTGGTGGCGCTGCTCGGCGCCGCGCTGTGCGTCTATCTTTTCTGGGAGTCGGCCGCATGAGCCTCGCCGCGCAGATGCAGGAACGCCTGAAGGGCATCCTGCCCGAGCTGCTCGGCATCCAGCTCGTCGAGGTGACGCAGGAAAAGGTCGTTGCCACCCTCAAGGTGCGCCCGGACCTGTGCACTACGGGGAAAATCCTGCACGGCGGCGCCATCATGGCCTTCGCCGACACGCTCGGTGCCATCGGCACGATCGTCAACATGCCGCAGGGCGCGAGCACCGCCACCATCGAATCCAAGACCAACTTCATCGGCGGCGCTGCCGAGGGCTCCGTGGTCACCGGCGAGTCCACGCCGGTACATAAGGGCAGGACCACCCAGGTCTGGCAGACGCGCATCACCAGTGCGCAAGGCAGGCTCGTCGCTCTGGTGACGCAGACCCAGATCGTAATGCCGCCGCGCACGTAGCCACGGGCGGCTCGCTATAATGCCCGCGCGCTATCCAGGGGGAACAGTGCGCGAATTGGTCGGCCGCTTGCAGCGCTACTTCGCCTACGCCGGGCTGTTCAGCCTGGCGATCAACGCTTTGTTGTTGGTGCCCGCCCTCTACATGCTGCAGGTGTTCGACCGGGTGCTCTCCAGTCGCAGCGAAGAAACGCTGGTCATGCTTTCCGTGGGTGCGCTGCTCGCGCTCGCGATGATGGCGGCGCTCGACGTGATGCGCGCCCGGCTGCTGGCCGCCTGTGGCGTCGCGCTGGACCGCTGGCTCGGTCCGAGCGTGCTGCAGGGCCTGCTGGCGCAGACGGCGCGCCTCTCCGGGGCGGAGCACCTGAACGGACTGCGCGATGTCGGGACGCTGCGCAATTTCCTCGTCGGCGCCGGCGTCATCGCGTTGTTCGACGCGCCCTGGCTGCCGCTTTTCCTCCTGCTCATCTATCTGTTTCATCCCGTGCTCGGCGCGGTGGCGCTGGCGGGCGCGGTGCTGATGCTCGCGCTCGCCGTGCTGAACGAGCGCCTGACGCGCGTCCCCCTGGAGCAAGTGCTCGCCGCGGGCCGGCGCGCCGGGCGCTTCGTCGACGCCGCGGCCGGCAACGCGGAGACGGTGAGCGCGCTCGGCATGCAGCGCGCCGTGACGCGGCGCTGGCAGTCGCTGAACGAGGCGGCGCTCGTCGAGCAGGCGGCGGCGAGCGGCCTGGGCGCGACCTTCGCCGGGCTCACCAAGTTCACGCGCCAGTTCATCCAGATGGCGATGCTCGGCACGGGCGCCTATTTGGTGATCGCGCAGCACCTGTCGGCGGGCGTGATGATCGCTTCGACCATCATCCTCGGGCGCGCGCTCGCGCCGGTCGAGACGCTGGTGGCGGGCTGGCGCCACCTCGTCGAGGTGCGCGGCGCCTGGCAGCGACTGCATAAGCTCTTCGCCGCCAATCCGCCGGCGCAGCCCGGCACGCCCCTGCCCGCACCGCGCGGCGAGCTCGCGGTCGAGCGCGTCGTCTACGGTTTCCCGGGCGCCGAGCGGCCCGCCTTGCGCGGCGTCTCGTTCAGCCTGAAGGCGGGAGAGTCTCTCGGCGTCATCGGCCCGACCGCGGCGGGCAAGTCCACGCTCGCCCGCCTTGTCGTCGGCGTGTGGAAGCCCGCGGCGGGCGCGGTGCGGCTGGACGGCGCGGACGTGGCGAGCTGGCCGCGCGAGCAGCTCGGACCGTACGTCGGCTACGTGCCGCAGGCGGTGGCGTTGTTTTCCGGCAGCGTGGCCGCGAACATCGCCCGGCTCGGCGAGCCCGATGCCGCTGCCGTGATCCTTGCCGCGCAGCGCGCGCACGCGCACGACATGATCCTGCGCCTGCCGCGGGGCTACGACACCGAGGTCGGCGATGCCGGCGCCGCCCTCTCGCCCGGGCAGCGGCAGCGCGTGGCGCTGGCGCGCGCGCTGTACGGCGAACCCCGCCTGGTGGTGCTCGACGAGCCGAACGCGAACCTGGACGCGGAGGGCGATGAGGCGCTGGTGCGTACCCTGCACGACCTGAAGGAGTCCACGGTGACGGTGGTGGTCGCCGCGCACCGGCCTTCACTCCTCGCCGGCGTCGACAAGCTCCTCGTATTGAAGGATGGCGTCGCCGAGTTGTTCGGGCCGCGCGCCGAAGTGATCGCGCGCGTGACCCGCAGCATGCCCCAGATACGGGGAGCCGCGTGAGCGCCGCGCGCCCAGAGACCGGCGAGCTGACGCGCATCGCGCGCGGCGGCTTGGCGGTGGCCATGCTCGGGCTGCTCGCGCTCGGGACGTGGCTCGTGCTGGCGCCACTCTCCGGTGCGGTCATCGCGCCGGGCTTCGTCAAGGTGGACATGAACCGCAAGGTGGTGCAGCACCAGGAAGGCGGCATCATCAAGCAGGTCCTGGTACGCGACGGCGAGCACGTGCGGCAGGGGCAGATCCTGGTCGTGATCGACGACGTGCGCCTGGACGCGACGCTGGATCTCCTGCGCACGCAGCACGACGGCGAGCGCGCCAAGGCAGCGCGCCTGGAGGCGGAGCGCGCCTTCCTGCCCGCGGTGGTGTTCCCGCTGGAGCTCGCCGCACGCAACGGCGAGCCCAAGGTGGCCGAACTCCTGCAGCGCGAGGCGGCGCTGTTCCGCGCGCGGCGCGAGGCGCTCGACAGCCAGATCGCGGTGCTGCGCAAGCAGATCCACCATACCGTGGAGGAAGCGCAGGCGCTCGCCGGGCAGATCGCCGCCGAGGAACGCGCGCTGAAATCGCAGAAGGAGGAGCTGGCGGTGAACCAGCAGCTCTTCAAGCAGGGCTTCGTGCAGAAGACCCGGGTCATGAGCCTCGAGCGCGCCGTCGCCGACTACGAGGCGCGCTGGGAGGAGCACCGCGCGGAGCTCGCCAAGACGCGCCAGCGCAGCTCGGAGTTGGAGCTGCGCGTGCTGGCGCAACGCAACGCTTACGTGCAGAGCGCGACGGACGAGTTGAAGGAAATCAGCACACGCCTCTTCGACCTCGAGGAGCGGTTGCGCCCCTCCAAGGACGCTTCCGACCGGCAGCGCATCGCCTCGCCCATCGCGGGCGAGGTGGTGGGGCTGCGGGTATTCTCGCCCGGGGCGGTGGTGGGGCCGCGCGAAGTGCTGATGGAGATCGTGCCCGAGGACAAGACGCTCATCGTCGAGGCGCGCATCCGCCCGGAGGACATCAACCACGTGCGCGCGGGATTCCCGGCCGAGGTGCGCCTCACCGCGTATCAGACGCGCACCACGCCGCTGGTCGCCGGCAGCGTTCACTACGTGTCCGCGGACCGCATGGTGGACACGCAGTCGGGAGCGCCGTATTACGTGGTGCACGTGGACGTGAGCGCGGGCGCGCTCGCCGACGCGGGGAACCTGCGCATGCTGGCCGGGATGCCGGCCGAGGTGTACATCCGCACCGACAGCCGCACCGCGTTCGACTACATGCTCGCGCCGGTGACGGCCTATCTAAGGCGCGGCATGCGCGAGCCGATGTAGCGGCCTAGGCAAATATGTTGTCGAGACCGTTGATCGTGAGGTTGACCGTCGCAGTATCCGTGGCGCCGTTGCCGTCGTTGACCGTGTAGTCGAAGCTGTCGTGGACGATCTGGCCCGCCTGGAGCTGCTGCAGTTCCTGCGCGCCAAGCGTGTAGACGAGGTTGCCGTCTACTGACGATATCGCGGCGCCGTCCGCGCCCGGCTGCGTGAAGGAAGAAATAAATAGGTCAGAGTGCGCCGTGTCGACATCGGTGTCGTTGGCGAGGAGCAGACGATCGTCGATGGTGGCGGTCACTCCAGTGTTGCCGTGGGCGCCGGCTGCCCAGGCCACGGCCTGCTCGAAGATCTGGTCGACGTCGCCGGCGCGGGTCTGCTCCGAGAAGAAGGGAGATCCTGGCGCCGCCGTCAGCATCGAACCCAGGTAGACGGTCCGACCCGCACCGACTTCGTCGTACGCAATGGCGGTGCGCAGGTCAAAGCTAGCCAGTTGCGTGGCAGTGCCGTCAATTGCGTTAGCCACCTCATGCGGGCTTCCCTGAACCGTATAGCTCGTAATGTTGCCTGCGATCGGGTGGCCGTATTCCCCTGGGACTACCTCGATGGAGTAGGTTCCCTGGGCATAACTGTTGCCGGCCGGCGTAATCGGCGTGATGTGGTCGGCGTCGGTTATTACTTGGGGGTCCAGTCCCGGCACGGTGGTGAGGTTCTTAAGGGAGAAGGCAAAATTTCCCGTGGTAACGACACCGCCGCCCCCAGCAACGAAGGTTTTCAGCTCCGCGAAGAGTCCCGTTGCAGTTTCATGTGCGTAATCGGAAGAAGACCCGCTGTCGCCGAGCACCACAACATCGTAGGCGTTCAGGATGCTCCAATTCGCTCCCGCCGTGTAGTCGATTGCTTCAGCGAAGAATTTTGTTGCATCCAATTGACCTGCGGCCGCCACGTGGGTGCTTTCACCTTTCAACCCCAATACGGCGACGTGAATCCGCCCGTCGATGGCCGTTTCGGTGATCGCATCGTCCACGGCCACTGGGCGGTCGTTCACGCCGGTAACGGTGACGGCAACTTGGGCACTGTCCGTGAGCGGATCGGGGAGGCCGTTGGTCGTGCCGTTGTCGCTGACCGTGTAGTTGATCGTGTCGGCGCCGAAGTAGTCGGCGTTCGGGGTGTAGCTCAGCGTGCCGTCTGGGTTGATCAAGACCGCACCATGCAACGCGGAGGCTTCGATGACGGCGAGGCTCTGGCCGGATTCGTTCGCCGCACCCTTGTTGAGGTCGTTGCCAAGAACGTCGATGACATTGCCAGAGCTGTCTTCTGCCACTGTTGCGGTATCGTCGACCGCGACCGGCGCGTCGTTCACCTCGGTAACGATGACGGCAACTTGGGCACTGTCCGAGAGCGGGTCGGCGAGGCCGTTGGTCGTGCCGTTGTCGGTGACCGTGTAGTTGATCGTGTCGGCGCCGAAGTAGTTGGCGTTCGGGGTGTAGCTCAGCGTGCCGTCTGGGTTGATCACGACCGCACCGTGCGACGCGGAGGCCGCGCTGACGGCGAGACTCTGGCCGGATTCGTTCGCCGCACCCTTGCTGTCGTTGTCAAGCACGACGATGACATCGCCAGCGCTGTCTTCTGCCACTGTTGCGCTATCGTTGACAGCGACCGGCGCATCGTTCACCGGCGCGACATGCAGCATCACCGTGGCGACATTGGAGTCAAGCGCGCCGTCGAACGCTTTGTAGGTGAAGGAATCCTCGCCAAAGAAGTTGGCCTCAGGCGTGTAGATGAAGGAGCCATTGTTGTTCAACGTCACGATGCCGTTGGCCGGGCCGGTCACCACCGACGCGGTGAGCGGCGAGCTTTCCGCGTCGCTGTCGTTCGCCAGGACGCCCGGAACCAGTATCACAAGCGTCTGGTCTTCAACGGCCCCATAGTTATCGCCCACCGCCACCGGCGCCGTGTTGCCGCCGATCGTCACGATCTCGAGCGCCTCGAAATTGCGCACGTCGAGATCGAAGCTTGTGAACTGGAACGTCTTTCCGCCGTCGCTGTGCGGATTTTCGTTGTGCACTAGGAATGCCCGGAACGCGGCGATGTCGTCCTTCGCGAGGTCCGCCTCGGCAGTGGTCAGCGTAAGCCTCAGCGTGTCGATGCCCTTGCCGCCGTCGTAGACGTCGTGCGCGCCCAGGTTCTCGGCAAGCGTGTAATTGGCGACATCATTGCCCTTGCCGGCCATGACGATGTCGTTGCCCGCGCCGCCGTCGACGAAATCGCGGCCCTTGCCGCCGTCGAG
>JBGQFF010000031.1:0-25213 GCA_041496745.1 Gammaproteobacteria bacterium
CGCGCGCGCCACACTTTCAGGACCGCGCCGTTCAGCCTGGCCGCGGCGCCCGGCGAGGGGCGCATCGCGCGCACCGCGCGCTCGATCTGCACCGCCGGCGCTCCCCAGTCGATCTGCGCCTCGCGCTTCTCGATCTTGCGCGCATAGCTCGCGCCTGCTTCCGGCTGCGGCACGGGCCGCGCGCGCCCGGCCGCAACATTGGCAATCGCGGCAACGATCATCTGCGCGCCAAGCGCAGCGAGCTTGTCGTGCAAGGTTTGGGCGTCGTCGTCAGCCGCAATGGCGATGTGCCGTTGCAGCAGCATCGGGCCGGTGTCGAGCCCGGAATCCATCTTCATGATGGTGATTCCGGTCTCGGCGTCGCCGGCCAGCAGCGCGCGCTGGATCGGCGCCGCGCCGCGCCAGCGCGGCAGCAGCGAAGCGTGGATGTTGAGCGCGCCGTGCGGCGAGATGTCGAGCACCGCCTGCGGCAGGATCAGTCCGTAGGCGGCGACCACGAGAAGATCGGGCTGCACCGCGGCAACGCGCGCGCGCGCTGCTTCGTCTCGCAGCGACGCGGGTTGGAAAACTTCCAGATCATGTGACAGGGCGAGCCGCTTCACCGCGCTGGCCGCCGGCCGCATGCCGCGCCCCGCGGGCCGGTCCGGTTGCGTCAGCACGAGGGATATCTCGTGGCGCGCCTCGAGCAGCGCGGCGAGCGCACGCTCGGCGAATTCCGGGGTACCCGCGAAGACTAGGCGCAGGAAGGCTTAGGCAGACTTGCGCAGCTGCTTGGCGAGCCTGGCGCGTACGCGCTGCTGCTTGAGCTGCGACAGATACTCGACGAAGACCTTGCCCTTCAGGTGATCCATCTCGTGCTGAATGCACACCGCGAGCAGGCCCTGCGCTTCGAGCGTGAACGGGTTGCCGTTCTGGTCGTAGGCGCGCACCTTGACGCGCTCGGCGCGCTCGACGATGTCGTACACGCCGGGCACCGAGAGGCAGCCTTCCTCGATGTCGGATACGCCGGAGGCCTCGACGATCACGGGATTCACCAGAACCACCAGCGAGTCGCGCCGCTCCGAAACGTCGACCACGAGGACCTGCTTGTGCACATCGATCTGGGTGGCGGCCAGCCCTACGCCGGGAGCCGCATACATGGTTTCGGCCAGATCGCGCACCAGGTTCTTGAGCGACTGGTCGAATACGGTCACGGGCGCGGAGACCTTGTGCAGCCGCGCATCAGGGTAGCGCAGGATGTTCGACAGGGCCATCTGGCAGGGAAATAGCGTTGCAAATTGAATAAATTAGATGCAGAATTTAAGGCGGCAGGTAAACAATTCGCCGTTTATGCTAAATTTGGATGGCAAAGGGATTTTCAAGCCAGCCCGGAAACATGGAAAGGTTCGGGGACCCCATGCACGACCAATTGCGTAAGTCTATCACAGCGCTCGCTTTTGTCCTGTCCGGCTTGGCCGCCGGGGGGGTGTTGGCACAGGTTCCGAACACGCCGATCGCGTTCAAACAAGACGCCCCCGATCGCTATGTCGTGGTGCGCGGGGACACGCTGTGGGGCATCTCCGAGCGCTTCACGGACTCGCCGTGGCGCTGGCCGGAAATCTGGAACTTCAACCGCGAGCAGATCCGCAACCCTCACTGGATCTATCCGGGCGAAGTGATTGTCCTGGACCGCGCCAGCGGTACCCTGTCGATCGCCGGACGGGACGGCACTAGCGCTGGCACCGGCGCTGGCACCGGCGCTGCCGGTGGCGATGCGGGCGCGCCCGGCAGGAGTGGCCTCGAAGGCAGCGGCACCGTGGGTACCGTGAAGCTGTCGCCCCGTGTGCGCGCCCAGTCGACCGCCAAAGATGCCATTCCAAGCATACCGGCGCACGTCATTGAGCCTTTCCTGTCGCGTCCGCTGGTGGTGGAGCCCGATGGCCTGGACAACGCGCCGACGATCATCGCCACAGAAGACAATCGCGTGATCATCGAGGCCGGCAACCGCGCCTACGTGCGAGGCATCGGCGACTCCAAGGAAGAGAACTGGTTCGTCTACCGTCGCGGCAGGGCCCTGGTGGATCCGGACACCAACGTCACCTTGGGCTACGAGGCGATCTATCTCGGCTCCGCACGCGTCACGCGTGCCGGCGATCCGGCCACGGTCCAGTTGACCACCGTGACGCAAGAAGTCGGGAGAGGCGACAAGCTGCTGCCCGCCGGCGTGCCTGAAGTGCCCAAGTACGCGCCGCACGCGCCCTCGGTCTTCATGCAGGGCCGTGTCATCGGTGTGTACGGCGGCCTCGGCAGGCTCGGCGAAGGCGGGCCGCAATCCATCGTGACACTAAACCGGGGGCGGGCAGACGGCGTCGAGGTCGGTCATGTGTTCGCACTGTACCGCCCCGGCCCGGTGATCGCCGACGCCTCCAGCGTGACCAGCTCGGGGCCGGCGACTTTCAAGCTGCCCGACGAGCGTTACGGCCTGGCGTTTGTGTTCCGCATCTTCGACCGCGTATCCTACGCGCTGGTCATGCGCGTCACGAGGCCTGTCAACGCCCTGGATGTCATCCAGACTCCGTAACCATCCAGGAAGCGCGCGCCGCGCGACCGCGGCGCCGCGCGGCGGAGGCATCGTCCTCCGGGTATCGCCTCCGGAATGACGCACGACCCCGGGCTGGCGAGTTGGCTGCAACTCACGCTCACACCCGGGCTCGGTGCCGCCGCGATTCGCGGCCTGCTCAAGCAATTCGGCCTTCCCGAGAACATTCTCGCCGCGACCCGGGCGCAGCTTGAGCGCGCCGCGGGTCCCGCGGCGGTGCAGCTGCTGCGTCCCGAGGCCACCGCGCCGGCAATCGAGCGCGCATTGCGCTGGGCGGAGGAACCCGGACACGCCATTGTTACCCTGGCAGATGCGGCGTATCCCAGGCTGCTGCTAGAGATCCCAGACCCGCCCCCGCTCCTTTACACCGTTGGGCGGATCGAACTGCTCGGCAGGCCGTCGCTCGCCATCGTCGGCAGCCGAAACGCCACCGCGCAGGGTGCGCGCGACGCGGAGCAGTTCGCCAAGGCCTTCAGTGCTGCGGGCCTGACCATCGTGTCCGGCCTCGCCCTGGGGATTGACGCCGCCGCGCATCGCGGCGGCCTCGCGGCAGAGTGCTCGACCATTGCGGTCCTCGGTACTGGCGTGGACGTGATCTACCCGCGCCAGAATGCCCCGCTTGCCGGCCGCATTGCCGAATCGGGCTTGCTGCTTTCGGAGTTTCCCCTGGGTACCGGCGGTGCTGCGCACAATTTCCCGCGCCGCAATCGGCTCATCAGCGGGCTGGCACAGGGCTGCCTGGTGGTGGAGGCGGCGCTCGGCTCCGGATCGCTGATCACGGCGCGCGCGGCGGCGGAGCAAGGCCGCGAGGTGTTCGCGCTGCCGGGGTCGATCCACTCCCCACTGACCAAGGGCTGCCACGCGTTGATTAAGCAGGGAGCGAAACTGGTCGAATCCGCGGAAGACGTGCTCGCGGAACTGACCGCCTTCCGGCGCACCGGATTCGCCTCGACGCGCGCCGCGGTCCCGCCGGCCGGGCAGCCCGAGGCGTTGCTGACGCATATGGGATTCGCTCCCGTGGATCTCGACTCCCTCTGCGCGCGCGCCGGCCTGCCGCCCCATCAGGTATCCGCCGACCTGCTGCGACTGGAGCTTGCCGGGCGCATCGCCGCGCTGCCCGGTGGACTGTACCAACGCCTCAGCTGATGCTCACCCAGGAGAACAACAACATGTTCGACATACTTGTCTACCTGTTCGAGAACTGCCGCCAGGCCGACCTGTCGCACGACCGCGACCGGGTGGCGAAAAAGCTGTCGGCGGCCGGCTTCGAAGATTCGGACATCAGCGAGGCGCTGAGCTGGCTGGCGGGCGTGGTGCGCGCGCCGCAGCGCTCCCTGGCGCCGCTGCCCGAGCGGGGCAACGCCTTCCGCGCGTTCGCGCCGAAGGAGCTCGCCAAGCTGGACGTCGACTGCCGCGGTTTCCTGATGTACCTGGAGCAATCCGGCATCCTCACACCGCCCACCCGCGAACACATCATCGAAAGGGCGCTCGCCGCCAACGGCGACGCGCTGTCACTGGAGCAGCTCCAGCTGATCGTACTGATGGTGCTGTGGAACCAGCGCACCCCGGCCAGCCAGTTGATGGCCGAAGAACTGCTGTCGGCGCGCGGGGCGCGGCTGCCGAACTGAGCGGCCCGCGCGCATGCGTGCGCGCCTGGAACATCGGACCGCGGTTGTAACGGCGCGTTAATTGCAGGTATCCTCTGCGGCCTTTCGCGCCGCATGAACAAAAAACTGATCATTGCCGAGAAGCCTTCCGTCGCCGCGGACATCGCGCGCGCGCTGGGCGGCTTCACCCGCAAGGGCGACTACTTCGAGAGTGACGAGTACGTTCTGTCGTCTGCCGTCGGTCATCTGCTCCAACTGGTAGTGCCGGAGGAATTCGACGTCAAGCGCGGCAAATGGTCCTTCGCGCACTTGCCGGTGATCCCGCCGCATTTCGACCTCGCGCCGATCGAGCGCGGCGCGGAACGGCTCAACCTGCTGCTGCGGCTCCTTAAACGCAAGGACGTCGGCGCGCTGGTGAATGCCTGCGACGCCGGGCGCGAGGGAGAGCTGATTTTCCGCTACATCGTACAGCATGCGCGCGCGAAGAAGCCGATCGAGCGCCTGTGGCTGCAGTCGATGACGCCCGCGGCGATCCGCGACGGTTTCGAGCAGCTGCGCGCGGATAAGGAACTGCTGCCGCTGGCGGATGCCGCCAAGTGCCGCTCGGAGGCCGACTGGCTGGTCGGCATCAACGGCACGCGCGCCATGACCGCCTTCAACTCGAAAGAGGGCGGCTTCTACCTGACGACCGTCGGCCGCGTGCAGACGCCGACCCTGGCGATCCTGGTGGAGCGCGAAGAGCGCATCCGCGAGTTCAGGGCGCGCAGCTACTGGGAAGTGCACGCGCGCTTCGGCGCCAAGGCCGGCGAATACGCCGCACGCTGGTTCGACCCGCAGTTCCGCAAGCAGGACGACGCCGAACACAAGCCCGAGCGACTTTGGCAGGCCGAGGCGGCGGCGGCGATTGCCGCGGCGTGTCGCGACAAGACCGGTTCGGTCAGCGAGGAAACCAAACCTTCGACGCAGGCCTCGCCGCTACTGTTCGACCTGACCAGCCTGCAGCGCGACGCGAATGGCCGCTTCGGCTTTTCGGCGCGTGGCACGCTCGCCCTGGCGCAGTCGCTGTACGAGCGGCACAAAGTGCTGACCTATCCTCGCACCGATTCGCGCGCCTTGCCCGAGGATTACCTCGGCACGGTGAAGAAGGCGATGGACATGCTGGCCGGCAGCCGCGAGTACGCGCCGTTCGCCAAGGCAGTGCTGAAGAATGGTTGGGTCAAGCCCAACCGCCGTATTTTCGACAATACCAAGATCTCGGACCACTTCGCGATCATCCCGACGCTGCAGGCGCCCAAGAACCTGAACGACGCCGAGCGCAAGCTCTACGACCTGGTGGTGCGGCGCTTCCTCGCCGTGTTCCATCCTTCGGCCGAGTTCCTGCAGACCACCCGCATCACCACCGTCGGCGAGCACCGTTTCAAGACCGAGGGCAAGGTGCTGCAGAGCGCCGGCTGGCTTGCGGTGTACGGCCGGGCGACGCAGGACGAGAGCGAAAACCTGCCGCCGGTGGGCGCCGGCGAGAAGGTCAGGACGATCGAGGTTGTCGCCACCGCCCAGCAGACCAGGCCGCCCGCGCGTTACAACGAGGCGACGCTGCTCTCGGCCATGGAAGGCGCCGGCAAGCTGGTCGAGGATGACGAGCTGCGCGCGGCCATGGAAGCGAAGGGCCTGGGCACGCCGGCGACCCGGGCGGCGATCATCGAGGGCCTGATCCGCGAGGATTACTTGCATCGCAACGGCAGGGAGCTGGTGCCGACGCCGAAGGCTTTCTCGCTGATGTTCGCGCTGCGGCATTTCGGCGTGACCGAGATCACCTCGCCGGAACTCACCGGCGACTGGGAGTTCAAGCTCAAACAGATGGAGCGCGGCAAGCTGCGCCGCGAGGAGTTCATGGAGCACATCGAGCAGGCGACGCGCGACCTGGTAGAGCGCATCAAGAACGGCGACATCCCCGACACCGCGTTCGCCACGGTGCTGGCGCCCTGCCCGAAATGCGGCGGCACAGTGCAGGAGAACTACCGCAAGTTCCAGTGCCAGAAGTGCGATTTTTCGCTGTGGAAGGTCACTTCGGGCCGCGAGTGGTCGCCGGACGAAGTGGCGGAACTGATCACCAAGCGCTACATCGGGCCAGTCACCGGCTTTCGCAGCCGCATGGGCAAGCCCTTCGCCGCTGGCCTGCGGCTCACCGACGAGTTCCGCCTCGAGTTCGACTTCGGCCATGGCACCGGGTCCGGCAACGAGGAGGCGCCGGATTTCAGCAAGCAGGAGAGCCTCGGCGCCTGCCCGAAGTGCAGTTCGCGCGTGTTCGAGCACGGCGTGGCCTACGTGTGCGAGAAAGCGGTGGGACCCGAGCGCAGCTGCGATTTCCGCTCCGGCAAGATCATCCTGCAGCAGCCGATCGAGCGAGCGCAGATGCAGAAGCTCCTCGCCACCGGCCGCACCGATTTGTTGCCGCGCTTCATTTCGAAGAAAGGGCGCCCGTTCAAGGCCTTTCTGGTGAAGACCCCGGGAGGCAAGATCGGTTTCGAGTTCCGGCCGCGCGCGCCCAAACCCGGGCCGGCGGCCAAGGCCGGCGCGCCCGCGGCCGAAGTGAAGCCGATCAGGAAGGAAAAGCCTGCGCCGCCGGCCGCGAAAGCGGCCAAGCCGCCGAAGCGCGCCAAACCGCCCGTCCGGAAGCGGCGCGCCGCCTGACTAGACGTCGAGGTTGCGCACGCCGAGAGCGTTCGATTCGATGAACGCGCGCCGCGGCTCGACTTCGTCGCCCATCAGCTTGGTGAAGATCTCGTCGGCGGCGATGCCATCCTCGATCTGCACCCTGAGCAGGCGCCGTACCGACGGATCCATGGTGGTTTCCCAAAGCTGCGTGGGATTCATCTCGCCAAGCCCCTTGTAGCGCTGCAGGCTCATCGACTTGCGCACTTCAGCGAGCAGCCATTTCATCGCTTCCGCGAAATCCTTCACCGGCTGTCTGCGCTCGCCGCGCTGGACGAAGGCGTCGACGCCCACCAGGCCGCGCAGCGTCTCGGCCGTAGAGCGGATCTGTGCGTAGTCGCCGGAATGCACGAACTCCGAGTCGATCGCCGTAACGCGCACGTTGCCGTGCCGCGTGCGCTCGATCCTGACCTGGTAGCGCTCGGTCTTCGGGTCGAAGTGCGCGCTGACATGCACGCCGTTGGCGGGCAGTGCCGCAGCCAGGGATTCGACCGATGCCTCCGCCAGGTCGCGCCGGGACAGGTCCACCTGCACGCCGCGCAGCAGCGCCTGCAGCGCGTCGCGGTCGATCCAGCGCGACACGCGCTCGATCACGGCCTCGGCAAGCAGATAGGACTTGGCCAGTTCCGCCAGGGCCTCGCCGCGGATCGGGTCGCGCCGCGCCGCAGGATGCAGCGCCGCGTCCAGCAACGCCTGCCGCAGCATGAACTCGTTGAGCTCGTGCTCGTCCTTCAGGTAGCGCTCCTCCTTGCCGAGCTTCGACTTGTACAGCGGGGGCTGAGCAATGTAGATGTGCCCGCGCTCGACCAGCTCTGGCATCTGCCGGTAGAAGAAAGTGAGCAGCAGCGTGCGGATGTGCGCGCCGTCCACGTCCGCGTCGGTCATGATGATGATGCGGTGGTAGCGCAATTTCTCCGGGTTGTACTCTTCCTTGCCTATGCCGCAGCCTAGCGCCGTGATCAGCGTGGCGATCTCGGCCGAGGACAGCAGCTTGTCGAAGCGCGCCTTCTCCACGTTGAGGATCTTGCCCTTGAGCGGCAGGATCGCCTGGAACTTCCGGTCGCGGCCCTGTTTGGCCGACCCGCCCGCGGAGTCGCCTTCGACCAGGTACAACTCACACTTGGCGGGGTCCTTCTCCTGGCAGTCGGCGAGCTTGCCGGGCAGGCCCATGCCGTCGAGTACGCCCTTGCGCCGCGTCATCTCGCGCGCCTTGCGCGCCGCCTCCCTCGCGCGCGCGGCGTCGACGATCTTCGACGTGATGATACGTGCGTCGCCGGGCCGCTCGTCGAGGAACTCACGCAGCTTCTCGGCGACGATCTCCTCGATCGCCGGCCGCACTTCGGAGGACACCAGCTTCTCCTTGGTCTGCGAGGAGAACTTGGGTTCCGGCACCTTGCAGGAAAGTACGCAGGCAAGGCCCTCGCGCATGTCGTCGCCGGTGGTCTCGACCCTGGATTTCTTCGCCAGCTCGGTTTCTTCGATGTACTTGTTGAGCACACGCGTCATCGCGGCGCGCAGGCCGGTCAGGTGCGTGCCACCGTCCTTCTGCGGGATGTTGTTGGTGAAGCAGATCACGTTTTCCTGGTAGGAATCGTTCCACTGCATCGCCACGTCGACGCTGATGCCATCCTTCTCGCCCTGCGCGCTGAACACGTTGGGGTGCAGCACGGTCTTCGAGCGGTTCATGTACTCGACGAACCCCTTCACGCCCCCGGAAAACGCAAAGTTCTCCTCCTTGCCGGAGCGCTGGTCGATCAGCACGATGCGCACACCGTTGTTCAGGAACGAAAGCTCCCGCAGCCGGCGCGCCAGGATGTCGTAGTGGTAGTCGACGGTGCCGAAAATCTGGCGCGAAGCGAGGAAATGCACCTCGGTGCCGCGCTTCTCGCTGATCCCGGTTACCCGCAGCGGCGCCGTCGGCACGCCGTCGGCGAACTCCAACTGGTGCACCTTGCCGTCGCGCCAGATGGTGAGCCGCAGCCAGCTGGAGAGCGCGTTCACGACCGACACTCCCACGCCGTGCAGGCCGCCGGACACCTTGTAGCTATTGGAGTCGAACTTGCCGCCGGCGTGCAGCTCCGTCATCACGATCTCGGCCGCCGAGCGCTTGAGCTCGTCGTCATCCTTGATGCCGGTCGGGATGCCGCGGCCGTTGTCCAGCACCGAGATGGAGCTGTCGGTGTGGATGGTCAACACGATCTCGTCGCAGAACCCGGCGAGCGCCTCGTCCACCGAGTTGTCCACCACCTCGAACACCATGTGGTGCAACCCGGTGCCGTCGGAGGTGTCCCCGATATACATGCCCGGGCGCTTGCGCACCGCCTCCAGGCCCTTCAGGACCTTGATGCTGTCGGAGTCGTAGTCGTTGGCGTCGGGCAACTGCTGCTCGGGTTCTCCCACTGCGCTTCCTTCCTCAGATTCTCATCGGCATGACGACGTACTTGAACTCCGGCTCCGCCGGGAACTGCAGCAGCGCGCTGGATGCCGCGTCGCCGAAGTGGCACTCCACCTGCGCCGCGGACACGTTGTTCAGCACGTCGAGCAGGTAGTTGACGTTGAAGCCGATATCCAGCGCATCGCCGCCGTAGTCCACTTCGATCTCCTCCTGCGCCTCCTCCTGCTCGGCGTTGGAGGAGACGATCTTCAGGCTGCCGTCGGTGAGCACCCAGCGCACGCCGCGGAACTTCTCGTTCGACAGGATCGCGGCGCGCATCAGCGACTGGCGCAGCACTTCCCTCTCGATCGTGAGCCGGTTCTTGTGCTGCGTCGGGATCACGCGCGTGTAATCCGGGAACTTGCCATCCACCAGCTTGGACACCAGTTCCACCGTGCCGAAGGTGAACGAGGCCTGCGCCGTCGACAGCTCGATCCTGACTTCGTCGTCGCTGTCGGCAAGCAGTTTGGAGAGCTCGAGCACCGTCTTTCTGGGCACGATGACTTCCTGGCGCGGCAGACTGGCGGACAATGCCATTGCGGCATAGGCCAGGCGGTGCCCGTCGGTCGCCACCAGGCGCAACTGCTTGTCCTCCACCAGCACCAGCAGGCCGTTCAGGTAGTAGCGGATATCCTGCTGCGCCATGGCGTACTGCACCAGGCCGAGCTGCCTGCGCAGCGCCTTCTGCGGCAGCGCAAAGCGCGCCACCTCGCCGGCGGGCTTGGCCAGGCGGGGAAAATCCTCGGCCGGCAGGGTCTGCAGCGTGAAGCGGCTCTTGCCGGCCTTCACCTGCAGGCGCTTGTCCTGCGGCTGCAGCGTGACCTCCGCCCCCTCGGGCAGGGCGCGCAGGATGTCGACCAGTTTGCGCGCGCCGACCGTCAGCGGCTTGGTGTCGCCGCCCGCCGCGAGCGTGGAGCGCGCCGTGATCTGGATTTCGATGTCGGTGGCAAGGAATAACAACGCTCCATCGGCGCGGTCGATCAACACGTTCGAGAGGATCGGCAGCGTGTGGCGACGCTCGATGATGCCGCTCACGGCGGACAGGGGACCGAGCAGCTCGTCGCGGTTCGCTTTGACCAAGGCCATTATTTATCCTTAGTAGTCTTAGTAGTAGTTAATAGAGCAGGCCGGAATCTCTGGACAACACGAAATCCGCTTCTGCGGCGCATGCTTGCGGCGCGTGGCGGGCCGGGGAAAGCTGTGGACGGCGTGTGCGCGGATGTGGATCGAATGGGACGGTGCGCGCCGCAGGCGGGTTACTCACAATCCTTGCATAGGAAATCCACAACCTGTTCATCCTTTCAGTACCTGCTCGAGCACCAGGTAGTCCCGGTTGAGTGCCGAGTCCTTCTTGCGCAGGGTGGAAATGGTGCGGCAGGCGTGCAGCACCGTTGTGTGGTCGCGGTTGCCGAAAGCCTCGCCGATCTCGGGCAGGCTCATGGGGGTCAGATCCTTGGCGAGGCACATCGCCACCTGGCGCGGCCGCGCGATGTTGCGGCTGCGTTTCTTCGAATGCATGTCAGAGATCTTCAGCTTGAAATACTCCGCCACGGTCTTCTGGATGCCGTCAACGCTGATTTGGCGGCTGGCGACATTGAGGATGTCGCGCAGCGCCTCCTTGGCGAGTTCCAGCGACAGTTCCCGGCCGGTGAAGCGCGCGAAGGCGAGCACCTTCTTCAGCGCACCCTCCAGCTCGCGCACGTTCGAGCGGATGTTCTTGGCGATGAAGAAGGCGATCTCTTCGGAGATGCCTTCCACCTCGGCCTCCGCTTTCTTCAGCACGATGGCGACGCGCATCTCCAGCTCCGGCGGCTCGATGCCCACGGTGAGGCCCCAGCCGAAGCGCGAGATCAGGCGTTCTTCCATGCCGGCGATTTCCTTCGGGTAGGTGTCGCAGGAGATCACGATCTGCTTGTGCGCCTCGACCAGCGCGTTGAAGGCGTAGAAGAACTCCTCCTGGGTGCGGCCCTTGTTGGAGAAGAACTGGATGTCGTCGATCAGCAGGAGGTCGAGCGAATGGTAGTAACGCTTGAACTCGTCGAAAGATTTCTGCTGGTAGGCGCGCACCACGTCCGTGACGTACTGCTCGGCATGGATGTAGCGCAGCCTGGCCTGCGGCCGTTGCTCAGCGAGGTGATTGCCGATGGCCTGCAGCAGGTGCGTCTTGCCCAGGCCGACGCCGCCGTAGATGAACAGTGGGTTGTAGGAGATGCCGGGATTCTCCGCCACCTGGATAGCCGCCGCACGCGCCAGCTGGTTTGCCTTGCCGGTAACGAAACTGTCGAAAGTGAACTGGCGGTTAAGTCGGGCGCGCTCCAGCGCGGGCGGCGCCTCGCCGTTGCTGCGCTGCGCTGCGGGCCGCGCGGACGCCTCGCCGCCGCGCGCCAGCACCAGCCGCACGCCGAGCTCGTGGCCGTTCGCCTCGGCGGCAAGCTTCTCGATGCGCGCGACGTAGCGCTCGCGCACCAGCTCGAGCACGAAACGGTTGGGCGCGGCCAGTACCAAGGTGCCGGAATCCCTCGCGCCGACCTCGGCGGTGAGCGGACGGATCCAGGTGCTGAACTGTTGCGCGGGAAGCTCCTGCTCCAAGCGGCGCAGGCAGGCATCCCAGAGGCTTTGCATGTTCTCGGCAATCTCGCGAAACGCGCTGTTCGGGACTACGCCGGGGCCGCAATGCGGCGCGCCGGCGAAGATGAAATTTTACCCTTTCCGCGGCACGTTATCCACAGACTTCTGGCGCGCGTCGCATCAAGTTGATTCGAGTTGACAATGCCGAGCGGCGCGGGCTCTAATACCGCCCTTTTTCGCAGCGAGCTGGCCGATGAAGCGCACCTACCAACCTTCCAAGACGAGACGCGCGCGGCGTCACGGATTTCTTGTCCGCAGCCGGACGCGCGCCGGCCGTGCGGTGCTGCGCGCACGGCGTGCACGCGGCCGCAAGCGGCTCTCGGTCTAGTCCCTTCGGGGCGGATCGAAGGCTCGCGGGGCGCTCCGCGTTCGAACCGCTGCTGCGCGCCGGCCAGCGGCGGAGCCTTTCCGGATATACCTTCTATCTGGCGCGCCGGGCCGAAGGGCCGCCGCGGCTCGGTATCCTGGTGACGCGCCGCCACGCGGCGCTTGCCACGGAGCGCAATCGCATCAAGCGCTGCATCCGCGAGGCTTTCCGCCTCGAGCAGGCGTGCATCGGCCCGCTTGACGTGCTGGTGCGCCCGCCCTACGGCGCGCGCGGTTCGGCGGCGATGCTGGCGCGGCTGAGGGAACTGTTCAGGAGACTGGATCGATGACTGGCTTGTTGCGACTGCTGCTACGCGGCTACCGCTATTTCCTCAGCCCGATGCTGGGTTCGGTATGCCGTTTTCACCCCAGCTGCTCGCAGTACGCGGACGAGGCGCTCGCGCGCCACGGACTCTTCGGCGGCGGCTGGCTTGTCGCGCGCCGCCTGTGCCGTTGCGGCCCCTGGCACCGCGGTGGCTACGATCCGGTGCCGGAGCGCCGGCGAGGCTGAAACGCACCACTGGACCCAATGGATACCCAACGACTGATCCTGTTCTTCATTTTCAGCTTCTCGCTGCTGCTGCTGTGGGATGCCTGGGAGAAGCAAAGCCGGCCGAAACCAGCCCCGGCGCCGGCCGCCCAGACTGTCCCGGCCGTCCCGACACCGGTCAAGCCCGTGGCCGCGCCTGCGCCAGGCATTGCGCAGTCCGGGTCGGTGCCCGCCGCGGCGCCCGCGGCGAAGGGGGAGGTGCTGCGCATTCAGACGGACCTGCTGATCGCCGAGATCGACACGCTTGGTGGAACGCTGAGTAGGGTGGAGCTGCTCAAGCACAAGCATGCCGACGACCCGCACAGGAATCTGGTGCTGCTCGGTCCGGAGCAACACTACTTTGCGCAGAGCGGTCTGACCGGCGAAGGCGGGCCCAATCACCGCACCCTGTGGAAAGCGCAGCCAGGCGTGCGCGAACTTGCGGCAGGCGCAAGCAAGCTCGAAGTGCGCCTGTCTGCGGAAGGCCCGGGAGGACTCGCCGTTGACAAGGTGTTCGTTTTTTCGCGCGACAGCTACATCGTCGACGTTACCCTGGAGATCAGCAACAAGGGAGCGGCGCCGTTCTCCCCCCATGCCTACTTCCAGTTGACGCACGATGGCAAGCCCGTCTCAGGCGGCAATTCCATCGCGCAATCCTTCGGTACGCAAGCCTTCGCCGGGTTCGCCGAGTACACGGAAGAAAAGAAATTCCAGAAGATCCATTTCTCCGACCTCGACAAGGGAAAGGCCGAGTACGTGCGGCGTGCCGAGGACGGCTGGATTGCGTTCGTGCAGCACTACTTCGTGGCCGCCTGGCTCCCGGCGGTCAAGGCTGCACGCGAATACGTGGTGGAGCGCCGCCAGGACGGGATCTACGTCGGTCGCGTCGTGCTGTCCGCGCCGGAAATCGCACCAGGGGCCTCGGCCCGGATCGGTGCTCCACTCTATGTGGGGCCACAGGAGCAGCACCGCCTCAGGGCAGCAGCCCCGGGCTTCGACCTGGTGGTGGACTACGGCTGGCTTACGATCATCGCCTGGCCGCTGTTCTGGCTGCTGGAGAAATTCCATGCCCTCTCCGGCAACTGGGGCGTCGCCATCATCCTGCTCACCATACTGATCAAGGCGCTGTTTTTCCCTCTGTCGGCGGCAAGCTACAAGTCGATGGCCAAGATGAAGCTGATCACGCCGCGGCTGACCAAGCTCCGCGAGATGTACGGCAACGACCGCGCGCGCATGAACCAGGCGATGATGGAGCTGTACAAGACCGAGAAGATCAATCCCCTGGGTGGCTGCTTCCCGATCGTGGTGCAGATCCCGGTGTTCATCGCCCTTTACTGGGTGCTGTTGGCGGCGATTGAATTGCGGCACGCGCCGTTCATCCTGTGGATCAAGGACCTGTCGGCGCTCGACCCTTACTACGTGCTGCCGGTGCTGATGACCGTGACGATGGTGCTGCAGACGCGCATGAACCCGGTGCCGCCCGATCCGGTGCAGGCCAAGGTGATGCAGTTCATGCCCTTCATCTTCAGCGTGTTCTTCTTCTTTTTCCCTGCCGGCCTGGTGCTGTACTGGCTGGTAAACAACATCCTCTCCATCCTTCAGCAGTGGCAGATTCAGCGCATGTTCGACCGCGACAAGACTGCCCATGCCAAACGCTGACCCGCCTGCGAGGCGCAGTCCCGACACCATAGCGGCGATCGCGACACCCGCGGGGGGGCGCGGCGCGATCGGCATTGTGCGCCTCTCGGGCCCGCTGGCGCCCGACGTTGCGCGCCGACTCCTGGGGCGGCTGCCTGAGCCCAGAGTCGCCACTTACGGGGCCGCACGCAATGCGGCGGGACAGTTGCTCGACGAAGGCCTCGCCCTGTACTTTCCGGCACCGCATTCCTACACCGGTGAGCACGGCTTCGAGTTCCAGGGACACGGCGGCCCGGTCGTCCTGCAGTCGGTCCTCGCCGCATGCCTGGACGCGGGGGCGCGGCTCGCCGAGCCCGGGGAGTACACGCGGCGCGCTTTTCTCAATGGCCGCATGGACCTGGCGCAGGCCGAAGCGGTCGCCGACCTGATCGATGCGGCGAGCACGGAAGCAGCGCGCAGCGCCCTGCGCTCCCTAACCGGGGAGTTCTCCGAAGCCATTGACGTGCTGGTCGCGCAGCTCATCGAGTTGCGAGCGCTTACCGAAGCGACGCTGGATTTCCCGGAAGAGGAAGTGGACTCGCTGGATCGCGTCGACGCTGCCACGCGCCTGGCGCGCCTGCGCACCGCGCTCGGCGAAGTCCTGGCGCGCAGCCGCGAGGGCAGCTTGCTGCGGACCGGAATACAGGTTGTGCTCGCCGGACGCCCCAATGTCGGCAAGTCGAGCCTGCTCAACCGGCTCGCGGGCGAGGAACGCGCGATCGTTACGCCCATCCCCGGCACCACTCGAGATGCGCTGCGCGAGGCGATCCAGATTGAAGGCGTGCCGCTCAACCTGGTGGACACCGCGGGTTTGCGCGAATCTCGCGACGAGGTTGAGCGTATGGGCATCGAGCGTGCGCGGCGGGAGGTCGCCCGCGCCGACCTGGTTCTCGCGGTGCACGATGCCTCAGCAGCAGACCACGCGCTCCCGGTCAGCGCTCCCGCCGCGGCGGCGCGCATCGACGTCTACAACAAGGTCGACCTGGCGCCCGGCTTTCGGCCGCCGCCGGGCAAACATCCGGCGGTCTGCGTTTCTGCAAAGACCGGGATCGGCATGGAGCAACTGCGCCGGGCCATCCTCGAGGCCGCCGGGTGGAAGTCGCACGGCGAGTCGGTGTTCCTTGCCCGCGAGCGCCACCTGCGCGCGCTGCAGGCGGCGGGCGCGCATCTGGCGGCGGCAGCGGAGCGTGTGCGGCAGTGGGAATTGTTCGCCGAGGAATTGCGGCTTGCGCAACAGGCGCTCGCTGCAATCACGGGGGAATTCAGCGCGGACGACCTGCTGGGGGAGATTTTCTCGCGCTTCTGCATCGGTAAGTAGCGCTAGCGAAGGGATTGATCGGGCAAGCTTTTTTCAACGTGGCACGCCGCCCCCGGGGCGCGGTAAAATTCTAGCCTCAACCGCAACCGTACGGCCCCTCCAGGGCCGTTTTGCTTTCAGGAGTTCACGCAGATGAACGCTCCAGGCACTACGCAGAAGGACCTCTCGCAAGCGCCCGATTGGGTACGCCACGCGGGCCTGCGCCAGTGGGTTTCCGAGATCGCGCTGCTGGTCAAGCCCGTGCGCATCGTGTGGTGCGACGGGTCACAAACGGAGTACGACCGCTTGTGCGTGGAACTCGTCGCCGCGGGAACGCTGATCAAACTGAACGAGAAACTGCGCCCGAACAGCTACCTCGCCCGCTCGCATCCGAGCGACGTGGCGCGCATGGAGGACCGCACCTTCATCTGTAGCGAGAAAAGGGAGCAGGCCGGGCCGACCAACAACTGGGTGCACCCGCGCGAAATGCGCGCCACGCTGCAGCCCCTGTTCGATGGCTGTATGCGTGGGCGCACCATGTACGTGATGCCCTATTCGATGGGGCCGATCGGCTCGCATATCGCGCAGATCGGCGTCGAGATCTCCGACTCGGCGTACGTGGCGATCAACATGCGCATCATGACGCGGATGGGCCGCGCGGTGGCCGACTGGCTGGGCGAGGACGGCGATTTCGTGCCTGGCGTGCACTCGGTGGGCGCGCCGCTGACTGCCGGACAGAAGGATGTGCCCTGGCCGTGCAACGACAAGGAGAAGTGGATCGTCCATTTTCCCGAGACGCGCGAGATCTGGTCGTATGGCTCGGGCTACGGCGGCAACGCGCTTCTCGGCAAGAAGTGCCTCGCGCTGCGCATCGCTTCGGTGATGGCGCGCGACGAGGGTTGGCTTGCCGAGCACATGCTGATCCTCGGTGTGGAATCGCCCGCGGGCCAGAAGAGCTACGTCGCGGCGGCGTTCCCGAGCGCCTGCGGCAAGACCAACTTCGCCATGCTCATTCCGCCCGCAGCCTACAACGGCTGGAAGGTCACCACCATCGGCGAGGACATCGCGTGGATCAAGCCCGGCCACGACGGCCGCTTCTACGCGATCAACCCGGAGGCCGGTTTCTTCGGCGTCGCGCCGGGGACCTCGGATGGGACCAACCTGAACGCAATGCGCACGCTGAAGGCGAACGTGATCTTCACCAACGTAGCGCTCACCCCGGAGGGCGACGTCTGGTGGGAAGGCATGACCGAGCGGCCGCCGGCGCGCCTCATCGACTGGCAGGGCAAGCCGTGGACGCCGGAGGACGGCAAGGCGGGCAGGCTCGCCGCGCACCCCAACTCGCGCTTTACCGTAGCGGCGGCGCAATGCCCGTCCATGGATCCGAAGTGGGAGGACTCGGGCGGAGTGCCGATCTCGGCGTTCCTGTTCGGCGGCCGCCGTTCAACGACCGTGCCCCTGGTGGTCGAGGCACCGACATGGGAAGACGGCGTGTACATGGCTGCCACGCTCGGCTCGGAGACCACGGCGGCAATCACCGGCAAGGTCGGCGTGGTGCGGCGCGACCCGATGGCGATGATCGCGTTCTGCGGGTACAACATGGGAGATTACTTCGCGCACTGGCTGAAGACGGGCAAGGCCGTGCACCATCCGCCGCACATCTTCCGCGTCAACTGGTTCAGGAAGGACGCGCGCGGCAAATACATCTGGCCAGGCTTTGGCGAGAACATGCGCGTGCTGGAATGGATCGTCGGCCGCTGCCACGGGCTGGTGAAGGGCGTGGATACGCCGCTCGGCATCATCCCGGCTTTCGAAGATCTTAACTGGCGCGGGCTGGAGAGGTTCACGCGCGAGCAGTACCAGGAGATCGTGCGCGTGGACGGCGATGCGTGGAAGGACGAGGTCGCATCGCACGACGAGCTGCTCGGCAAGCTTGGCGCCCGGCTGCCGCGCGAACTCGAACTGCGCCGTACGCAGTTGCACCAGAAGCTCGCCGCCTGACGTGACCCGCGTTTTTCACCGCAATCCGCGCGAGCCCTATCCAGTCGCGGTGCGGGGTGAAGGCGCCTACCTGTTCGACCGCGACGGCAAGCGCTACCTCGACGCTTCGGGTGGCGCGGCGGTGTCCTGCCTCGGCCACTCCGACGCCGCGGTGGTGCGCGCGATCCAGGAACAACTCGCGCGCCTGCCGTTCGCGCACACGTCGTTTTTTACCAACGAGCCGATGGAAGCGTTGGCCGACGCTTTGATTGCACGCGCGCCCGCGCCGCTGGAGAAGGTTTACTTCGTTTCGGGCGGATCGGAGGCGATCGAGGCCGCGCTCAAGCTGGCGCGCCAGTATTTCGTGGAGCAGGGCGAGCCGCAGCGCCGCTACCTGATCGGCCGTCGCCAGTCCTATCACGGCAATACGCTGGGCGCTCTCGCCGTCGGCGGCAATGCGTGGCGCCGCAAGCAATTCGAGCCGCTGTTGATCGAGGCGGCGCATGTGTCGCCCTGCTACGCCTATCGCGGCAAGCTCGCGGGAGAGACAGACGCGGCCTACGGCGAACGGCTCGCCGCCGAACTCGAGGCGGAGATCCGCAGGCTGGGCGGCGACAAGGTCATCGCCTTTGTCGCCGAAACCGTGGTCGGCGCCACGCTCGGCGCCGTGCCGCCGGTACCCGGCTATTTCAAGCGCGTGCGCGAGGTCTGCGACCGCTACGGCGTGCTGCTGATCCTGGACGAGGTGATGTGCGGCATGGGCCGCTGCGGCGCGCTCTATGCGTTCGAGCAGGAAGGCATCGTGCCGGACCTGGTGACGGTTGCAAAAGGGCTGGGCGCCGGGTACCAGCCGATCGGGGCGACGCTGGTTGCCAAGCACATCTACGAGACCATCGTCTCGGGCAGCGGCTTTTTCCAGCACGGCCACACCTATCTCGGGCATGCCGCCGCCTGCGCTGGCGCGCTCGCGGTGCAGCACCGCCTGCACGATGACGGGCTGCTAGCGCGGGTCGCACCGCTGGGTGCGCTGCTGGAGAGAAAGTTGCGAGCCGCGTTCGGTAACCATCCGCATGTGGGCGACATCCGCGGCCGCGGCTTGTTCTGGGGGGTGGAGTTGGTTGCCGACCGAGCGTCGAAGCGGCCCTTCGACCCCAGGCAGCGCGTCAACGCCAAGGTCAAGAGGGAAGCGCTCAAGGCAGGCCTGATGTGCTACCCGATGGGCGGCACGCTCGACGGCGTCCAGGGAGACCACGTGCTGCTTGCGCCGCCGTTCATCGTCGAGGAGGCGCAGCTCGACGAGTTGGTCGGCAAGCTGGGCGCCGCCCTCGACGCCGTGCTCAAGACGGCTGTTGCCGCCTAGCGACCCATTCGCTAAGGTAAGCGCGCGTGCTACCTAGGGAGACAAGTCATGCGCAGACTCAGCGCGCTCGCAGCAAGTCTGCTCGTCGCCAGCGTCCTCGCGCCCTCCGCGCAGGCGCAACAGAAATACATCACGATCGGCACCGGTGGCGTTACGGGCGTGTATTACGCGGCGGGCGGCGCGATCTGCCGCCTGGTAAACAAGGACCGCAAGGCGCACGGTATCCGTTGCTCGGTCGAGTCCACGGGTGGCTCGGTGTTCAACATCAACACCATCAAGGCGGGCGAACTGGACATGGGCATCGCGCAGTCCGACGTGCATTTCAACGCCGCCAAGGGCGTCGGCTCGTTCCAAAAGGACGGCGCCTATGCCGATCTGCGCTCGGTGATGTCCCTGCACCCAGAGCCGTTCACCGTGCTTGCGCGCAAGGAAGCGAACGCCAGGAGCTTCGCCGACTTCAAGGGCAAGCGCTACAACATGGGCAACCCCGGTTCCGGCACGCAGGCCTCGATGCTGGAACTGCTCGCCGCGATGGGCTGGAAACCGCAGGACTTCTCGCTCGCATCCGAGCTCAAGGCGGACGAGCACGGGCCTGCGCTGTGCGACGGCAAGATCGACGGCTTTTTCTATGCGGTCGGCCATCCCTCGGCCAACATTCAAGATCCGACCACGACCTGCGGCGCGAAGCTGGTGCCGCTGACCGGCCCGGCGGTTGATAAGCTGGTGAGGGAGAGGTCCTACTACGCCAGGGCGACCATTCCCGCCGGCCTGTACCCGAACAATCCGCAGGCCACGGAAACTTACGGCGTGCTGGCCACCTTGGTGTCGTCGAGGAATGTGCCGGCCAACACGGTGTACGCGGTGGTCAAGGCGGTCTTCGACAATCTCGAGGAATTCAAGAAGCTGCACCCGGCGCTTGCCATGCTCACCCCGCAGGGTATGGTCAAAGACGCGCTGTCGGCGCCTTTGCACGACGGCGCGGTGAACTACTACCGGGAAAAGGGCTGGGTGAAATAGGCGGCAACGGCCGACCGCAATAAGGGGGGCGAAACGCGAGTTTCGCCCCTTTTTTGTTTTCAGGGGGCGTCATGAGCACAAGCGTGCAGGGGAAACCGTCGCCTGATCTGCGGCAACTGGTTGCCGAATCGGATACCGGCGGCCGCAAGGTCGTCGGGTTCGTCGGCAAGCTGATTTTCGCGATCGCAGTGGGCTGGTCGCTGTTTCAGCTTTGGTACGCCTCGCCGCTGCCGTTCGCGCTTGGCTGGGGCGTGCTGAACGACACCGAGGCGAGATCGCTGCATCTCGGCATCGCGCTGTTCCTCGGGTTCCTATGTTATCCGGGGTTCCGCAGCGCTTCGCGCAGATCGGTGCCTTGGTATGACTGGCTGCTGGCACTCGTCGGAGCATTCGCGGGCGCCTAACTTCATCCTGTTCTACGCCGAGCTCGCCACGCGCCCCGGCAAGCCGATCCTCATCGACATCATCACCGCCACGATCGGGCTAGTGCTCCTTCTTGAAGCAACGCGGCGCGCGGTCGGCCATGGCCTAGCGCCCTCGCAGCGTGGCAAAGGCGAGCAGCGCCGCGCTCAGCGCCACCGCTCCCGCCGCCACGAACACTGCCGAAGAGTTCGCGCGCTCAAGCAACAGTCCGCCAGCGGCGAGGCCTACGCCTACCCCGCTCAACAGGCAGGATGCAGACCAGGTAAACGCCTCGGTCGCGTACTGCGGCGGCGCGGTCTTGGCAACGAGCATTGACTGAATGATGAGCGCTGGCGCCATGACCACGCCCGCCGCGATGCCGAGCGCCGCGAACAGGAAGACGTTTGCGATCAGCGCAAGCAACGCGATGCCGATGCCCATGATCGAGAGCATCAAGGCGAATTGGCGCGCGAGCGGCAGGCGCCAACTGCGGCTGCCGTAGGCAAGACCGCCCACCGCGCTGCCGACGCTCATCAGGCCGAGGATCAATCCGGCAAGCGCAGGCCTGCCGCTTTCGAGCGCATAGGCGGTGACGCCGATCTCCAACAGGCCGAAAGAGCCCGAATACGCGAGGATGACGGCGAGCAGCGGCACGAAGCCGCGCACTGCGAGCGGTCCGAACAGGCTCGCCGGCTTGCGCTCCTCGATGCGCCACTGCGCCAGTACCGGGGAGCGCAGAAAAAGCAGTGTGCCGGCGAGCCCGCAGGTTGCGGCGAACAGTACAGCAGTGCTCGCAACGGCATAGGCGACGAACAGCGCCACCAGCATCGGGCCGATGATGAAGATGATTTCGATCAGCACCGATTCGAGCGAGTAGGCGGCGGCCAGTTGCACCTCTTCGAGCAGCCGCTGCCGCAGGAACGTGCGCAGACATACCGTGATCGGGGGAAAGGTGGCGCCAGCCAGAGCAGCCAGCACGAACGCTGTCCACAGCGGGGCGCCGAAGCGCAGTGCTGCAACCAGCGTCACCAGCGTCGCCGGGAACACGAACGCGCAGACCAGCAGCGTGCGTGCAGGGCCAGTGCGATCAATGACGCGGCCGAGCACCGGCGCCATGCCGGCGAGTCCCGCGAGATAGCAGGCAGCGACGGCGCCTGCCAGGCCGAAAGAACCGCTGGAGGCCTGCGTGGCGAGCAGGATGGCCAGGCCGAGGATGCCGATCGGCAGTCGCCCTATGACGGAGGCGACGATGGCGCGCCTCAGTTCGGGCCGTTCCAGCAGCGTGGCGTAGCGGGCGAGAGAGATCACGGGGCGCGGCGCAAAACGGCCGCGATTGTCTCACGGGAACAAGGATTGCTGCGATGCAGCAATACTCTAAGTAGCTCTTGTTCCACGTGGAACATCGCGCAGGGGAGCAGACTCCACGCTAGTTTCACGTGGAACATTCACGTATCATGCCGCCTCCTTAGAATCGCCTCACATGCTGTATCCGACCGAGTTCGACGTCATCGTGGTGGGTGGTGGCCATGCCGGCACCGAAGCCGCCCTCGCCGCTGCCCGCATGGGTAGCCGCACCCTGCTGCTTACCCACAGCATCGAGACGCTGGGACAGATGTCGTGCAATCCCTCGATCGGCGGGATCGGCAAGGGACACCTGGTCAAGGAAATCGACGCTTTGGGCGGTGCCATGGCGCTCGCCACGGACGAGGCCGGCATTCAATTCCGCACCTTGAATTTCTCGAAAGGCCCGGCGGTGCGAGCGACGCGTGCACAGGCAGACCGGGTCCTCTATCGGCGCGCAATTCGCCACCGCCTGGAGAATCAACCAAACCTGACCCTGTTCCAGCAGGCGGTCGACGACATCGTGCTGGAGGGCGACCGCGCGGCGGGGGTGATCACCCAACTAGGTATTCGGTTCCGCGGCCGCGCCGTGGTACTGACCGCTGGAACCTTCCTCTCCGGGCTCGTTCATGTCGGATTGCAGAACTACCAGGCGGGGCGTGCAGGCGATCCCGCTGCGGTGACTCTCGCGGCGCGCTTGCGGGAGATGAAACTGCCGGTCGGCAGGCTGAAGACCGGCACGCCGCCCCGATTGGACGGCCGCACGATAGATTTTTCGGTCATGGAACTGCAGCCGGGAGATTCGCCGGAGCCGGTTTTCTCCTTCGTCGGCCGGCGGGACATGCATCCACGCCAGCTGCCATGCTGGATCACGCACACGAATGAGCGCACCCATGCAGCGATCCGCAATGGGCTGGATCGCTCTCCGATGTATACCGGGGTGATCCAAGGTGTTGGTCCGCGGTACTGCCCTTCGATCGAAGACAAGATCCACCGCTTCGCGGACAAGGCCAGCCACCAGATCTTCCTCGAGCCCGAGGGTCTGGATACCCACGAGATCTACCCCAACGGGATCTCCACCAGCTTGCCGTTCGACGTTCAGGTCGAACTAGTGCGTTCGATCCGAGGACTCGAGCGAGCGCACATCCTGCGTCCTGGCTACGCCATCGAGTACGACTACTACGATCCGCGCAACCTGAAGTCGTCGCTCGAGACGAAGACGGTGGGTGGACTCTTTTTCGCCGGCCAGATCAACGGCACGACCGGCTACGAGGAGGCGGCGGCGCAAGGTTTGCTGGCCGGCGCCAATGCCGCCTTGCAGGTGCGCGGCGAGGCGGCCTGGTGCCCGCAGCGCCACGAGGCCTACCTCGGGGTCCTGGTGGACGATCTCATCACCCGCGGCGTGTCGGAACCGTATCGCATGTTCACCAGCCGTGCCGAGTACCGTCTGATGCTGCGCGAGGACAACGCGGACCTGCGTCTCACGGAGATCGGCCGCCGGCTTGGGTTGGTGGACGATGCACGATGGGACGTCTATTGCCACAAGCGGAGCGCCATCGCCCGTGAGCAGGAGCGCCTAGAACTGCTCTGGGTCACGCCCAAGAGCGTCCACGAGGCCGATGCCATCCGTGTCTTCGGCAAGCCGATCGAGCGGGAGTATTCGTTTGCGACGTTACTCCGCCGCCCTAACGTAAGCTATCGCTCACTTATGACATTACCAAATGCTGGCAACGGGGTATTAGACGACCTGGTCGCGCAGCAAGTGGAGACGCAGGCCAAGTACCAGGGCTACATCAACCGCCAGAGGGATGAAGTGGAGCGGCGTGTCGAGCAGGAACACTTGAAACTCCCTGCCGAGCTCGACTACTGCGCAGTGCGCGGGCTGTCGAAAGAGGTGCAGCAGAAACTGGAGCGGCAGCGGCCCGAAACGCTGGGGCAAGCGGCGCGCATTTCGGGGATCACGCCCGCGGCGATCTCCTTGCTGCTGGTGCATATCAAGAGGGGCCTGCAGCCGCAGAAGCAGCGTGCATGAGGTCACAACAGGCCGCGCTGCAACGCGGGCTCGACGAACTCGCCCTGGCCTTGCCCGGGGGCGCGCGGGAAAAGTTGCTGGCCTATCTCGAGCTTCTCGCGAAATGGAACAAGACCTACAACCTGACCGCGATCCGCGACCCGGAAAAGATGATCAGCCACCACCTGCTTGATTCACTCGCCGTCCTGCCGCATCTGCCGGCGGGAACGCTGGCCGACGTTGGCTCGGGCGGCGGCCTGCCCGGAATCCCGCTTGCCATCGCGGAGCCAGAGCGGCACGTGACACTCAACGACGCCAACCACAAGAAAGCTGCGTTCCTGCAACAGGCGGTGATCGAGCTGAAGCTACCGAACGCGGTCGTGCACTTGGGCCGAGTGCAGGCCTGGCTGCCGGCGCAGCCGTTCGACTGCGTCATTGCGCGCGGTTTCGCCGAGCTCGCCGACTTCATCACTGCCTGCCGGCATCTGCTAGCCCCCGGCGGCCTGCTCCTCGCGATGAAAGGCGTGTTTCCGCAAGCCGAACTGCAACGCGTGCCTGCCGGCGCCGATTGCCGCGACGTGCGACGGCTGCAGGTGCCGCTGCTCGATGCGCAGCGCCACCTAGTGCTGTGCCGCTGCCAGGGCTGAAGCATGGCGCGCGTCATCGCGGTCGTGAACCAGAAGGGCGGCGTCGGCAAGACGACGACCAGCGTCAATCTCGCCGCGGCGCTGGCGCGCGCCGGCCAGCGCACCCTGCTCGTCGACCTCGACCCGCAGGGCAACGCCACCATGGGCAGCGGCGTGGACAAGCGCGCCGCGGCGCGCACTGTGTATCACGTGCTGCTCGGATTGGGCGAGATCGCGAACATCCGCACGCGCGCGGAACGCGGCGGCTACGACCTGGTGCCCGCCAACCGCGAGCTTGCCGGCGCGGAGATCGAACTGGTCGACCTGCAGAACCGCGAAGGCCGCCTGAAGTCCGCGCTGAGCGCGGTCGAGGGCGAATACGATTTCGTGTTCATCGATTGCCCGCCTTCACTTTCGCTGCTGACGCTGAATGGCTTGGTGGCCGCGCAGTCGGTGCTGATCCCGATGCAATGCGAGTACTACGCGCTGGAAGGCCTGACCGACTTGGTCGGCACCATCAAGCGGGTGCGCGCGAACCTCAACCCGAACCTCGAGATCGCCGGTTTGTTGCGCACCATGTACGACGCGCGCAATACGCTCGCACTGCAGGTGTCCGACCAGCTCGAAGCGCACTTCGGCGACAAGGTC